>JBBRDQ010000144.1:0-12992 GCA_038203695.1 Chitinophagales bacterium
GCTCAAAGCCAGCAGAGACTTTGAAGTTACTGCCCGTAAAATTGATAATAAACCAAAAATGTAAAACACTAAATTTCAGATACAATTCTATAGACAATACCATCAACTGCCGGATAATTATTTTCCGGCAGTTGTCGTTTATAGTATTTTAAATTGGGTAATCATATCTCATAAAATCATTCAATTAATTAGTATCCCGATATGAAATTCGTAATAGTCCAAAAGGGACTAAACTACTTTGTGATTGGTATTTACCTCTGTAGAATTATACAACAAGCTTTTGGATTATTGTATAATTCATATTGGTATTAGTTGTGGTCAATAGCTTTCTAACCATAACTATTCATAAAAAGACTAAATTCACCAATAATTTTGTGAACCTTATTGTTTTGGCGATTTTGTGGTAATTTTCACTAATGCCACTCAGGCTCAAAGGCTCAAAGGGTTCACATGGCTTAAGAATAATTCAGTCTAAACAATTATAGTACATGCAAGTTCTATCATATCATTTCAGTGTTAAAACACTCCCGGAACCATTAAACAATTAATTCTGGCAAAAAAATGGGTCTTTTTAGTAATATTTATTTAACATTGGAATAATCAGCAAGTAATATCATGTGACTTACTTTACAATTATTTAACAATTAATGTAAATTTGCCAGTATGAAGTCAGCAGCGCTCTACCTGATAATAACCCTGTTAGCTGTAAATCAGCTATTTGCACAAAAAATAAGAATTAAAGGTAGCGATACCGTGTTTCCGCTAACCCAAATGCTGTCCGAAGAATACATGAAACGAAATATTGATGCCTCCATTCTGATTAACGGTGGTGGTTCAGGCATTGGAATTGCAGCGCTCCTTGCAGGAGAAACTGATATCGCCCAATCAGCGAGAGAAATATCAGCCGATGAGAAACTTCACCTGAAAAAAGCTGGTATATCCGTTACCGAAACCACGATTGCTTATGATGCCCTTGCCGTAATTGTTAATCCTGGCAATAAGGTTAACCATCTTACTGTGCAGCAACTCGAAGCTATTTTCACCGGTACAATCACTAACTGGAATGATGTTGGAGGAACAAACCTGGAAATTGTTTTGTATATACGCGAAAGCAGTTCAGGTACTTATGAGTTCTTTAAAGAGCATGTACTTAACGGGAAAAACTATTCATCTGCAGCTTTGCATATGCCTGCAACAGGTGCCATTGCACAGAGTGTGAGCCAGATTGAAGGCTCAATAGGCTATGTTGGATTGGCATATCTCGACAGAACGTTAAAACCTTTGGAAATTTCGGGTGATAAAGGCACTACTTTTATAACTCCTTCGGTAGAATCGGTTAAAAACAACTCTTATCCCATTTCCCGGCCACTGTACTATATTTTCCCTGAAAATCTGAAAGATGCAATAAGTCCGTTTATCGGTTTTGCACTTTCGCATACCGGACAACAAATTGTGCTTAAAGCAGGTTATGTTCCGGTAAAATAATCTGTAACCACATCAAAAAAAATAAGAATCACTCATTCCTATTTTATCCGGCTTACCCGCAGTTTTAGTAAAAGGTTCTTTTCCACTTTCATTTAAAATACTAATAATACACAATCCAAATGGATAAATCAAAATACACAATTCTTCTGGTTGACGATGAGCAGGATATACTCGATTTTGTCGGCTACAACCTGCGTAAGGAAGGATTTAATGTTATTACCAGTCTGAATGGCCGCGATGCCATAAAAATAGTGCAGAAAGACGTTCCTCATCTTATTCTGCTCGACCTTATGATGCCCGAAATGGATGGTATCGAAACCTGCCAGGAACTGAAACGGTTTCCTGAATTAAAAGATACAATTATCGTTTTCTTTACTGCCCGAAGCGAAGATTTCACTCAAATCCTTGGATTGGATGCCGGTGCTGACGATTATATAACCAAACCTATAAAGCCTTCCGTTTTAATAAGCAAAGTAAATTCGTTGCTGCGCCGGATTCCGGTTGTGGAAGAGGAGTCGAAAGTTTTTCAGGCAGGTGATATTACTATCGACAGGGAAAGATATCTCATTACTATTGAAGGAAAAGAAATTCAACTTGCACGCAAGGAGTTTGAACTACTTAATATCCTGGCAGCAAAACCTGGAAAAGTTTTCACCCGCGAAGATATACTTATGCGTGTATGGGACGATGATGTAGTGGTTGGTGAACGAACTATCGATGTCCATATCCGCAAGATCCGTGAAAAAACCGGAACTGATCATATTAAAACAATAAAAGGAGTTGGATATAAATTTGATCCACGATAATTTTAATTTACGAGGTACGAGGTACGAATGAGGTTGTATACAGGTTTAAATCGTAATTCGTAATTCGTAATTCGTAATTCGTAATTTGTAATTCGTAATTCGTAATTCGTAATTCGTAATTCGTAATTCGTAATTCGTAATTCATCTTATTCCACCATCAAATTACACCCCCGCATTTCCGCAGCATCCAGCCGCCCTAATACTTCGAAGCGACCGTCCGGATAGACTTTCCCAATGTCCTCCGTAGCGATAAAGGCACAGGTGTCCAGGTTGCCCAGGTCGATGATGTTCAAGACGCCGGTGCGGCCGGCAGCGGTCGGACAGAAAGGGTCGTTGATCTCGGTCGTGCGCACCTGCATGGTGCCGGCCGGACTGAATAAAGAACCGCCGACGGCGTACCCTTGCGACAGCAATTCAGTCATGCCGTACTCGGAGTGGACTGCCTCGACGTGTAATGCGGCTTTCAGCGTGTCGTGCAGTTCCGTTCGGGTGAGTTCGCGGCGCCGGCCTTTCATGCCGCCGGTTTCCATGATCGTTATGCCGGACAAGTCCATAGGAAATTGTTCGGCAAAATCGAGCAAGGCAAAACTTACGCCCAGTAGCAGTGTTTTATAATTGTGCGTCCGGCAAAATTGGAGTTTTTCCTGCAATGCCGCAAAATCATCTAGAAAAAAACCGCTTTCCGGATGTTGCGAATGTCGAATAAAATAGTCCGCCATCGCGACCAGCGAGGAGCCTTGCCGCTCCAAGTAAGCGGGCAACAACGCCAACACGCACCATTCGGTCGGATCGCCGTAGAATTCCGAAAACCCGCGCCATGTGTTTTCGAGGTAAAAATCAAGTTCGCGCACCGGATGTCTCGAAGGCGTTTGCCCGGTCGTACTGCTGCTGGTAAATACACTTTGCGCCACCCAGTGACCGGTGCGCACATCGTGCGTTTTGAAAAACCGGATGGGCAAAAACGGGATATCGGCCAGGTTTTTTACCTGGGTTAGATCGCGGCCCAGCAATGTTAGATAGCGGCGATACAGCGCATTGTGCGTAGCCTGGTACCGAAACAGGGCCAAAGCCACCGTTTCAAAGTCGGCTGGATGCAAATTGCAGACCTTTTGCAATAATTCTTCCCGTTGAACTGTTGACATTGTTAGAAAAAGTACAATTTTGACGCAAAAATACAACTCAAATGCGCCCAACAACAAAAACTATTATCTTCCTGTTCGCCTTGCTTACCGGGTCCAGCATTTTTCAGTACTGTATCAAACCGCCGGACTACCCGAATGAGCCGGTCATCGCGTTTAAAAGTCAGACCAAAAACCTGCTGCGGCAAACGGGTTTGGGTACGCCCGACAGTGTATTGATTACGTTTTCCTTTACCGACGGCGACGGTGACCTGGGTTCGGAGAACAATGAACTGCCGGATATTTTTATTACCGATAGCCGCGACAGCGTCACTAAACCACCGTACAGCATTCCGTTTATCGGCTCGCAAGGTACCGGAAATGGGATCTCCGGAGAAGTAAGTATCGCGCTGCCCACTACCTGCTGCATCTATTTTCCACCCGGGTCCGAATTTCCACTCACGTGCTTGGATGTACCGATTGCATTCGACACGTTATTTTATACGATCTATATTAAAGATCGCGCCGGCAATAAAAGCAATGTAATCCAAACCGAGGTGATTTCCTTGAAGTGTCGTTGAAAAAAGACGGACGCGAGTACGTCGAGCGTATTCCTCAATTCCTCAATTCCGTATGTTTCAACATTCTTATTACATATTCCTGACACGTGCCTACAGTTGCAGTGCCGTACCTTTGCGGCATGAAACAATACAACTATCCAACACCCGAGACTTTTACGCGCGCCCGCAGCGGCGAACTGTTTGAAACTGCCAAATCATACTTTCCAGGAGGCGTACACTCTCCCGTGCGTGCTTTCAAAAGCGTACAAGGGCCGCCTATTTTTTTTGAAAAAGGAGTGGGTTCTCACATACAGGATGTTGATGGACAACAGTTTATCGATTTTTGTTGTTCCTGGGGCCCGCTTATTCTCGGTCACTGTCCACCGGAAATAGTGCAGAAAGTGCAGGAGACTGTGGCGGACGGCATGTCGTTCGGAACGCCTACGCCGCATGATTTGCGGATCGGCAAATTGATGCTCGACAACCACCGCTATATAGAAATGGTTCGCTTCGTGAGCAGCGGTACGGAAGCGGTCATGAGCGCCATTCGCCTGGCACGCGGGGTAACCGGCCGCGACAAAATCATTAAATTTGAAGGCTGTTACCACGGACATGTGGACTCGTTGCTGGTAAAAGCCGGTTCCGGACTGGTTACCTTTGGCATCAGTACTTCGGCGGGTATTCCCGAATCTTTTGCCAAAGAAACGCTGGTTTTACCCCTGGCCGATACCGATGCGCTCGATGTGATGCTGCGCGAACAAGGCCACGAAGTGGCCGCCATTATTATCGAACCGATTCCGGCCAATAATGGCCTGCTGTTACAAGACCGTTCTTTTTTGCAATACCTGCGTCAGGAATGTACCCGCTACGGCATTCTGCTGATTTTTGACGAGGTTATCTCCGGTTTCCGGGTCGGTTTTGAAGGTGCGGCGGGTTTATACGACATCCAGCCGGACATTATTACGTTCGGTAAAATCATTGGCGGCGGTATGCCAGTGGGCGCTTATGCGGCCAGCCGGACAATTATGGAACACGTCGCACCGGTCGGGCCCGTTTACCAGGCCGGAACGCTGAGCGCAAACCCGGTAGCTATGGCGGCTGGTTATGTCACGTTACAATTGTTGCTGCAACCCGGATTTTACGAATCGCTGGCGCAAAAAACCGAGTGGTTTACCGGTCAGTTGCAGGCATTTTGCGATCAACGCGGCTACGAACTGACTTTTCCGCATATCGGTTCTATTTTCTGGCCCACGTTTACCCGGGCGCGTATGCACCGCTCAGACGATATCGATGGCGCTAAGATGGAATTGTTCAAAAAAATGCACTTGGAGTGCCTCAAACGCGGGGTGTACTTTGGTCCCTCGGGTTATGAAGTAGGATTTATTTCTGCGGCCCACACGCAGGCCGATTTGGAACTTGCGGTAGCGAAAATTTGTGAAAGCCTGGATGTGGTATTTGGCTAAAGGTGCACACTGTTATCCAAACAACGCGCCCTGATTGACCAGGTCGTCTACTTGTGCCTCCTCGGTCTCTCTGGAAACCGGCGCTGTCAGGGTGTCGGGCAGCAGGCGTTTTACAATGCGCAACTGGTGGGAATAGCGGTTGTGTTCCCGGTTAAAAATACCAAAGTGGTCGAGTTTGTCCACGCGTACTTTGCCGGAGGCATGGATAATGTGGCACTCCGGTAAAATAATGCCGACGTGGGTTATATCGCCGCGACCATTGTCAAAAAAGGCCAGGTCTCCAGCCTGACATTGCTCCATAAAATCTACCGCGCGCCCTTGGGTCACTTGCTGGGATGCATCGCGCAACAGGCGAATTCCAGCCATTTTAAAGACCATCTGGGTCAGCCCGGAACAATCGATCCCAAAGGGCGAGCGGCCTCCCCATAGGTAAGGGGCATGTAAATAACGGCGGGCCAGTTTCACCACCCAATCGCTGGTCAGCGGGGTTTGTCCGGCCGTGGCGACTGGTCCGGAGAACTGAAAGGTTTGATCGCCCAGGCGGCAACGCAATCCGTCGTACTGCGGCAGTACGGCACCCATCGTGAGCGGAATGAAATGATCTGCCGCCATCAGTCCCTCTACCAGCGACAAATTAATGGCTTGTTGCTCCGCATACGCTTCGAATTCGCTGGGTGTCAATGGTTTAAGTTGCTTGCTGTCGACCCAGCCGATATAGCCGTCCCAGGCGCAAACGACTTGTCGCCAGTTGTCTTTTTGTTCCCGCAATTCGACGGTTTCACCAAAAAGCAGTTGCGATACCATCTCGCTCTTATCGGAGGGATGGGCGCGCAATGGAGCAATGCTGACCTGGCAAACGGCGAATTCCACGGTGGAGGTATTTAAAAATGATTCGTTTACTTGGTGACTTGAATGATTCGTAATTCGTAATTGAAAATTCGTAATTAAGTTAATCTAGTTCCTGAAAATACCGGAAGTCGTGGTTGTTTTCAATTTTCTGCAATGCCTCGTAAATCAACCGGATCAAATTGCTGACATCGTCCTTGTGCGCCATTTCTACCGTTGTGTGCATATAGCGCAAAGGCAGTGAAATGAGTGCCGAAGGTACGCCGCCATTGGAATACGCAAATGCATCCGTATCGGTACCCGTAACCCGGCTTGCTGCTTCCCGCTGGAACGGGATTTCGTGTGCTTCAGCAGCGTCGATAATCAGATCCAGCAGTTTTTGGTGTACCGCCGGCGCGTACGTGACCGACGGACCATTGCCGCCGCGTACATCGCCGTGTTTTTTGATATTGATCATCGGCGTATGCGTATCGTGCGTTACGTCGGTGACGATCGCGACATTGGGCTTGATACTTTGGGTGATCATTTCGGCACCGCGCAGACCCACTTCTTCCTGGACGGAATTGACGATATAGAGCGTATACGGCAGTTGAATATTGTTTTCTTTCAATAGACGTGCTACTTCGGCCACGCAAAAGCCTCCCATCCGGTTGTCCAGTGCACGGCCGACATAATAGCGGTCGTTCAAAATCGTAAATTCGTCTTGAAAAGTAACCACACTACCCACGTGAATCCCCATTTTCAGGATTTCTTCACGGTCTTTTGCGCCTACATCGATGGTGATATTGTCAATGGCCGGCGAGAGCGTAGCGTCCTTATCGGTGCGGGTATGAATGGCGGGCCAGCCAAAAACGCCGGGTATTTTACCACCGTTGCGCAAATGCACCCAGACGCGCATCGAAGGTGCAATGAGATAGTCGCTGCCCCCGTTGCGAATAACGTGGATAAAACCATCGTCGGTGATGTAATTGACAAACCAGGAGATTTCGTCCGCGTGGCCTTCTATCACTACTTTAAACGGTTGACCAGGATTGATAATACCATAGGCGGTGCCATAATTGTCCAGTTTCCAGGTATCTATATAAGGTCGAAGATAGTCGAGCCACATTTTTTGACCCGTCCACTCATAACCGGTGGGACTGGAATTATTTAAATAGCGGCGAAGGAAGGACTCAGATTCGGGTGTAATTATGTGCATTGATTAAAAATTTATGGGCCGGAAATACGGCTAATTCCGGATAAGATGGTAGCAAATGGGTATTAGTGCATGATCGGGCGTTGTAAAATTCGATCCGGTTTTCATCCGGCAATTTTATCACGCATACAACGCGCCCCAGGCTTCTGGGTTTTCGCGCCATTTTTTGAGTGTGTTTAAATCATCGGCTGAAACATAACCACTATTTGCTGCTTCTTCCGTCAGAGTATCATAATTGGTCAGGGTTTGAAAAGGTACTTCTTTCTGGGCAAATGCGGTGTCGGCTTTGGCAAAACCATACTGAAATATGGCCAGTACGCCCACTACTACAGCGCCTGCGTCGCGCAGTGCATCGACGGCCACCAGGCAACTCCCGCCGGTACTGATCAGGTCTTCAATCACCAAAACGCGTTGTCCGGGTTGCAATTCTCCTTCAATCTGATTGCGGCGACCGTGATCCTTGGCACCACCGCGCACATAAATAAAAGGCTTTTCCAGTACATCGGCTAACAGTGCGCCATGGGGAATGCCCGCCGTGGCTACACCGGCCACAATATCAAAATCGCCAAACGTCCGGGCTTGTTCGGCCAGACAATTTTTCAAAAAGGTCCGTGCTGCCGGATGTGAAAGGGCAATACGGTTGTCGCAATAAATCGGCGACAACATGCCGGATGCCCAGGTGAAGGGGTCCTGGGGACTCAATTTGACGGCTTTGATAGTCAATAGTTGACGCGCAACCTCCCGGGCTATTTGCATGTAATAAGATTTAACTGGTTGAACGGGCTAAATACGGCAGACTAAAATATAAGGGGTGAATTTTCAGTAGCCGTGCTTATCATTGCACCTAAAAAGCACAATGGAGCCGCAAAAATATAAAATCTATATCAACGGTACGCCCGTTTTGCTGATTTCTACGGCAGAAATGACGGCGAATAATTTTCAATGCGATAAAAACAACCTTTTAGCCCCCTATATTGGCAAAAAAAAGATGCTTTTGCAGTATATCGACTTGCTCGACAAGAACAGTGAAGTGGAGTCGGTCGTACTGTACAGCGATGATTTGCCCGGATTGTGGGCCGATTTCAAGTCTTCCTACAAAGTGCTGGAAGCCGCCGGCGGGTACCTGCAAAATGCCCAGGGAGAACTTCTGGTCTTTTTTCGGCGTAGTTCCTGGGATATGCCCAAGGGGAAAATTGATCCGGGCGAAACGCCGGAACAAGCAGCCGTCCGGGAAGTGCAGGAGGAGACCGGTATCCAAAATATTACCCTGGGTGCGTTTCTTACACACACCTACCACACTTATATGCTGAAAGAAAAACGCATCCTCAAAGTGACTTGGTGGTATCACATGCAAACCACCGACGCGCAGACTACGCCCCAAACCGAAGAGGATATCGAGGAAATTCGCTGGGTTTCGCCTACAACCTGGCTCGATAGTGGGGTGGAGGTGTATGGTAATATCCGGGATGTGATCGAACTGGGTGTGCGTACCGAAAATTAGTCGGCCGGCAATCTTTAAATTGTGATCTTTAGCGCAACTTTGCACAGATAAAATAGTACCGCATCAACCATTCATCAAATATTCAACGGTTTTCATTCCCATGCCTACACGTCGTCGCGTCCTTAAAACTTTGCTTGCCGGAGCCGCTGCGGTGTCGGCGGCCCCTAATCTGCTTATGGCTGAAACTTCACCCGCTGCTACCAAAGACCTGTTCACCGTACGCAAAGGAAATATTCGCCACTCGGTCTGCCAGTGGTGTTATGGTTCCATGTCGGTCGAAGACCTGTGTAAAGCGGTCGTGCCGATGGGGATTGTCGCCATTGACCTGGTCGGACCCAAAGACTGGCCGACCCTGCAAAAATACGGATTGATTTCTTCCATGTGCAACGGCGCGGAACTCGGCATTCCCAATGGCTGGAACGATCCGCAGTACCACGCAAAATTGATCCAGAACTATACGGAGATGATTCCGCTGGTAGCGAAAAACGGCTATCAGAACCTGATCTGTTTCAGCGGCAACCGCAATGGAATGGACGACGAGACCGGTCTGAAGAATTGCGTGGAAGGGCTGAAAAAAATTCTGCCGATCGCCGAAAAAAACAACGTGATCATTCAGATGGAACTGCTCAACAGCCGCGTCGATCACAGAGACTATATGTGCGACCGCTCGGCTTGGGGCGTGGAATTATGCAAACGCCTGGATTCGCCTAATTTCAAACTGCTATACGATATTTACCACATGCAAATTGATGAAGGTGATGTGATCCGCACCATTCGCGACCATCACCAGCATTTTGGCCACTACCATACCGGCGGCGTACCTGGCCGCCATGAGATCGATGAATCGCAGGAACTGTATTACCCGGCGATCATGAAGGCTATTGTGGCTACGGGGCATAAAGGATTTGTCGCGCAGGAATTCATCCCGGCTGCGGAGGATAAAATGGGATCGCTGTTGAAGTCGATTGATATCTGCGACGTGTAATTCAATTACGAATTACGAATTACGAATTACGAATTTTTGCTGTAAGGGCTTGGTAATCAGGGAGTTGGGGCCATTCCATATCTTGTTTGGTGTCCCTATTTCACCCTCCCAAGAGATTCTGTCATCCTGAGCGGTCAGCGAAGGACCTGAGTGCGCAGCACTCAAGAAAAAGTATCGGGCCTTCGGCCCCAGATCCTTCGCTGACCGCTCAGGATGACAACAAGGCTTGGGAGGGTAAATATTTCAATGGAAAGAGATGATTTTAAATGTAACCGCCCTTTAAAACATAATCTTCTTCAAGGTGCTTTTTGCTTCCGCAAAAGCGCGGATAATGCGCGTCGCATCCGGGTCGGGTGGGGGAGGTGCCAATGCTTCCAGCAGGTCTTCCGCATTACTGAATCCATCGGTCACATCGACAAAACCGTAGCCGAGGTAATTGCCATCCTGTACGCCGATAACGGCGCGTTCATTGGGCGTGCGGCCCTGATCGAGCAAAAAGAAACTGCCGGAGAGGCGTTTATTCAGTTGCGATAGGGCCGTGGTTACGCGTTCGTTGTAGACCTCCGGCGTTTCGATGCCGATGCAGGCGCCGTGACATTTTTTAATGGAGTAATGAAAACACGCCCGTTCCGATAGATCCAGATGGCTGAGCCGGTAACAAAGTTCGTGCATCCGTACGATGTTTTGCAAATACATTTTGGCGCTATCCAGTTTCGGGAAATCGGCCACCATTTCTAAATTTTTGGCGGTCTTAGCCGTGCGTTTGCCTGCGACAAAACACTGGTAGCCCTGCGCGTCGGTGTAGGTGAAGATGGCGCCGGCGTACATTTTAAGGCGCATGGCGCGGTTGACCCGGGGTTGTAACCGTTTAATTTCGGCACTTTCCAGCAACAAGGCCACCAGTTCGCTACCGGTGACTTCATAACTGATATCGGCTACGCCCATGCGCAATTTTTCGCCCTTGGCGGTCGGATCGGAAAAGTGTTCGAACAGGCGTTTGCGGATATTGCGGCTTTTGCCGACGTAAATCACCTCCTTGTTTTCATCGTACAAATAGTAGACGCCACATTCTTCCGGGATACTGTGCAGGCGCTCGAGTGTGATGGAAATAGGCAGTTTAGTCTCGCGGATACCTTGGTTAACCAGCGATTTAATCGTACTTGCACCCGTTTGTGCCGCCAGAATATGTTCGAACAATGTGACCGTCGCCAAAGTATCGTCTAAAGCACGGTGGGCCCGATCCGAGCGGATCCCAAAATGTTGTTTCAGGTTGCTCAGACTATAACTCGGCAATCCGGGGAATACTTTGCGCGCCAGTCGAACCGTACAGAGTTGCTGCCGCGAAAAAGTGAACCCCAGTCTGGCAAATTCTTCGCGGATAAAATTGTAATCAAACGTAACATTGTGTGCGACAAACACCGCTCCTTCGGTCATTTCCACTATTTTACGCGCTACTTCGTAAAATTTTGGCGCATTGGCCACCATCCGGTCATCAATGCCGGTCAGTTGGGTGATGTTCCAGGGAATGCTGCGTTCGGGATTGAGCAAGGTGCTGTACGTATCCACTACCTGTCGGCCATCATGGAGTACAATGGCGATCTCAGTAACCCGCTCAAAGCGCGCCTGACCGCCGGTCGTTTCTACGTCAATGATAGCGTACATGTGCGTGGGAAGGAAATGATAAGCGTTAGGAAAGAAGTGATCGCGTGCAGCAGAGCGGCAAAATCAACACAAATAAAAAACGAATTGTTTAGAAAAAGTAAAATGCGCACTTTTAGTTTGAAATTTCTTTGGCTGGCTGTTCTTATAGGGAGCAGTACAAGTCTTGTTGCGCAAACGGAACCGATTGACTCACAACGCATTGTGGTCGGTGCGGCGCAGTTGGAAAAAATATTGCCTTTGCTGCGCGACAAGCAGGTGGCGTTGGTGGTCAATCCGTCCTCGCGGGTTGGTAATGTCCATTTGGTCGATACGCTGTTTGCATTAAACCAGTGTATCGTCCGGATTTTTGCGCCTGAGCATGGTTTCCGAGGCGAGGGGGAGGCGGGCGAATTGATCCGCGATGGACAAGATACCCGTACTGGTATCCCTATCATATCGCTGTATGGTAAAAAGAAAAAGCCTGCGCATGAAGACCTGGCAGGCATCGACCTGGTGGTTTTTGACATTCAGGATGTGGGCGCGCGCTTTTATACGTATATCAGCACCCTCCACTATATACTAGATGCCTGCGCGGAAGCAGGTAAGGCTGTGCTGATACTCGACCGGCCCAACCCTAATGGGCATTACTGCGATGGGCCGGTGCTGAATATGCAGTTGACTTCATTTGTAGGTGTGGCACCATTGCCGATCGTACATGGCTGCACGGTCGGTGAGTTAGCGCGGTTATTTACCGGCGAACACTGGATCGTACCGCCGCAGCCGGGTTTTTCCCTACAGGTGATCCCGTGTAAAAATTACACCCATCTTACCCCCTACGATTTACCGGTACCGCCGTCTCCCAATTTGCCCAATATGCGCGCCGTTTTGTTGTACCCCGACCTTTGCCTGTTTGAAGGCACGACGGTCAGCATCGGACGCGGCACGAATACGCCGTTCCAAATACTGGGACACCCGGAAATAACCAGCGATGCCTTTACTTTTGTGCCGAGATCGACGGCTGCGGCTAAACATCCGCCGCAGGAAGGCTGGATTTGTAAAGGATACGACCTGCGCACGATCCCGATGGACTCACTCCGGGCGCAAAAACAAATCGATTTGCACTGGCTGCTGTGTTTTTACCAGGAATTTCCCAACAAAGCCGATTTTTTTCTGAAGACCAGTTTTTTCGATTTGCTGGCGGGGACTAAAAGCCTGCGGCTGCAAATCGAAAGCGGCCAGACGGAGGAACAGATCAGGGCTTCCTGGCAAGCTGACCTGACGGCATTCCGGGCCATTCGCGAAAAATACCTGCTCTATCCTTAAATGCTTTATATCCTCCGCTATGGCAAAACACAATGAAACCGGACAGCGGGGCGAATTAATCGCCGCGGA
>JBBRDQ010000145.1:0-12857 GCA_038203695.1 Chitinophagales bacterium
GTAACTATACAGCCGCCTTCGGCGGCATTTTTAGGTGAGCCAAAGCGGAGATAGCACCAAAAACGGAGTTTCCATTTTTGATAGTAGTATCGATAACCGAACGTAATATGCAATATTCTTCTTGTCTGGATTTGAACTGTCCGGAAACTTTGAGTTTGACTTTTACATTTCTGATGCTCCTTTCAGAAGCATTGTTATCGTAGGTTATATTTGAGTCATAGAGAAAGGGGAGCAGGTGTTTTTGATGTTTGATCATTGAATCTTTAAATGTTATAGTTTTCAGTGCTTTTTCATCAATGGCATGTTTAATTAAAAGCCCCTCCAGTCGCTGTTCAATTTTTTTTGCTTCAGGGTCATCTTTAAGATAGGCACTTTTGGTTTTTTTAAGTTGAATGGCATCCAGCAATAGTTCTTTGAATTGATCGGCCCAAGGTGTTTTTTCTAGTTGTCCCAGATAAACAAGGTCTCTTAGTAGATGGGCCAGACAAAGTTGGTGATGCAGCGCATTGGTTTTGAGTTGTGCCTTCCAACGGTCCGTGGACAGGGTGGCATTTGGAAACCCGTTTGGGAACAGGGCATTTATCATGTCATAGCCACGCGATGCGGATACGGCCAAGAAAGTGATAAAGGTGCTTTGCCAAACCCAAATCCAATGTTTTTTGCTGTTTACTTTTGCGCCGGTTTCATCACTGCCAACTACTTTGGATTGTTCTATGGCTTGTCTAAATTCTTCCCATACGGGGCGGGCCTTGTCTGCCATACGAACCACTATATTTTCCAAGGTGCCGATGCTGATGGGCAAATTGCAGATATGAACGAAAAAATCTTGCAGTCTTTTGAAAGGAACGTACTGGTAGACATTGTGATAGACCGTCATTGCTGCAATATTGGGCCCGTATTGAATGTGATTGTCAACACCCGAAGGGAAATCCCCGATCTGTCGATGGCCACAAGCACAAGCAATTTCAAAGACCTGATATTCGGTCACTTCTACCTCGATAGGCGGAATGTCCACCACTTGTCTGCGTTCGACAAATACCGCTTGGGAGGTCTGGAGTTTAAGGGAACAAATACCGCAGTAGTCGGGTATAATTACTTTAACATGATCGGGCTTATGGACCATTTTCAAGGTTTTTCCCTGGTGCCCTGCTTGACCCCCAGGCTTACGCCCGCTGGAAGTGCGAAGGCTTTGGTTTCTTTTGAACAGATCGCTACTGGGTGCCAGGCTGCTATTGCTACTATCTTTGCGAATCAGCAGTTTCTCCACTTTTTGGTTTAGTTCGATGAACTTATTTTCTAACTCGGACACATGACTACGCAACTGGACATTCTCTGCCTCCATGATCGGAATGCGAGCAACTTGAATGCGCAATTGCGCATTCTCGGCCTCTAAAACCAATATCTTTGATATGTAATCTGATTTTGTCAACCTAAGATTTGCTTTTATACCCGAAAGATACGGAATCTCCGAAATTATCAAGTGCTTTTAAGAGTATTTGCCATTTTTTCTTGCCGCATAAGCGGCTGTATAGTTACTAACTGGCAAATGCAGCAATTTTACCGGAAGGGCTGACAGCTACTTGTTCGTAGTGACTTCGGGGCATGGGTAACGGGGCCTTATCGACCCATTGCTGCGTCGCTAAATCATAGGCAAATACGCCGTTGCCACACGCAGCCCACAGATCGGTACTGCCGGCCTGCAGATTGTATATGGAAGCGGAAGTAAGCCCTTCGTTGACCGGTATAAATGTATTGGTGGTTTCATTCAAATAGGCCACTCCTTTCCCGTTGATCGCGCAAAGTAATTTATCACCAAGTGCGATGACATCGCAAACTGCGAGGCCATAAAGTCGGGGGTCGGGTATTTCCTGCCAGGTATCTCCCTGATCATCCGTGTACATTAAACCAGTCGAACCGGCTATCCAGTAAATCCGGCTGCCAACCGCCGCAAAATTATCATTTGCGCGATTATTGTAAGGCACGTAGCGCTTCTTCCAGCTCACACCGTTATTGCTGGAGCTCCATAAATTGTTGGTGGTGGCGATGATACGCGTAGCACCAGATACAAAAAGACACTGCGGTGACTCATTAAGCAGGGGTGAAATAAGCTCCCAGTCAATTCCATTCATCGCCAGTCGCCAGTATTTGTTTTCTTGCTGCACGTACAAGCGATCGTCGAACGAATAAACATTTTCACAGTAGGGGCCGGGCGTAACAATGGTATCCCAGGTTAGCCCGTCATCCTGACTGCGAAAGAGCCGGTTATTCAATCCATTCGGGTAATCTATAATATCCGGATAGTAAATGCCCTGGGAGCAAACGGCGGCGCTAATGCCGAGACGCGTCAGCGGAGGCATGGTGCCATTGATCCACGTGGCGCCATTGTCATAACTCACAACTAAGGTGTTAATCCCATTATCATACTTTACCGCGACTACTTTTTCTTCGTTTATCGCAATCGGAAAAAAGTTTGCATACGGAAATTGCTCCCAGGTGAGACCATCTGCGGTGCGAAAGAATTTATATGCATCGGTGTAAAAAGCATATTGGCTATTGCCGAAAATGCCATATTGGCCGCCGCCTTCGGGACCATTCGTGGATTGCCAATCAATTTGTGCAAGGGCAGCCGGGCAAAGTGCTGCCAGGAGCAGCAGACAGGAGAAAAATTGTTTCATGGTAAATTTGTTATGTATGATGAAATATTAGAAATTTTCACAATAATTTGATCGAAATCAAAATATACAATATCAATGATAACCAGTATTGCATAGTAAGCGATGCTCTTACTATGCAATACTGATTTTCTACATTAATCAGGAAAATAAGTCCTCTTTGCTAAGTTTATCTCTAGTATGTAATTAATGTTGCAGCAGCAATTTTCCGGCCCAAAGACCTGCTTTGTCGGATATGCGCACAATATAAAATCCATCCGCCAGCAGCGCCGCATTCACCCGCACCGGCTGCGACACATCCTTCACCGATTGCTGAAAACAAACCTGACCAGCGGTATTCAAAAGCGTCAGTTGCCCTACCCCACTCCGTGTCTTTTTAGTAGTGACCGTAAAATACCCGTCCGTTGGATTGGGTGCAATCAGCAGATCTTGTTTTTTGGAAATAGCCGCTTCAGGTGCATCCGTTCCCACCGGCGTCAGGATCAGTCCCGAAGTCACCGTATTGGTGATAATCGGTTCGTTGAAATCAAAATAAATGGCGGCTTTATTGCGGATGATATTGTAGGGATAGGCGGCGAAGGCTTTATTGCGCTGAATAGCGAACGTAACAAACCCGTGGCTGGCCACTTCATTGGCATTGCTGTCCGGCAACGCGATGTGGTCGAACACGACTTCCAGCAATCCGCCGGGCAGCAATTGAAAACGGCTGATATCGTGACTGGCTGAGACCAAACGCAGCGTCGTAAGATTAAGCGCCTTATCCAGCCGATCGGTGATGCGCACGCGCTCGGCTTCATACGTGCCGGTGTTTTGAAACTCGATCGTGTAGAATAATTCCTCACCGGCGGCGATTTGAGCAGGGGTGAGTCCGGCGGCCGGTTCGACCGTTTTTTCATTCGGATCATAGGAGCCAACTACCGTATCGCAGCGCACAAAATAATTGTTGCGTGGGGTTCTGTCCTGCCCGTCTACGCTGATATAACCGTATGTTTTAATCGCACTGCCCAAAGGAACAGTTTGCGCAATGAGTCCATCAATGATGATATGCCGGCGTTCAAACAGTGGCAATTGCGTATAATTCCACACCAGGCTATCCCCGAATACACTGGAAGGCGCCGGCACTGCATTGACGTATTGGAACGCCGGATCCAGTTTCACAGAAACTACGCCGGTGGCTGGCAGCGTACCGTCGTTGACATAGTGCACATCGATGCCAAAATCAAAACCGGGTCGTGGCCGCCGGATGCGGTTGCCGGAAATAGATACATCGGTAATATCCTGGGTAAAATGCACCCCAAAATTGAGGTTCGGATTGGTGCTGTTGACCACATAATACGGTGGAATGATCGTATCAATATAACTAAAGGCCGTGTTTACCCGCAGCGTATCACTGCCGCCGGGCAAGGTACCGAGCGCGTAATGACCGGCCGCATTGGTGGTCGTAAACCAGAACGGGAACCAAGCGTTGGGCTCCTGCACTTCTACCCTGAAGTGTGGTAACACAATTTCACCCGGATCTTTTATGCCATTGCTATTATCGTCTTTGAAAACTGTTCCAGAGGACAGTGAACCGTAATTTTGTGGAAGCGCGCTTTTTAAAACGCCTTCGCTACGGCCACCCGAAAACAACGTAGTATCCACTATATCTATGTCCCAACGCATACTGCGTTGTATTGGAAGCCAGGTTTTGCAGGTGTCTAAGGAAACAAAAAATCCTTCCCCTAAACCATATAGATAATAGTTGCCATTGCTGTTCCAGACATTACCCGAATTGGAAAAATAGGAGAAATCGAAAAAAAGATTTAGTTCTGGTAAGCCATCATTGGCGTATTTCCAGGTTATGCCATCGGCCGAACTGTAAAGCGCAGTATGCTGCAAATCCTCATCCGTACTCAGCGTGAATAGCCGGTCACCGGATGAATACAACAATCGTGTGTATGTAACAGGATCCTGTTCATTTTGCCAGGTCAGGCCCAAATCATTGCTGGAAACCAAATGGGCCCAATCGTACAGACCAAAGTATTTTCCATTAAACTGAGTTATTAAAAAGGGCTGGTTTATTGCTTGCCAGGTCTGTCCAAAATCTACAGACCGCAAACCTTCGCTTGCATTTTCTCCACTTATTACCAGCACATCCTGCAGCCACGTTACCCTTTTTACATTGCCCGGGAATATCTTTTTCCAGGATATTCCCTTATCCAGTGACAGGTAGAAATATTGGGATTGGAATGCTTCAACGACGGCTATTTTACCAGATTTACTTATAGTCACCTGTTTATACATCGAATTGGGTATGGGTAACGACGCTTTATCCATCCATTGTTCAGTGGCCAGATCATACGCGAACACGCCATTGCCGCAGGCAGCCCAGAGCGTACTATCGCCCACTTCAATATCATATACCGTGGCGGAATTAAGCCCTTTATTAGCCGGTTTAAACTGGTTGTCAGTTTCATCAAAATAAAATACGCCTTTATCAAATGTAACAGCCAGCAATTTGCCTCCGGCTGTACTAAGATAAAAAAGTGAATAATCATCTGCCTGTGGTATTTCATTCCAAGTGACGCCAAAATCATCCGTGTAAACCAAACCGCTAGGACCACCCAGCCGGTAAATACGGTTCCCAATGCGGATAAAATTACCACCATTGCCATTCGGAATATTTTTTTTATGCCAGGTAACGCCTGCATCCTCCGAACTCCACATATTGTAGCTCGTAGCAAAAAACAGGTACGTTCCGAAAGCAAACATATCACTGGCATTTTCATGGGAATCAAAAGCGGGCGATACCAATTCCCAATTTGCTCCATTATCTGATAATCGCCAATAACTAGCCTGAGATGCACTTTGAGCATATAAGCGATCGTCAAATGCATATAATTCGGAAATTTTGACATTGGGTGGCGCAATTGTATCCCAGGTCAAACCATCGTCCTGGCTGCGGAATAATTCTCCATGTACCCCGTCCAGCGCGTATATTCCGTGGGAACAAATTGCCATAGCGGCAAATCCACCCCCAAACTGCGTAGGTGGCAACGTACCTTCCAGCCAGGTACTGCCATCGTTATAACTGACCAAAAACTTATAACTCAGATCGGGGGAATTGTTAGCGCCGACCCTTTGCAAAGCGGCTATTTTTTGGTCGCCAAAAGCAAGTGGGCGCAAATTACCGTACGGTAGCCGTTCCCAATTGGCGCCATCAGCCGTGCGAAAAAGAAAATGGTCGGCCACATAAAATGCGTACTGGTCATTGCTTGAAAGATATGCCAGCGCCCCGCCCTCCGGGCCATTGGTAGGTTGCCAGTTAAATTGCGCCGATGCAGCCGGGCAGCTTACTGCCACACATAGCAGAAAATAGAAAAATTGTTTCATGGTAAATTTGTTATATTATGAACAATAAAGTGGAAAATTTATACCGCAATTTGATTAAAATAAAAATTACCTCCATTATGCCTCAAATCTACAACCCGACGCTCATCTATACAAATTTCCCTGCATTTATAAAATAGTAAATTTCCCTGACAATAACTTGCCTACGCTCACACTACTGGACATTTTAGTTTTCGCTATCAAACCTTTCTCCTTTTTAAAACTCGCAGGTCTTGTACCAAGAAAATATCCAGATACCTCAACAATCGTCAATCATGTGATTGGATGCACACTACTGAACATGCTCGTTTTTCGCCATCTATTCTATATTCAAAACACGGCTAGTAGGCTTTTGTCGACTACTCAGCACGTGCAAATACTGCATTTTTTTTCCTATATAAGTTTTAAATTTCAAAATTTGGGCTTAGTTTTGTCAGCACATACTGCATTTTTCCCTTTATACGCCTGATATTTCCAAATTTGGGCTTAGTTTTGCCATTATGAAACAACCATCAATCCACTTGCTGCTGGCAGATGACGATCCGGACGACCGATTCTTTTTTGAAGAGGCCCTGGACGAGTTGTCATTGCCCGTCCAGCTGACTACTGTCAATGATGGGGAGCAACTTATGCAGCATCTGGAACAGGGGAATGCCGATCTGCCGACGGTATTATTTCTCGATCTTAATATGCCGCGTAAAAACGGCTTCGAATGCCTCATTGCTATAAAAAACGACGATAAACTAAAAGCGTTACCCGTCATTATTTATTCTACTTCTTTTGATACAAATACAGTAGACCTGCTGTACGACCACGGCGCACAGCATTATATCCGAAAACCGTCCGAATTTTCACAACTCAAAAAAGTCATTCACACGGCGCTTACCTCGCTGGCACAATCTTTTTCAACACAACCGGAGAAAGAAAAATTTGTGCTCCAACCTTAAATCGATGATTGAATGAGCTTGACCAACAGCGATACTGCTCCGAAATTTCTGGCAGGCGGTGGTGAAATGGGTGAACTTACCCGGCAGAAAGATTGGAGCCAAACCCCGGTCGGACACCCGGAAACATGGCCGCAAAGTCTGCGCACCACACTAAGCATCCTGCTTAATTCAAAATTCCCCATGTTCTTATTCTGGGGACCGGAATTAATCTGTTTTTACAACGATGCGTACCGTCCCAGTCTGGGCAATAACGGCAAACACCCTGCCATCCTGGGTGCGCGTGGCGAAGATTGCTGGCAGGAAATCTGGGATTCGATCAAACCGCTGATCGATCAGGTTTTATCCGGTGGCGAAGCGAGTTGGAGCGAAGATCAGTTGCTGCCCATTTACCGCAACGGCACAATGGAGGATGCTTACTGGACCTTTAGTCACAGTCCGGTAAACGATGAATCAGGTGCTCCGGCCGGCGTTTTTGTAACCTGTATCGAAACAACCGATAAAGTAAGTTTACGTAGAAACCTGGAAGAAAGTAACCGCCGTTTCATCAATAATATCCTGCAGGCACCGGTCGCCATGTGTGTACTCGATGGCGAAACACACATTGTGCAGATCGCCAACGAACCGATGTTAATGATCTGGGGTAAAACCGCCGAACAAGTGCTGGGAAAGCCCATTTTTGAGGGATTGCCGGAAGCCAAAGGACAGGGACTCGAAGCATTGCTGTACAGCGTGTACCATACCGGCGAAAAATTCACTGCCAACGAACGGTTGATCCATCTTCCCCGCAATGGTACCATTGAAACGACTTTTATCAATTTCGTTTATGATGCGCTTAGAGATGCAAACGGTACGATTTCGGGCATTGTCGCGATCGCCACCGAGGTAACTGCTCAGGTGCTGGCCCGGCAAAAAGTAGAAGCCAGCGAAAAACAGTTTCGCCAACTGGCCGATCACTTGCCGGGACTGGTATGGACGACGAACGAACACGGGGTGCAGACATTCGCCTCTAAGCGCTGGAAAGAATTCACCGGCATAGACCCGCAGGATACCGATAGTTTTGCAAAAATCGTCCACCCTGACGATCTGGATAAGGTGATGCAACGTTGGTCGGAGTCCCTGTCCACTGGAAAGTCCTATAAATTGGATATCCGGATAAAAAGTATAACGGGTGATTACCACTGGTTTTACGGCCACGGTGAAGCGATCAAAAATGCACAAGGCGTCATCGAACAATGGATCGGCGCTTTTACCGATTTGAATGAACAGAAAAAGGCGGAGGCGGAGCAAACTATTGCGTTTCGGAAAAGAGAGGAAAGCGAACGGCGTTTCCGCAATATCGCCGACAGCGCACCGGTACTGATCTGGATGTCCGGCACCGACACGCTGTGCAATTTTTTCAATACCGCCTGGCTGAATTTTACCGGCCGCAGCATGGAGCAGGAAATGGGCAACGGCTGGGCCGAAGGCGTACATCCCGAGGATTTTCAAAGATGTCTGCATATATACCTCGACGCCTTCGAAGACCGAGAGGCATTTTATATGCAATACCGGCTCAAAAGGCACGATGGCGAATACCGCTGGATCTCGGATAAAGGGGTGCCGCGTTTTACCAGCGATGGCGTATTTGAAGGGTATATCGGTGCCTGCATGGATATTCACGAACAGATCATCTACCAGCGCAAATTAAAGCAAGACGAAGAACGACTGAACATTGTGGTGGAAGCCAGCGAGCTTGGCATCTGGGAACTGGACCTGAAAACCCAGGACATAAATTATTCCGACCGGTACCTGGAAATTCTGGGCTACCCTGACCCCGTTAAACTAACCCATGCCCAAATCGTGACGCACCTGCACCCGGATGATGTGGCGATCCGGGAAGCCGCTTTTAAACGAGCCTACGCTACCGGCGTACTCACCTATGAATCCAGAATCATCTGGAACGACGGTTCCATTCACTGGATCGAGGGCAAAGGCAAGGTTTTTTATGACGCGGAAAACCTTCCCGCCTTACTGATCGGTACGGTACGGGATATTACGGAAGAAAAAGATTACCAGCTGCGCCTGGAGGAACGCGAGCAGAAATTCCGCCTGCTGGCCGATTCGATGCCACAGTTTGTCTGGACGGGCGATGCACAAGGCAATCCGAATTATTTCAACCAGGCCGTGTATAATTATTCCGGCTTGACGCCCGAACAGATCGAAGCCAATGGGTGGCTGCAAATCGTCCATCCCGACGATCACTCCGAAAATGTCGATTTATGGCTGCGGTCTGTGGCTACCGGCGAAGACTTCCTGTTTGACCATCGCTTTCGTCGCCACGACGGCGTGTACCGCTGGCAACTCAGCCGCGCGATACCGCAGAAAGGAGAAGACGGGGTCATTAAAATGTGGGTGGGGACCAGCACGGATATCGAAGCGCAGAAAACCTTTACCCAGGATCTGGAAAAACAGGTCCAGGAAAGGACCGTATTATTGCAGGAATCCAATGAGAAACTGGAAGACTCGATCCGGGAACTGCAAAAAAGTAATGCGGAGTTGCAATCCTTTGCCTACGTTTCCAGTCATGACTTGCAGGAGCCGCTGCGCAAAATCCAGACTTTTGCCAGCCGGATTATAGATAAAGAAGATCAAAATCTATCTGAAACCGGGAAAGATTATTTTCAACGCATGCAGAATGCCGCCAAACGGATGCAAACGCTGATCGAAGATCTGCTGGCCTATTCGCGCACCAACACCACCGAGCGGGCATTTGAGAAAATAAACCTGGGCGAAATCGTGGCCGAAGTAAAACACGAACTCAAGGAAACGCTGGTTGAAAATCAAGGCACGATCGACGTAGGCACCATGAGTGAAGCCTACATCATTCCGTTCCAGTTCCGGCAGTTGTTACATAATCTGATCGGCAATGCACTGAAGTTCACAAAACCGGGCGTTCCACCGAACGTGCGCATTGAGAGTGAAACCATCACCGTCGATCAGGCAGATATTGCCGGACTTTCTCCGCAGAAAACCTACTGCCACTTGTCGGTGGTCGATAATGGGATTGGCTTCGACGACCAATATAAAGAGCGTATTTTTGAAGTGTTTCAGCGATTGCACAGCAAGGAAAGTTACAAAGGCACGGGTATCGGCTTGGCAATCGTCAAAAAAATTGTCGAAAATCACAACGGTGTTATCATTGCTTCCGGCAAAGTGGATCAAGGCGCACGCTTCGATATCTATGTGCCACTGTCTTGACTCTTTTCCATAAGAAGGAACATGTTTGGCTGTAGGAATGTCCTCATGGCACGGCATTTTAAGATTACTTATATCTAAACTACACCCATCATGCAAAAGAAAGATCTTCTTAAGAACATGCCCTATATGTCTCCGCTCACCACCCGGATGGACGCATCCAAAGAAAAAGGTTTCACCGAAAATTTCGAGATTCTCTCGGCGGCTTCGATGATAAATCATACCACAAAAGACGAATATGCGCCGCAGGATGTGTCGATTATCAACCATTATCGTTTTGAAGGCATGTCCGATCCGGGTGATAACAATATTATGTATGAACTCGCCACTTCGGACGGCAAACAAGGCATCCTGGTGACGCCTTACGGATCTGATTGCCCCGCGCACGTTGCTGATTTTGTGGCGAATATTCCCCAGATTGAAAAACAGCACGGCGGCAGCGCTCCCGATACAAAACACGCACAAACACCCATTGATGTGACGATGCCCGGCAACTCTACGGCATCGCCAAGTGAATAACCCCCGTGCTACCCCCTTGAAAATTTGGCGTCGCCCCTGATCGATTGATCGTGGGGCGATGTTTTTTTTAGGTGCCTTCTCCCGGCATTGGTCTGCTGCATGCGGTCTGGTTTTACCAGCGACCACCGTGCGTTTGACAGTTTACTCCAGGGTATTCGTGGTAAAATCGGTGTTCGCGCAGCAGGTCCAGCGCTGCTGCGCTAAACCACGATGTATGCCGCGCCTCGAAAGCAAAGGTTTGATCCGGGTATTTGCGTTATGAAAAAAGCGGATGAATGTGCATATAAAAAGGGGGTAAAGCGCTTGCAAACGCCTCAACGAGTTATACAGCGTGGGCCGCTTGATTTTTCACAAACCATCGGTATATACCACCTATAGAAAAAGGAGGTTTACACCGACCATATCACTATTTGATCCGTGTAAATCCTCCTCTGGTGTATTTATGTGGGAAATTTCAGGTGCCTACTTTTTACTACCCGAAGTAGTTTTCGCCGTACCCTCACTTTCATTCGCTGCATCCCAGTTGATATGATCTTCAGCGATCTGGGTAAGGTGAATATCGGTATCTTTTTCTTCTTGCAACGTCAGTTTCAGAATATCGGCTGCTTCTTGCAGATTAAGGGTAATAGCCAGTTCAACGAGACCGCCATACGTAGCAATTTCATAGTGCTCTACCTTTTGTGCAGCGATAATCAGCGCAACATCGCGGGTCATGGTGTCTTTTTCGGTGTCCTCGATAATGCCTTCGCCTTCTTTCACTATCCCTTCCATGGCATCGCATTTCTTAGCCTGCGCTTTTTCTCCCAGCAATTCGAACACCTGTTCTAAGCGACTGATATGTTCCTCCGTTTGCGTAAGGTGGGTGGCGAAAGCGGTTTGCAATTCGGTAGTCGTAGCCGCTTTTTGCATTTTCGGCAACGCCTTGGTCAGGTGTTTTTCGGCCCAATAGATGTCTTTTAGTTCATCGACAAAAAACGCCTTCAACATAGATCCGGGAGCGCCTTTAGTACGCGTTGAAAAATCAACCTGCTGTTTGCTGGAAAAACCCTTATGGGTATTACTTTTACTGGAATTCATCCTAAAAAAATTTAATAGTTAAGTGATTTCATTCCCTGCCTACTGCAAGGTCTATCTCTTTCTAAAAAAAATTTATGCCGGTAAAAAATGGAATATCTGCGGTGCAAAATGGTAAAAACACACCCCAAATTGTTTCTATTTGCGTAAATACCAGGTATGTTACTGCAGTGATTTATGGCTTGTTTTTTATCCGTTAGGACTAACCTGCACGGCAATAATCAATCAAACTATTCTATTATGGGTAGTGTCCAGTTCGGAGTGACATTTCCGCAAAGCCCATAATCATGGCTCCTGTTTATCACCAACCCCTGCCGTTGTTTGGCGTCTCCGCCAACAACAGTGGCGGAGTGAGTACTTAGGAAAACCGCGCTCCAAATCGTTGAAAAACAACGCGTTAATGCTTGGCATTTCGCGCTGCCGTTGTTGTTGGCGAGGACGCGCAACAACGGCAAAGGTCGATCTGCCGGTTTGGGTTGTGCCAAATAGCGCGCAACAATCGGCCTCTTTTCACAAAAATATCACCCAACCATTGACACTGCCAAAAAGGTGACCCGACTGGACGTCGAGTCACCTTTTTTTTGATGCTATTTTTGGCGGATATGGGTCGGAAGGAGATGGAACGCTGATTGGACTGATTAGGCTGATTTTGTGGCAATCCTACTTTTAGCGGATATGGGTCTGAATATGATACGGACAAAACCCCCGACATTATGGCCTACCTGTCGCAATCCTACTTTCAACGGATACGGGTCTGAATGTCTGCGCAGATATACAATACCCTTATGTCTGCAAGTCACAATCCTACTTTCAACGGATACGGGTCTGAATTGAATTGATAGGGGAGGGGTACACAGACGCTAAGCGGTGTCGCAATCCTACTTTCAACGGATACGGGTCTGAATGGCGTAAAAGGAAAGCAAGCCGAAATACTGTGTAAAAGTCGCAATCCTACTTTCAACGGATACGGGTCTGAATTTACAAAAAAATCTAAGCCGTCAAAAGGCAATTGGAGGTCGCAATCCTACTTTCAACGGATACG
>JBBRDQ010000146.1:0-12737 GCA_038203695.1 Chitinophagales bacterium
GTTTGTTACTTTTTGCGTCCAAAAAGTAACCAAAAAGACTTGGCTTTCGAAAAACCCAACCATTTTGCTGCCTCACCGGCGGCGCAAAAAAAACTCGCCGCAGCGTCTGTTCGGGCCGTTGGCCCTTGGTGATTTGGTAGGCTCAAACAGTTTTTTGCTTCATCCGCCGCTGAGGCAGCAAAATGGGGGTTTTTCTAAGGCCGCAGGACACCTGCTCAATCGGAAGGGAATAGAATATTCAGGTGTTTTGGGGCAGATCAATGGTATTAGTTTGAATATTGGGTTAAGATAAATGCTTGATTGCCAGGGCTATTGACGGGGGTGACTTTAAGTCACTCCGTCACTAAGCAACTGATTATCAACCACTTCCTAATTCCAACCCAATGTTCGCATTACGAATTAAAAATTACGAATTACGAAGGCCCGTTGTGGCGCATGGATTTAGCAGATTATCCGGATTGAAACCGGCTTTATCCCCTGCCTGGTTCATTCCCTAACGCAAGGGCTAAACAAATTCGTAATTCGTAATTCGTAATTTTTAATTGATTCGTAATTGATTCGTAATTAATAAAACGCTATGCAAAGACGCAACTTTCTTAAAAGCACGGGCCTGACTTTAGGCGCAACTACCATCCTGGGCGGCGATATGCTGACCAAAATCTTCTGGGAAGATCCTTTTAAAATGAAAATGCTGCGCGGCGGCATAGGTGTTTTCACCGAAAAAGGCGGCACAATTGCTTACCTGCAAACCAAAAAAGGTATGGCGATCGTCGATTCGGAATTTCCCGAACAGTCGCAACATTTGATCGATGCGCTGCGCAAAACGACGGACAAGCCGTTCCAGTTACTGATCAATACGCACCACCACGGCGACCACTCTTCGGGCAATATTTCCTTCAAGGGCCTGGTTGGACATGTAGTGGCGCATGAAAACTCCCTGAAAAATCAAAAGGAAGTGGCGGTGAAAAACAAGAACGAAGACAAACAATTGTATCCGGACATGACCTTCACGACCGGCTGGCATCAGAAACTGGGTAAAGAAAGTATCCGGGCCCACTATTTCGGCGCAGCCCATACCAATGGCGACAGCATTATTCACTTTGAACATGCCAACATTGCGCACATGGGCGATCTGACTTTCAACCGTCGGTATCCGTTCGTGGATCGCAGTGCCGGTGCCAATATTAAAAATTGGATTACCGTACTGGATAAAACGCTGCGCACGTTTGACAACCAGACACTGTTCATCTTTGGCCACGCCTTCGATCCGGAAAAAATAACCGGAACGAAAGAAGATATCAAAGTTTTTCAGGACTACCTGTCAAAATTGATGACCTTTGTGGAAAGCGAAGTAAAAGCCGGAAAAACCCGGGAGGAAATTTTGAAAACCACCGCTATTCCGGGTGTCACGGAAATGAAGGGCGATGGCATTGAACGGAGCGTTACGGCGGCTTATGAAGAAGTAACAATGGGCAAATAATTGCCTTCTATCTGGAAAAAACAAAGCGATTAGCGGCTAATCAGGCCGGGTGACTCCGGTTCAACCCAACGCTGATCATCCGTTGATCGTTTTGTTTTACAACGTACATACATGAAATTATTAAGAAATGCCGTGGGTGTTTTCACGGAAAAGGGCGGCACGATCGCGTATTTAACCACTAGAGAAGGGATCGCAGTAGTGGATGCACAGTTCCCGGAGCAGGCGCAGAAATTGATCGACGCACTGCGGGAAACGACCAATAAACCGTTTAAAGTGCTGATCAATACGCACCACCATGAAGACCACACCGCCGGGAATATCGCATTCAAGGGGCTGGTGGAACAGGTGGTTGCGCAGGAGAACGCGTTCAAAAACCAACAGGCAGCGGCAGTAAAAAGCAAACGGGAAGCCGAACAATTGTACCCCAGCATCATCTACGCCAAACAATGGAGCCAGCGGCTCGGTACCGAACACATCCGGGCGCATTATTTTGGCCCGGCCCATACCGATGGCGATAGCATTATCCATTTCGAACAAGCCAATATTGTGCATTTGGGCGATCTGGTGTTCAATCGCCTGTACCCCTATATCGATACAAGCGCCGGTGCCAGCATTCAAAACTGGATCGCAGTGCTGGATAAAGTACTTGCCACGTTTGACAATCAGGCCATTTTTATCTTTGGCCACGCGCAAGAAACCGAGCAGCGCACGGGGACCAAAGAAGATGTCAAGGTGTTTCAGGACTACCTGGTCAAACTGCTGGGTTTTGTAGAAGCACAAGTAAATGCGGGCAAATCGCAGCGTGATATTCTGCAAATCACGGCCATTCCCGGCGTTACGCAAATGTATGGCGAGGGCATCGAGCGCAGTCTTGCAGCGGCGTATGAAGAAATGAAGGTGGGCGTATAGCCATTATTACACGGTTTTATTAGTTTATCCGTATTCATACGGCATCCGCTACTTATCATCCTGGTATTAACCGGGAAAACGCGGCATGAAACACCCAATAAACTTAAAAAACAATGTAATTGGCTTCCCCTAAAAACCAGATTGAAAAATATACGGTCTTCCCGTTCATGGGAAAAGAAGCGTCAGTATACTTTGCGATCGCAGGGGGGATTTACTGGTCGCAATGCCTGTGGCTGGTATCCAGTCGGGCATCAGCGACATAAGGCGCAAGGCTTCCCGTCCGTATCCCGCCGCACTGGAAGCCTTGCTCATCGTCGCAGTAATGCAAGTCAGTTTCCCGGTTTCTTCCACGGTAAACTTTACAAAAACGGCGTGTTGTACACTGTATCGGTCGATAAGTGGCATGTAGACATTGTTCTTTGCTATAAAACGAAACAAAGTGTCCGGTCCGTAGCCACCGGGAAACCTGGCTTCATTCCAGGTCACCGGTACTGCCGAACAATCGCTGGTCATGCTGGAATGCAAGGTGTCTCTTACGGCTTCTTCCGGCAGGAATTCAAAGTAAATGCGCAGCGTCATGCGGATATTAACAGGCCAGCCATTGGCTTCGCCGGGTAGCCAGCGGGGCATTTTTTGCAGCAGCGCAAGGGCAGCCGGACCATACTTGCCGTTGCTTTCATCCTTTATTATTTGTAATTCACGGATGGCCCCTACCCGGTTCACTACAAAAGAGGCGACTACATAGTCGGATTGCATTTTTTTGCTCCAGATACGTGCTTCCTGCCCTGCTAACCACTGGTATAAATTCCGGTCTCCACCCGGAAATGCGGGGGGCTTGGAGACGTCGAATATATCCAATACCCGGGTGTCCTCCTGTTGCGGCGCATAATAAGCCGGGTCTTCCGGCAGACAGGCGGTATAGGTAAGGAAGCCCTGCCAGTGATCGATGTAAAAGGTACGCCGGCATTGCACTTTTTGCGGTATTGATTTTAAATCCGGCGTGTGCCACCAGTTGCTTTTCAGCACGGCATCGATAAAGCGGGTACAGGTGTTCATGGAATTACCCTTTGCAATAAACGATGTGGTGATGTGTCCTTTTTGATTTACCACGAAATCAATTATCACGGTATCAACTTTTTGCCGGGCATTCATATCTACCGGACAGTCGCAGCACGTATTCAGGTATTCCTGTATGTAAAAATTGCTGGGACCGGCACAGAGATAGGCGGGGAGGTCGGTTTCAGCCACGGTAGAATCAGGCAAACTCACCCCTAATGGTTGCTGTGACCAGCTACAGACAGTGGAAAAAAGCAGCAGAGACAGTAGGGACAGGATTGGTCTGCTGGTGGTACTAAAAACAGGAAACGGAATCAGCATACACCGGATTTTTTGAAATAATACTAAAATAGCTGGACATTAGATGCCCAAATATACGGTGCTCCGACACGATATAACTTGTCAGCGGATTTTAATGGTTTGCTAATTTTGCACGATGAAAACACTGCTCGCCTTCTTCTTCGCTTCGCTGTACGGTCTGCTACTGCGCTTTTTCTTTGCTTTCTACCAGGACTGGCTGCAAGTGATCAGTATCTCTTTGGTCATACTGGCACCGCTTGGGATTGGCTTTCTGACGGTAGCGTTGTCCGGCCTGCAACGGGTGAAAAGCAATGCCTCGGCCTTCTTCAGGCCCTGGGTAACTACGCTCATACTGCTGGTTGTCACCATCATGCTTTCGCTGGAAGGGACGATCTGCTGGTTGATGATCTATCCGCTGTTCTCTATTATGGCTGGTTTTGGTGGACTACTGGCTTACCGTATGCTCAAAAGAAGACAACGGCAGGCCCAACACGGGCAAAGAGCCGACATTCTGGATGATTTTGACCGGTCTGATCTGTTGAAATTTTCTCCGGTCCTCACCTTGCCTTTTGTGCTCGGTCTGGTGGAGCAGGACCGGTTGCTCACGGCGGACACCTATATAGTGACGCGAGAGATTACCATCGCCGCCCCGCCTTCCGCAGTCTGGGCCGCCATCCTCCATACGGATGACATTGCGCCGCAGGTGGATCAGGGTTTTTTTACCAACGTCTTTCAATTGCCCCATCACCTGCGCACTACCCTCGACACGGCGGCCGTGGGTGGCCAGCGGACGGCCTTTTACGAGCGGGGCCTCTACTTCCAGGAGACTATCACCCGATGCGAACCGGAAAAATTGCTGATCGTAACGATCAAAGCCGATCCCGGTAATGTGCCGCCTACGGTGCTGGACGAGCATATTGTGATCGGAGGACGGCACTTTAAAGCCCTGGAAGATACGTATCAACTGACTCCTTTGTCCAACGGCCAATGTCGGTTGCAATTATCCGGCCGTATCCTCCTCAATACACCGTTTAACTGGTATGCCGGTTTATGGGCAAAATGGGGGCTGAGCGATCTGTTCCAACATATACTGTACCGGATCGAAACCAATGCGACCCAACCGGTAAAATGAGTTTTTTTCAGCGTTCTATCCGACCTTATATCTCGCTGTGGCTGCTCTTTGCGCCCGGAACCCTGTTTGTGCTGCTGCTGTGGTTATTTCGGGATCATCCCAATCTGGCAATTGTAAAAGATCGCTCGTTTTTCCCCTGGCAGTTTGTGGTAATCGGGGTCGCCGGTAGCATAGCCACCATCGGCGGTGTGTTGGATTGGAAATTTCACCGCGATCCGCTTAAACTGCAATTATCCAAAAAGGAAAGAGATGCGGAAGCCGCTGCGCTGGGTCTGGGCGGTTTGCCAATGTTTGGTTGTCTGTGGCTGGCTATGCTGAGTGCGCGGCCCACTAACTACCTGATTCCGATGCTTATCATCCTGATTTATACGGTAGTGGCCATCAGTTACGACGAATTTGTCTTTCATATTCACCGTTGCGGGAAAACAGAAACGCGTTATCACCGGATGCTGGTTTTTGGCAACGCCCTGGCGTGGCTGGCCTGGGTGCATTTTATTTTCTGTACATGAAAGCCGCATCCTTACTGCGTGCCGCTCGGGAAAAACAGGCGGCACATGCTGTTGCCGCCGTTTCCGCGCTGGCTACCGGCGCAATTTTTGAACATGGCGCGGTCTGGATGGGGGAGTGGATGGCGTACCTGCATCCCGAACAGACACTTGTATTAACGCCATTGCGGCGTTTTAGCCGATATGGATTGCTCAAATACAGCGCTGCGTTATTGGGTTTCGGAATTGCCTGTGTGGCCCTTGTACGCGTACACCTGTTCCTGCTGCCAGGAGCGATTCTGGTATTTTACGCCATTGAAGTGCATTTTTTGTTTCTTTTTCCGCTTTTACTGGAAAATGAAAAACGGCCCTGGCTGTGCAGTATCCGTATGACGTACCAGATAGGATTGCTTCAGGCGATGGTCACCGTTATGTGGATCGGCTTTTTTATGCTGACTGGCCTGCTGCATCGCAAAGACCCATTGCTCAATTGGCATATCGGATGCCTGGCCGTATTGATCTGGTTTTATGAAGTTAGAGATAGGTTATCATCACAAGCCTGTAGTGCGGGAAATACAAGCCAGTAACCCGGTGCGGATCGGGATTCGGGTGCTGTATTGTTCCGACTTACACTTGAATCGTTTTGGAAAAAATATTGTAGCCAACCTGGTCGCCATCATGGCGCAGTACAAACCGGAAGTGGTGCTGCTGGGTGGCGACTATGCAGATACGTCGCGGGGAGAAGTGTATTTCGAACAATTATTGCAGGGCCTGACTATTTGTAAACACGTATTGGTGATTGCCGGCAATCACGACCGTTTCCGGGGAACGCACCGTATCGAGGCATTGTGCCGACAGTATGCAGCCACCTGGCTTGAAAAAACATCTGCCGATATCCTCATCAACGGTTATTGCCTGCATGTAGATGGCAGTTTGCCGGCTCAATCGGTTGAAAATGCCGATTTTTCCCTATTGTGCCTGCATGAGCCGATCGATCCCCAATCCATTCAGCAGCAGTATGATCTGATCGTGGCCGGTCATTTGCACGGCAGTCAGGTAGTATGGTGGGAAAACGCCAAGGGGCTGTATCCAGGGCGGTTATTTTACCGCTGGAACCTGTTGCAAACCCAACTTGGTAAATGCTTGTATATCATCAGCAAAGGCGTGGGCGACACTTTGCCGATCCGTTACAATTGCAAAAGGGATGTGTTGCTGATCAGTATTTAACTACCTTTATGGCTTCAATTTGTCGGCGCTTTGCACCTTTCCCAACTCAAAATCACGAATTTTAAAAACTACGAAAGCCAGTCGCTTGGGCTCTCGCCCCGGCTGAATTGCTTTACGGGTCTGAACGGCATGGGCAAAACCAACGTGCTGGATGCGGTGCATTTTCTGTGCCTCTGTAAAAGCCATGCCGGGCTGCCCGACCGCAACCTGATCCGGCACGGCGAAGGGTTTTTTCGGCTGGAAGGCCATTTTATCACCGCACAGCAACAGGATAAAATCGTGGCCAAATACCAGTCCGGACAGCGCAAGGAAATGGAGCGCAACGGCACGCCCTTTACGCGGCTCACGGATTATATCGGTCAATTCCCCGTGGTGATGATCGCGCCCGACGACGTGTCGCTGGTGCAGGAGGGCAGCGAGGAGCGACGCCGTTTTCTAGATACTACGCTATCGCAAATTTCGCCCGATTACCTGCAAAACCTGTTGATTTACAACGCATTATTGAAACAGCGCAATGCGTTACTGAAACAATTTGCCGAAGCGCGGCGCTTCGATGCCACTTTGCTGGAAGCCATTGACCGCCAGATGCCCGGGCCCGCACAGGCCATTTTTACGCAGCGTACCGATTTTACGCGCGCCTTTCAACCCCTGTTTCAGGAATACTACGCCGCCATCTCCGGTGCACGGGAAACAGTGGATGTTACCTACGATTCCGATTTAAACAAAGGTGATTTTACCGAACTACTCGCCATTGCGCTGGAGAAAGACCGCCTCCTGCAACGCAGCACCAGCGGCATTCATCGCGACGATCTTTCCCTGACCATGGACGGCCAAGTCATCAAGAAATTTGCCTCCCAGGGACAACTCAAATCCTTCCTGCTCGCCCTGCGCCTCGCGCAATACGAAGTGCTGCGCCGCGAAAAAGGCTTTTCACCCCTGCTCCTGCTCGATGATATTTTTGATAAACTGGACACTTTGCGCGTCCGCCAACTCGTCGGCCTGCTCATCAGCCGCGACTTCGGACAGATTTTTATCACCGATACCCAAAGCGATCGCATCGAAGCCGTCGTGGCCGAATTCACTGGCGAATACAAGATTTTTAGTGTGGAAGCCGGGAGGATAGGGTGAAGTTTTGGGTTTTGAGTTTTGAGTTTTGGGTTTTGAGTTGTTTTCATCATTTGTGATTAAATATTTGATAATCAATAACTTAATGGAATTATTTTCAAAACTCAAAACTCAAAACTCAAAACTCAAAACTCAAAACTCAAAACTCAAAACTCAAAACTCTTTCTACTCCACGTTTCCGTGAATAAAAAGAATTTCCGGCTTGCGCTGCGTATCGAAGAAAACCTTGATCTTTTTGTTGAAAGACCCCTGCTGGTAGGCATCGTATTCGATATTGATAGCGCCGGTAGCGCCCGGGGCGATGGGAGTTTCGGTCCAGGTAGCGGCCGTGCAGCCACAGGTAGTACGTACCGTTTGCAGGTGCAGGGTATCCGGTGTACTGTTGCTAAATTGGAAGGCAAATTCCACTGGGCGACCTTGTTTTAGGTCACCGAAATTGTGGTCCTGTTCGGTCAGCCAGGTAATTTTGGGAACTGGCGGAGGAGTAGGAGTGGTATAGGTAAATAACAACAGGCACTGAACAAGAAAATAGGACATATAAAGTAGGAAGGAACGTTTAACGATGAATGGTGAGCGGATAATGCGCCGCATTCGCCGGGCAAATTTACGATTTCCTGGCGTATCCGTACCGGCGGCTTTATCTGCCGATTTTCCAGCCGTTTTTAAAAAGAAGGCTGATGTGATGGGTGGGGTGCGCGTACCCACCGATTAAAATCGGTGGTTTCAAGAGGAAAGATGTGTTTCCGTTCGCGCTTAGTGTTGACTACAAAAATCAAGGTCATTTTTACACTTTTTTATCCTTTTTAGAAAGTGCTTTACCCCTGCAGCCCCGCAGCGCCCCCACCTTTGTCGTATCAAAAAAATCAGCACCATCTAAAATATCTGACTATGCGACACTTCGTTTTGCTGCTGTTATTAGCCCTTTCCGCTAATCTAGCCGTTGCGCAAAAACAACAAAAACAGGAGCCGGTAAGCCCCGCCAAACTGGTGATGCTGGGCAAACGCCAGGGCCAATCCAATACGCTGCGGTGGGCCGGTACGAATTATGTCAACTGGCAACACCTGGCCACTTCCGGCATTTTTATCGAGCGTTTCACCCTCGTAAAAGGCCAGGCCGATCCGAAAACCCGGCGCCTGCTGACGCCGCAACCGCTGAAACCCCAACCGCTGGCCCAGTGGAAAACGCAATTCGTCGCCCAGGATACGGCCGCCGGCGCTGCGGCCCAGGCGCTGTTCGGGCAAGCCGTACCAGTCGCCGGAGATGGCGCATTCGACGCCATCGTCGCCATGGAAATGCAACAGGGCATGCTGTACGGTATCGGGATGCTGATGGCCGACTGGCGCCCCGATCTGGCGGTCGCCATGGCGCTGCGCCTGGAAGATAAAGACGTAGAAAAAGAAACGTCCTATCTGTACCGCGTTTTTCCGGCACAACCTTTCGATCTGGGCACCGACACCGCTTACTGTATCGTCCGACCGGACGAGAAATGGCGCGCTCCAGCCGTGACTGACCTCAAAGCGTTCGAACTGGAGAAAAAAATCCAGCTCAACTGGACCGATGAAGGCAATCTGTACCCCGCTTCCGGTTACTTCATCGAGCGCGCTGCCGACGGAAAATCCTTCCAGCGCTTGAACCGCCAGCCTTTCATCAAAATCAAGACCAAAGAAAGCGAACAGGCCGAACAAGATCGGGTCGTATTTGTCGACAGCATTGGCGTAAATTATAAGCCATTCACCTACAGAGTACTGGCATTCAATGCTTTCGGCGAGATCGGCCCTGCGGAAAAAATGATTAAAGTCATGGGCCGCGACCTGACACCGCCGGCCATTCCGGAAATAAAAGAACCCGTGTACACCCAGGAAACGGGACTCAAAATCGAATGGACTGTACCTGAAGGCGAGGCCCTGAAAGGTTTTTTTGTCGGCCACAGCAACCAGGCCGATGGGCAGTTCATGCCGTTGCACAAAGACTTGTTGCCACCCGGCACCCGCAGTTTCATCGATCCGGCCGCACAAGGCAGAGGTGGCGTAAACTACTACATGGTCACAGCGATCGACACGGCTGGCAACGCGGTTTCTTCCTTGCCCCGCCACTATTACGTGGACGATAATTTGCCACCCGCCACGCCAACCGGACTAAAAGCCACCATCGATTCTACCGGTTACCTGGTGTTGACCTGGAAACCAAATACCGAAAAGGATTTCATGGGTTACAATGTGTTTTTTGCCAACGCGGCCGATCACGAATTTATCCAGTTGAACGGAGAGCCTTTGAAACGCGACACGTTTATCCATGACCTGAACCTGATCACGCTGACTGAAAATATCTTTTACAAAGTGGTCGCTATGGACGAAGCCTTTAACCCCAGCGGATTTTCGGAAATGATCCAGGTGAAAAAACCCGACGTACTGCCACCCGCCGCCCCGTTGATCCAGGAGGTACTCGTTTCGGAAAAAAATATCCAGATCACCTGGGCCTCCAGCCCGAGCCATGATGCAGTGAAATCAGAATTGTTCCGCCGCAAAAAAGACGAGATAATCTGGAACCTGATCGGTGTCTTCAAACAGCAGGATCACACGTATACCGACACAGCCGTCGTGATCGGTCAAATCTACGAATACTGCCTGCGCGCTACGGACGACGACGGCTTGAAATCGCCCTACTGCTCCGCTCACCAGGGACGCGCGTACCCTTCTTTTACCGGTAATGGCCTGCAAAATTTTATGGTCGAAAAAGATAAAGACCAGGTCCGGGCAAACCTCAGTTGGCAATATAAACCCCAAAAAGACGCCCAGATCTACCTGTACCGCGCTTACAACGACGGCACTTTGCAACTGATTACCACGCTGGCATCCTCCGAAAAAGGCTTTGCCGACAATGCCGTGCAGACCGGTCGCCGCTACCAGTATGCTGCCAAAGTAGTCTACAATTCCGGGGCGGAATCGGCCATGACGAAGGCCAGTGAAATTGTGTTCGAGTAAACGCTTATTAAAAACCGCTTTCCCCCGGCTCTAACTTCCATGCTTATGAAATCCATTCTTTTGGCACTGTTCTGCTGCCTGGCAGCAGGCGTATATGCCCAAGATCTTGAAAACCTCAAAACCGTCGCCCCGGTCCGATTCCAGGGGACACTGATGACTGGTTTTCAGACCTATAAAGTCTACGGCATCGATCCGCGTTCGACCAATCCGATGTGGAATCTGAGCGGCAATGCCAGCCTGATTGTGTATGGCTTCGATATTCCGATGTCTTTTACCATCGGCCGGCAGGGCAACAATGTCAATTACCCGGCTTTCAGGCAGTTTGGCATGAGCCCGCACTGGCGCTGGATCAAGTTGCATGCCGGCTGGAGAAACATGAATTTTTCGCCCTATACGCTGGCAGGCCATACGTTTCTGGGTGGCGGCATCGAGTTGAATCCCGGTAAATTCCGCTTTGCGGCCATGGCTGGGCGTTTCCGGCAAGCGCGACAAGAAAGCGATACCACCGACGCAGCCTATTTTCCGGCTTCTTTCAAACGAACCGGTTATGGGGTGAAAGTAGGGGTCGGAACGGCGAACAATTACTTCGATCTGATCTATTTCCGGGCCAAAGACGACCCCAAATCATTGTCTAAATTATTGATCGACACGACCTTAACGCCCGGCGAAAATGCCGTAACTGGTTATTCCACGCATCTCCGCCTGGGGCGGCATGTGGGCTTCTTCTCCGACCTGGCGATCAGTATGTATACCCGCAATGTCAATTCAGAAGCCGTGGCCGATTCAAACCGCATTCCGGAAGTCCCGCTATTGTTGAAACCACGCTTTTCTACCCGGCTTAATTATGCAGCACGCGCCGGTTTTGATTTTAATTTCCGAAATTTTAACCTCAAAACGGCCTACGAAAGAATCGCTCCCAATTTCGAAACTATGGGTGCGTATTATTTCAACAACGACATCCAGAACATCACCATTTCGCCCAATTTTGGTTTTGCAAAAAACAAGGCGCGCTTTTTCGGTACCATCGGCGTACAGCGCAATAACCTGGCCGGCAACCGCAGCGAAACCACGCACAGAATTATTGGCAACGCCGTTTTGTCGGTCAATCCGACCCCAAAATTCGGCATCGAAACCAATTACATGAATGCTTCCGTAAAGCAACTGGACGGGCGCGTTCGCCTCAACGATACCATCCGCGTAGCCATTCTGAATACCAATATCGGCATTACGCCACACTGGAGCTGGTCCGATACGTCGCGCGCTTCCAACCTGCTGTTCAGTGCAAATTACCAGCAATTGAACGACCGCAATCCTTTTACCCGTGAATTCGCCAATTTGAACACCACATTTGCCACCGGCAATTTCAGCCAGAATTATATGCACAGTGGCTGGGGCTGGTCGGTCGGGGCCAATTTCAACAACATCAAAGTGTATCAGATCAGCAGCAACCGGTACGGCGGCACGCTCGGCGTCAACAAAACCTGGTCGGAAGGCCGCAACAGCATTGGGTTGAGCAGCACTTGGAATCTATCCGAAGTAAATGGCGAAAAAGACGGCTCGATCTTGTCAACTTCGCTTAATCTGGGCTGGAATTTTGCCCAGGTCTATCAGTTCTCCGTCTTTGCTACCGTGCTGAGAAACAATTCGATCGCGTTCGATGACTACACCGAATTGCAGGGTGGGGCTACTTTATCGCGCAGTTTTGGTGGTAAAAAGACGAAAAAAACAGCGCCCGGTATGCCGGCAAAAAACTAAACAACCCGTTCATCCACTAAATTTTTTGATCATGAATTTGCCAAAAAAATCGCTTCACTTGGGAGCGCTCTGCCTCCTTTTGTCCTTTTTCAGCCTGCAATCGGGCTTTGCACAAGGATTTTCGGTAGTCATCACCCAAAATCAGCCGGTGAGCTGCAACGGGGCACAGGATGCCGCCCTTACCGCTTCCGTACCCACCGTGCCGGGTGCGAGCAATACATACCAATACAATTGGTCGACCGGCGCATCTACCGCAGCGATCGTGGGCATTGGTGCCGGTACGTAT
>JBBRDQ010000147.1:0-12727 GCA_038203695.1 Chitinophagales bacterium
GTTATTTTAATTGACGGGGTGACTTTCGGAGTCACTCCGTCAATTAAAATACCCCCATCTTTTTTATTTTATAATACTGTTGGATAAGATAGTGCGTTGATTATCAATCTTGTTTGACTATTTTACACATATCGCTAAAGGCCAGTTCTGGATACCACAAAGTGTAAAAACCGGAATTTGGAGAACATTCAACGAACAGGGCACACTTATAAAATCTGAAGAGATGGCGCCGCTTTGGAACGATCCCAGGAAATACCGTGGAATAGAAAGCCGGTATTATGAATGTTCTTTAAGGGGAAAAAGTAATTCGATCACATCTGTTCTTGTGCCTTTTTGCGGGCTAGTTTTTCTCTTCGTCTCTTTTTGAAAAGTCGAAATGCTTTTCTAAAAACAACAAAGGTCAGAAAAAGCAGCGCCAGGCGGATGAGTGCGCCGAATATGATACCTCCAATTGGAGTGGCATATACACCTGTGCCTGTGTATCCCAATCCGGCAAAAGAATAGTAAAATCAATACTAAATGCACTAACTAGTGCGAGAATGACGCCCAATGCGATGAATAAACTTGGTATCCACGCAGGTGTACTGCTGAGGTAATGGAACTATAAAAAGGAAGAGTAGCCATGATATTGTTTTAGTGAAGGATAGGAATTTAATAGCAAACAGCCGGCTGCTCGCATCTATTTATACAAACAGCCGGCTGTATTTATTCAGTTGACCTGATAGCAGGTTGATCTATTTCACACCAAAATCCTTGCGAATTTTGTTCAACGCGCTCCCCGAATGTACCCATTCGATCTGAGCATCATTGTACGTATGCTGCACATCAAACTTTTCCGTAGTACCATCAGCGTGTTTCAAGACAATCTGCAACGGGCGGCCCGGTGCAAATGATTCAAACCCGTTGATGCTGACCAGATCGTCCTGGCGGACTTTATCATAATCCGCCGGATTAGCGAATGTAAGCGCCAGCATACCCTGTTTTTTTAGGTTGGTCTGGTGGATCCGCGCAAATGATTTCACCACCACGGCTTTTACGCCGAGGTAACGCGGCTCCATCGCAGCGTGTTCGCGGCTGCTGCCTTCGCCCAGGTTTTCTTCCCCGAAAATGATCGTACTGATTCCTTTTTTCTGGTAAAGACGCCCTGAATCCGGAACGCCCAGGTATTCGCCACTTTCCAGGTTCAGCACTTTATTGCGCTCGCCATTGAACGCATTTTCAGCACCGATGTAACAGTTGTTCGAAATGTTTTCCAGATGCCCACGGAATTTCAACCACGGACCGGCCATCGAAATGTGGTCGGTCGTGCATTTTCCTTTCGCTTTGATGAGAATGCGCATATTTTGCAGTTCATCATTGGTGATCGGCACAAAAGGTTTGAGCAATTGCAGTCGTTCCGATTTTTTATCTACCGCGATTTTAATGCTGCCGCCTTTTTTGGCGGGCTCGATATAGCCCGCATCTTCTACTGCGAAACCAGATGGGGGCAATTCGATCCCTTTCGGCGGGTCCAATTTGACCATTTCACCGTTTTTATTGATCAATTTACCCGTTTTTGGATTGAAGGTCAAATCACCGGCAATCGCGAAGGCCGTCACAATTTCCGGCGAGGCGACGAACGCGTGGGTGTTGGGATTACCGTCATTGCGAGACGTAAAATTGCGGTTGAACGACGTCATAATAGAGTTCGGCCGTTTGGCGTCGTCGATATGGCGCGCCCATTGTCCGATACATGGTCCGCAGGCATTGGCCAATACGACCCCGCCGATGTCGGAAAAGTCGTTGAGCAAACCGTCGCGCTGGGCCGTAAAACGGATCAACTCGGAGCCCGGCGTGATCGTGAATTCCGCATGGACTTCCAGATTTTTTTCCTTGGCCTGGCGGGCGATAGAAGCCGCGCGGGTCAGGTCTTCGTAGCTCGAATTGGTGCAGGAGCCGATCAGGCCGACTTCCAGTTTCGCCGGATATTTATTCTTCTTAACGGCGGCCGCAAATTTCGACAACGGCCACGCCAAATCGGGCGTAAACGGACCATTGACGTGTGGCTCCAATTTCGACAGGTCGATTTCAATCACCTGGTCGAAGTATTTTTCGGGCGATTCGTAACATTCCGCATCGCCATTGAGGTACGGCGCAATTTTGTTGCACATCAGCGCCACCTTGTTGCGGCCGGTCGCTTTGAGGTAGCGGAACATGGATTTGTCGTACCCGAATGTCGACGTGGTCGCGCCGATTTCAGCGCCCATGTTGCAGATCGTGCCTTTACCCGTGGCACTCATGCTTTGAGCACCCGGACCAAAGTATTCAACGATTGCACCGGTGCCGCCTTTTACGGTCAGAATACCGGCCACTTTCAGGATCACGTCTTTCGGCGAAGTCCAGCCGCGCAGTTTGCCGGTCAGTTTTACGCCGATCAATTTAGGCATTTGCAGTTCCCAGGCCATACCGCTCATCGCATCTACCGCGTCCGCGCCGCCTACGCCGATCGCCACCATGCCGAGGCCGCCGGCATTCACGGTGTGCGAGTCGGTACCGATCATCATACCGCCGGGAAAGGCGTAGTTCTCCAGCACGATCTGGTGGATGATGCCTGCACCTGGTTTCCAGAAGCCGATGCCGTATTTCTGGCTAACAGTGGAAAGGAAATCAAATACCTCTTTATTTTTGTCCAATGCCACGATCATATCTTTCACTGCGCCCACTTCCGCTGTGATTAGGTGATCGCAGTGTACCGTGGAAGGAACCGCCACCTTTTTGCGGCCGCACGTCATAAACTGGAGCAGTGCCATTTGGGCGGTTGCATCCTGCATGGCTACGCGGTCTACCTGGAAAAACACATAATCTGCGCCGCGTCGGTAGTCGGCCATCGGACTATCGGGGTGCAGGTGTGCGAAAATAATTTTTTCGGAAAGGGTGAGCGGCCGGTTGAGTTTCGCTTTTGCAGCGTCCACGCGCGCGGGGAACTGAGCGTAGAACTCCCGCAGCATTTTCAGGTCAAAAATCATCGTGAATTGATTAAGTATGAGGAATTGTGGACGATGTACCGGCTTTGCTGGTTTGCAGTGCCGTGGAAATCATTCAAAATTCACCTGGTTGAAATTTTTGTTAAAAAGTGGGCAAATATACGTGTTTTACCTGCGAAAGTAGCACTGTTTACCGGGTGAAAAGTTTGAGGATTTGCGCATAAATTCCTGGTGTTGTGGTGTGTCGTTGATCCACCAATGGCCCACCAATGAATTGGTGGGTTGAAAAATAAAATGGATGAGGGTTTGCGTTGGTGATTTGTTAAGCCAATAAATTGGCGGGGATGGAAATGGGATTTGTGATTATTTGAGGACTTTTAGAAAGTAGGTTTTTTCGCCAAACACCAACGTGTCGGCCTCCCATCGTTTTGCTTCGACGGAAAGATGAAGCGGGTAAGTGCCTGGTTTTTCAAACCGCAATTCAAAAGAGGCTACACCTTGCTTTGTCGTCAATTGTTCGCCATTTAGCCGGAAAATAGGCTGTATAATACAATAGGCTTCCCGATTATCACGTAAAGACACGTCCGCTGTAACCGTATCTCCAACCTGGGGGGCTATCTGTGTAAAACTTATCCAAGGGGAAAAACGATCGAAATAATCGCCACTCCCACGCACTTTTATAGAACAATAACCCAAAACAAAATTTTCAATGAATACAACATTCAACTTTGCACGTTCCAAAAGTGCATTAAATTGCTCACGTGAATCATTTTCCCAGGATTGATAAAGCCAGTCCTGGGAATTTAATAAAGGTAGACTAGTACTAAAGTATGGATCGTAATCAATTAATTCCCATAATTGCGAACGATGTAGACTCATATTACCCTGTACATCGGCTACAAATTGAGAGGTTGGTTTTTGCTGCAAACTATCCAATAGTTTTATTATGGAATTCGTCATGGAAATTGCTGTATGAGCCGCTTGCTCATACTTTAGATTATTTGGGTTTTCATATTCAATGGCTTGCTTTTTAATAAATTTATATGATTTCTGGTCTTCTTTCTTAATGTTCTCCCTGGCAGATTTAAAAGAAAACTGTAATTCTTTTTGCAATGCAGTATTGCAGTTGTCACTTAATTGTATGACAATAAAACTACCCAGCGATAGCACAATCACGATACATAAAGCATGAAATGAAATAGATAGATTGAGCTTCATTGGCATATATTAATTTGTACGTCTCTTGAAATTTGAATAGTATCGTTTACAGCGGCGTCCACGAGTATAATCTTGGGTTGGATGTTTTTTATTCCTGAAGTTTTATAAACTTGTTTGAATTTTCCCAAGCCTTGTACAATTGGAATAGGTTGATCATTCACAAACATATGTATGATATCATTTTTTCTCGAGTAGGCCTCAAGATAAACTTCACATCTAAAAACTTCACCGACGTGAATACAGGATTCAGGATAAACAATAAATGGTAAAATATAGTCAGGCGAAGATGATCTGGGCTGAATTGTATGGCTATCTAGGTATGCTGTAATCTGGCTGGCAGCCACCATATTATTAAGCAGCATTATTTTAAGCAGTACGGCTTTTTGATCATCCCGATTACGGTTCTGGATTTCTTTAGCAACTGCATTACGACTGGGCGAAAAAAAATTATTTATTTCCCTGAATTTAACGGAGTCATATACAGCAAAAGAATGAAGACTGTCAGCAAACGATTTTCTGCGTTGTAAAAAGGCTTTTAAACGAAAAGTATCCAATAAAACATCCGTAAAAAAGGGTACTATATCATTTCGCTTTTTATCCGTCAGGTAAGATGCGGAAACCTCTCCCGTTATAGATAGGGTCATTTCTTGTAGGATTTTCTCAATGCAATGTGTATGCTCCAGAATCGATTTATTGACAGTACGTTGATACGCCTCTGCTGTACGTTTAATATCTTTATTATGGGCACTTCTAATGCTTTCTACAATTAATTCAGCCTGATTAAGTGCATACATATCTGCACTATACTGCTCATACTGCCGTGCTTTCTCCCGGTGCAGATGAAAAGCATACAGACCTAACACACTAATAATCAAACCATACAATAAAAAAATACGCCCGGACCAGCGTACAAAAGGAAGTTGCATAGGAAAAACGCTTAAGGACGACAAGAAGATATTTAAACTTACCTAAGAGCATTTTAGTACTGTATCGGTGACAATCACAAAAAAACCGCGTGACACAGCCCAAAGGCCACACCACGCGGTTGGAAGATCGTACTCAGGGTACGTATATCTTAGACTTCTTTCGAAAGTATCTGTTCGGCTGAAAACGGCCCTTTTTTGACTGCTTTTCGTTTTTTTTCTCGTCCGTAGCGCTGCTACGAACTAGAAAAAAAGCCTCAATCAGTCAAAAAATGACTCGTTTTCAACTCGAACGCCACTTTCGCAAGAAGTCTATTATTTGATCGGCGCGACTGGTTCTACCGGTCCGCTAGTCATTTGCTGGGTTTTCGGTGCCGGCGTCAGCATCGTGTTACCGTCTTTGCCTTTGTTCAGTTCGTACAAAATCGGTGCGATGGTCAAGCCAACCAGACAGGTTAGTTTGATCAGGATGTTCATCGACGGACCGGAGGTATCTTTAAAAGGGTCGCCCACAGTGTCGCCAGTAACGGCGGCTTTATGCGGCTCAGATCCTTTGTAGTACATCTTACCATTGATTTCCACGCCTTTTTCGAAGGATTTCTTCGCATTGTCCCATGCACCACCGGCATTGGACTGGAAAATAGCCCACAATACACCGCTTACGGTCACACCGGCCATGTAACCACCCAGTGGTTCAGGTCCCATGATGAAACCGACCAATACCGGGGTTACGATGGTGATAATACCCGGAGGCATCATTTCCCGCAAGGCCGCCTGGGTAGAGATAGCCACGCAGCGCTGGTAATCCGCCACCCCGGTGCCTTCCAGCAGACCTGGAATTTCGCGGAACTGACGACGCACTTCCTCTACCATATCCATCGCCGCACGACCCACACTTTGCATCGCAAAAGCGGAGAACACGACCGGAATCATCGCACCGAGGAACAAGGCAGCCAATACATTGGCCTTGAATATATTAATCCCGTCAATTTTCGTGAAGGTGACATACGCGGCAAATAAACCGAGTGCGGTCAAAGCCGCCGAAGCAATGGCAAAACCTTTGCCGATGGCTGCCGTGGTGTTACCCACGGAGTCCAGTACGTCGGTACGCTCGCGCACTTCTTTCGGCAATTCCGACATTTCAGCAATACCGCCGGCGTTGTCGGCGATCGGGCCGAAGGCATCGATTGCTAATTGCATGGCCGTAGTAGCCATCATGGCCGAAGCGGCCAGGGCTACGCCGTAGAAACCAGCCAGGGTGTACGTTGCCCAGATTGCACCGGAAAACATCACGATCGGCATCCAGGTCGACATCATACCGGTAGCGAGACCAGCGATTACATTGGTACCGTGACCGGTCGCCGATTGGCGTACGATGGCCAGGATCGGTTTCGTACCCAGCCCCGTATAATATTCGGTGATGGCCGAAATGGCTGCACCAACCCCCAGCCCCACGAGGATGGAGTAAAATACATTCATACTGCCAATGGCCCGCGGGGCGGCTTCGCCAAAAAACTTCATGGTAATGGTTGGCGGCAACATCAGGGTGATCAATGGATAACATACGATCCCTGTAATGATGATACTTACCCAGTTACCCCGATTGAGGGCGCCTTGCACCGCACCAGACGAAAGGTCTGCCGTATCTTTTACGCGTACAAATTGCATCCCGATAATCGAGAAAATAATACCCAGTCCGGCGATTGCCATCGGCAGCAAAATCGGTCCGATACCACCAAACGTATCCGTAAAGCCCGGATTGGCCGCAATGTGTTCTTTCAACAGGTAATTACCCAATACCATGGAAGCGAGGACCGTGGCTACATACGAACCGAACAAGTCGGCACCCATGCCAGCTACGTCACCTACGTTATCGCCCACATTGTCGGCGATCGTGGCCGGATTGCGCGGATCGTCTTCCGGGATATTGGCTTCTACTTTACCCACCAAGTCAGCGCCTACGTCGGCCGCTTTGGTGTAAATACCACCACCTACACGGGCAAACAGGGCAATAGACTCCGCGCCCAGCGAGAAGCCCGCCAAAACTTCCAATACCGTGGACATCATTTCGTCAGCACTTCGATTGCCTTGTGCGATGTATTCGCCACCCATGAATTTTTGATAGAAAATGGCGAACAACATACTCAGACCCATTACGGCCAGACCTGCCACACCCAGTCCCATGACCGAACCGCCCGTAAACGATACTTTCAGCGCTTTGGCAAGGCTGGTACGCGCGGCGTGCGTCGTGCGCACATTGGCTTTGGTAGCAATGCGCATGCCGAAGAAACCGGCCAGCACGGAAAACAAGGCTCCGATCACAAAGGCAACCACGATAAGCCAGTGCGAAGTGTCCACCAAGGTAGTTTGAAAGCCAAGCAGCGCGCCGGCAACTACGACAAATATGGCCAATACACGGTATTCCGCCTTTAAAAAAGCCATAGCGCCATCGGCGATATTTTTAGCGATGCCCTGCATTTTTGCGTCGCCAGCGTCTTGTTTTATCACCCAGGTCTGGAGGATAAACATATACAAAAGCCCTACGACACCGAAAATTGGAAGTAAGTAAACCAAAGAACCCATCCGGTTAGTCTTGTTTTGATGTGAAAATGAAATGTGTCAAATGTGAATGATCGTTGCTTAAAACGGCGGCAAAAGTACAGAATTTTATTTCCTGACCTACAAATACCGCAGAAAACCACTCATCGGCATTTCAACCTTTACCGCAGTCGCTTGTTAAGTTGGCCGAATGCAAAAGCGTACCTTTGCCCTATCACCTATATTTATATGGCCGCTGAAACACAAATGCAATCCATCACCGACGACCCAACGGCCGTCGAACGCAAAAAAGACCACATCGAACTGGCCTTTCACAGCCAAGTGCAAGCGGCCGTACTCGACGGGCGTTTTCATTACGAACCCATGCTGGCCGCGCACCCTGCGCCCGGTTCACTCCGGCCATTTTCTTTTTTGGGCAAAACCCTGCGCACGCCCATCTGGGTGTCTTCCATGACAGGCGGTACCGGTCTGGCCAGTATTATCAATCAAAACCTCGCCCGCGCCTGTGCGGAATTCGGGATGGGCATGGGGCTGGGCAGTTGCCGCCAATTGCTTTTCAGCGACGACCATCTGGCCGATTTCGATGTGCGCGAGGTGATCGGACCAGATTTGCCGCTGTATGCCAATCTCGGCGTCGCGCAGATCGAACATTTATTTGCAACCAAACAGACGGACCTGATCAATCGTCTGCTGCAAAAACTCCGGGCAGACGGCCTGATTGTCCACGTTAATCCCTTGCAGGAAGCGATGCAGCCGGAAGGTGATGTATTTGCACAATCACCGCTGGTTACGATTCAGAAATTGTTGCAAAAGATTGATTGTAAGATAATTGTCAAAGAAGTAGGGCAGGGATTCGGTCCGGCCAGTATCCGTGCCTTGTTGCAACTACCGCTGGAAGCCATCGAGTTTGCCGCTGCCGGAGGCACTAATTTTGCAAAACTCGAACTGTTGCGCAGCGACCCTGAAAAGCAGGCCACCTTTGCAAAAATAGCCGAAGTAGGTCACAGTGCAGCCGAAATGACCGAATGGCTGAATACCGCCGCCTTGATCCTAGGCGACCGTTGTGTGGTACGGAACGTGATTATTTCCGGTGGCCTGAAAGATTTTCTGGACGGGTATTACCTGATTAAAAAATCGAGTTTGCCGGCAGTATATGGCCAGGCCGCCGGTTTTTTGCGCCATGCACAGGGCGATTATGACACGTTGCGTACGTTTATACAAACGCAGGTACGGGGACTGGAACTGGCGCAGGCGTTTTTACACGTGAAACCATAAAATTACCATTTTCAAATCATGTCGAAATCCATTTCCGGCTATTCAAAATTGAATAAGCAGCAAAAAATAAATTGGCTGGTAGCGCATTTTACTGCCGATCCGGTCACAGCCGCGCTGGATTTTGCTTCCTGGCAACATACGGAACCCGCTATACAAAAAGTGTTGGACGGTTTTACGGAAAATGCGATCGCGAACTTTCCTTTGCCATATAGTATTGCTCCGAACTTTGTGATCAACGGAAAAAATTATGCCGTCCCTATGGTCATCGAAGAAAGCAGTGTGGTGGCGGCGGCTTCCAGCGCTGCCAAATTCTGGTCGGAACGCGGCGGATTTCATGCCACTGTGCTGGGAACCGTCAAGTTAGGGCAGGTCCATTTTCGCTGGCCAGGCGATCCAGCGCGTTTGCAGGCTTTATTTCCGGAAATAAATGCCATATTATTGGCATCGACCAGTGATCTGACCGCAAATATGCGCGAACGCGGCGGCGGCATCGTGCAACTGGAACTACTGGATTTTACAGCGCAGGAACCAAACTATTATCAGATCCGGGCCTCTTTCCAGACTTGCGACAGCATGGGTGCTAATTTTGTGAACTCGGTTCTGGAGCGTTTTGCCGATACCCTCGAACATTATTTTACCGAGCAGGCCGGCCTGAGCGATGTGGAGCGCGACGTGGAAATTATCATGTCGATCCTGTCTAATTATACGCCGGATTGCCGCGTACACGTCTGGGTGGAGTGTTTAATTTCCTCCTTTGAAGATGTCGCCCTGAAATTAGGTATGGATGCCGTGACCCTGGCCGATCGTTTTGCTACCGCCGTGCGCATCGCCCAACTCGATCCATACCGGGCGACCACCCACAACAAAGGCATCTACAATGGCATAGATGCCGTGGTGTTAGCCACCGGCAATGATTTCCGCGCAATCGAGGCCTGTGGTCATACCTACGCCGGCCGCGACGGGCAATACCGCAGTTTGAGCAGCTGTACCATCCGGGATGGGGTATTTCGTTTTGAAATGGAAGTGCCCCTCGCTATGGGTACGGTCGGCGGGCTCACCGCGCTGCACCCGTTAGCCAAACGCTCCCTGGAAATACTCGGCCATCCATCGGCCTCCGAATTAATGTGCATTACGGCAGCCGTTGGCCTGGCCCAAAATTTTGGGGCGGTACGCTCGCTGGTCACCACCGGTATTCAGCAAGGCCACATGAAAATGCACCTCACCAACATCCTTAATCACCTCAGTGCATCCGACGAGGAAGCGGCGGCCGCCCAATATTATTTCCAGAATCAGACCGTAAGTTTTAGCGCCGTACGTACGTTTTTAGAAAATCAGCGCGCCAATATTGTGCTGTAAACGATACTTTCCCGCACCTTTTGCATTTCATTGTTAAACGAAAAGGCCCTTTTACGCGTTTCACGCATCTTTATTACCTGCGTTCCGAAATGTTGTCAAACGACTTTTCCCATGATCAATAAAATCACTACCAAAGTGCGCACCCAGTCTGGGGTTTTGCGCTATATGCGTACGCTTTGTGGCTTATCGCCGCTTTTGTTCCGCGGCCTGTTTGCAGCAGCACAAGGCACTCCTTATCCGGGCCAACCCGTCAGCGGTCCGGGTGGCGCGGATTATCAGCATGAATCAGTGGCTTTTTACGACAGCGCTGCCACGGCGGATGGATACTGGTTGTTCGAACCGGCTGATCCGCAGCCGGATTCGGCGGAAGTCGTCGTCTTTTTGCACGGTTATGGTGCCTACAATCCCATGGCATATGGCAAATGGATCAAACATCTGGTAGCGAAAGGCAATATTGTCATTTATCCGCGATATCAGAAAAACCTGGTCTGGCCACGACCCGAGCATTTCCCCAACAATGCCGCCAAGGCCATTCGCGATGCCCTGGCAGTATTGCAAAAAGATGGCCATGTGCATCCAAAAACCGATAAAGTAGCCTACTTTGCGCACTCTTATGGCGGTGTGATCGCTTCGAATCTGGGCGTTAACTGGCAAAAATATAAAATTCCTAAACCGACCGCTATGTTGCTGTGCCAGCCTGGCAGCGGCCCGTTCAAAGGAGCGCGGATGAATGACTATGCCGGTTTGCCGGAAGATTTGAGTTTGGTCGTAGTAGTGAGCGAAGACGACTATGTAGTGGGCAGCGAATTCAGCGAATTAGTATTCCGCACCGCCGTGAATACCCCACAGCGCAATCTGGTGATCCAGCGCCGCTGTTCGGATGAAGGTCGCTGGGTGCACGCTTCGCATTCGGAGCCGTATAGTTATGATCTTGATTTCGACACTGGCATCCGCAATTATACGGCTAAACGCGTCTTGATGACGTCTCGGCTCAACGAAGTCGATTTTAATTGTTATTGGAAACTCGGCGATGCGCTCATAGATTGCACCCGCAATGAATGCAATGCGGAATTTGCCTTTGGCAACACGCCGAATCAACGGTACATGGGACGATGGCCGAGTGGCAAATTCATCAAGGAATTAGAGGTTATTACGCCGCAAACAGACGCCCAAAAAGTACGCGAGGAAGCACAACACATCTTGCTGAATGATTAACGATTAATGTATAATGGTTAACGATTAATGGTTAATGTATAATGATTAACGATTAATGGTTAACGGTTAATGCATAGCGATTAATCATTAATCGTTAACCATTAATCATTAAAAAAATGCACGAAGTTGACAATTTTCACATCAATTTCAATCCCAATCAAATGGTCATCCTCAATATTGCGATGGCCTTTTTGATGTTCAGTGTGGCGCTGGATGTACGCCCGGGGGATTTTCGAAAAGTGGTGCAGTTCCCGCGCTCGGTAGCGGTTGGATTGACGGTACAGTACCTTTTATTTCCATTGCTGACGCTGGGTATTATCTGGGCATTTCAGCCACCGGTAAGTATGGCCCTGGGGATGGTACTGGTAAGTATGTGCCCATCTGGTAACATGACTAATTTTCTGGTGCATTATGCCCGGGCCAATGTTGCTTTGTCGGTGACATTGAACGCCATTATCATTTTATCGGCCACCATCATTACGCCGGCCGGATTTCTATTTTGGTCCAAATTTGTCCCGAACTCGGCTTCGATGACCGTTTTTGAATTGCGGTTTCTGGATATGGCCTTGATTATTCTCGAATTGATCGTCGCTCCGCTCGTAGTAGGCATGTTGCTACATGCGCAGTTCCCGGATTTTGTGGCCCGCATCCGGCCGTGGGTACAACGCATTTCGCTACTGGCTTTTTTTAGCATTCTGGCCATGGCTATTCTCGGCAACTGGCACAATCTGTCGCAATACCTCGGTTTTGCTTTTGTAATTGTCGCAGTGCATAACCTGCTGGGCATGAGTGCGGGATATGGTCTGGGACGGCTGGTTCGGTTGCCGGAAATGGATTGCCGCACCCTGGCTTTTGAATCAGGTGTACACAACACAGCGTTGGGTTTGCTGCTTATTTTTACCTTTTTCAACCGCTCTGGCGGCATGGCACTGATCGCTGCCTGGTGGGGCATCTGGGATCTGGTGACTGGAGTGGGCCTGGCAACGCTGTGGCGAAAAACGAGTACGGCTGTGGCGCAGGTTTAAAAAAGGAAGGGGTGTTTCATAATTTTCGCTTATGAAACACCCCTTCTTTATAAGTCCCCAGCCCCTTAATTGCGGCGGAACGCCACCGGCATATTGTCGTCGTAATCGCCCGTCAGTACCGGGGTTTGTACGTTGGCCGTGTATTCGCGGACTTTTGTATATACATACTGGTATAGTTCGCGGATTGTTACCA
>JBBRDQ010000148.1:0-12690 GCA_038203695.1 Chitinophagales bacterium
AATAATTTTTTTTTGTGTGTTACTAACTTGTGGGTGTGTCGGTTTCGGGGGTTGCGGGTGGGGGGTTCCCTCCCCCCCCCCCCCCACACTGCAACACGGAAAATGACCAGTCAGGTACATCCAACTTCCAATTTACATCCAATTGCCACCAGCCGATATGACCGTTTTATTAACTACGCTGAACGCGAAATACATCCACACCAACCTGGCCATCCGCCTGCTGTACCAACTGAACAAAGCGCGCGAAGGGCTGGTCTGGAAGGAATTTACGATCAAGGAAGACCGCGACGCCGTAGCGGGCTATTGCAGCCAGTTCGACGTGGTGGCGCTGAGTTGTTATATCTGGAACATCACGCAGACCATCGACCTGGCCCAGCGGATTAAAGTCCGTAATCCCGAAACCAAGATCCTGCTGGGCGGCCCGGAAGTCAGTTATGACTGGCAGGATGTGATCGCCCACGACGCGGTGGATTTTATCATTACCGGCGAAGGTGAAGCGCCGTTCCGCGCCTTTCTGGAAGCGTACCCGGACGTGGAACAAGTGCCCAGTCTGGTGCGCAAAATCGGCCCATACGTACATCACTCCCTGCAATCCGGCACCTTCGATCTGACTGAATACCAGGCTGTTATGCCGTATAGCGACGATGAGCCGGCCGAATTAGCCAACAAGGTCTTGTACGTCGAGACCTCGCGTGGCTGTCCGTATAAATGCGAATTTTGCTTAGCCAGTCTGGACAACAAAGTCCGCTACCTGCCCAACGAAAATATCAAATCTACGCTGCTGTACCTGATGACCCACGGTCGGGTGATCAAATTCCTGGATCGCACCTTTAATATCAAGCGGGATTTTACGATCGATACGTTTCAGTTCATCCTGGCCAACTACCGGCCGGGCAATGTCTTTCAGTTTGAGATTACCGCCGATATTCTGCATCCCGACATCGTGCAGTTTATTCATGATCACGTTCCCGAAGGTTTATTCCGTTTTGAGATCGGCATTCAAACCGTCAATCAAAAAGCCAATCTGGAGGTCAGTCGCAAGCAGAATTTTGACAAAACCAAAGGCATTATCGAGAGCCTGCGCCACAAAGTCGAAATGCACCTCGACCTGATCGTTGGGCTGCCGCACGATTACTGGGACGATATCAAATACAGTTTTGAGGAAGTGTTTAAACTGTTTCCGCCCGAATTGCAACTGGGTTTTCTAAAGTTTTTGAAAGGCACCCCCATGTTGTACAAACACGCGCAGCACGGATACACCTTCGATCCCAAGCCACCGTACCAGATCATCGAAAGTAACTATCTATCCGCCGCCGAACTGGCGCAAATCGAGCAACTGGAACATGCCCTGGAAATTTACTGGAACAAAGGCCGCGCGCCGCATACCCTGCGTTATGTGACTGCTCACTACAGCATTTTTGATTTTTTACTGGCATTGGGCGCTTATTTCGGCACCCAAAAAGACTACCACCAGTATGCCATGCAGGATGTGTACGACATGCTGCACCAGTTTGTCACCATACACTATGCTAACGACCAGGTCTTGCAGGAACTGGCGGCGATCGATTATTATTTGTTTCAGAAAGGCAATCCGAAAACGCAGTTTTTGGAAGAAATTGCCCGGGCGGACAAGTATGCCGTACTGGAACAAATGGGATTGCGACAGACGAATGCGCGCTTTAAAGTACTGCCGTTGTGTTTTGATTTCAGGGTATTTACTGAAACAGGCGCCGTGCAGCGCGTGGCGTCGCAACTGGTGCTCCGGTATGCAGGTTCGCAGAAAGCCGAGGTAGTGGAAGGGGTGGCGACGCTGGTGGAAGTGAGTGTTTAATGGTTTGAAATGTACGCCCTTTTAGGTACCAGGGTTGTTGGGGATAAAAACGAATCCTTCCGCAATCCCCCCGCTTACTCGTTTACACACCCGACACAATAGGTAATACCCGTGTGGTCTGGGACTGCACTGCACATTTGTGGCATTGATTCACCTTTCATGCTACACAAATGAAAAATCTATCTTTATATCATAAATTTTTAGTTTTTAGGGCTATGGTTGCCCTTTTATTTTGCTTTCCTTCGCTTTCGCAAGCCCAAAAATACCCCGCGCCGTACCGAAGCGGCCAACTATGGGGTTATGCCAATCCCGAAACCGGTCAGATCATTGTACCACCGACTTTGGACTCGGTCGGTATTTTTAGCAATAATGAGGGTCCTTCTCCAATTACTTGGGTAAAAAAAGGCAATCTTTATGGGCTTTATAATCATTTGGGTGAACTAGTTTTGCCCATAATTGAACGTGTCCCATTGCCAATTGCAAAAATTGCGGGCAGTTTTTTTTCAATGGAGCGGTTGGCATTTAGTGCAGAAAATTGGGAGCAAGAGCGAGTATTGGATACGGTATCACAAGATTTTGTGTTTCGCCCTGTTGCTTTTTTGGATAGTAATGGTCGTGTTGTAGGAGTGCCATTTGCGTATGAGACCTATTGTGATCTGGTTGGTGAAGGTGGAGGATGGAGCGATCCCAACGGTTTTAATTTTGAATACCATTCTTTTTACTGGCAGGATAGTCCAATACAGGAGATTTGGAAAGATGGCAAAGTCGGCCTTTTTGACTTGAAAAAGGCCGAGATCATAGTACCTCCTATCTGGAATTCGCTTTATGTACAGGGTGACATAGCGATAGCCCAACTTTGGCAACACCAAGTTGCCAATGATGCTATGTCCATGAACCTGATTGATCTCTCTACCGGTATGTCAACCTTGATCAGCGATTCCATTGAAATTGTATTTGAGCCGGGAGCCGGTGACCTTGTTTTAGCAAAGTATAAATCAACCGGACTATTTGGATTTTTAAACAAGCAAGGGGTAGAAGCAATCCCGTTTAAATATAAATATGGCCATCCATTTTCTGGAAATGGCTTGACCAAAGTTCTTTTAACCAATGACGAATGGTCAATTATTGATTTATCTGGTAATGAAGTAGAAAAATTGGGCAAATACAATGGTTTTATACAAATGCCGGACGGCAGTATCTGGAAACAATCGAATATCGATAGGTTGTTTCGCAAAAAAAATGCAACGGACGTAATTGGACTCTTCGGATTTGATTATCCTCCGCAGGAAATACAATGTGGGAATAGATTTTTTTGGAAAGGGAGCCGCGCAGGCAGAACCGGCATGTTAGATATGAACGGTAACATAATGATTCCTTTTGAGATGGATGATTTCTTCAACTTTACGTCCGACGATAAGGAATTATCACAGGACTCAATGGTATCTAAACATTTTCTTAGTGTAATTAAAAATGGCAGTTCTTGGCTCTTTAATGCTCAAACACTGCAACCATTATGGCCCAAAATTAATCCTGATAGTGGTTTGAAATTGGGTAAAACATTTGATAAAAGTAATTTTCAATTGCTTCGACCTATTGCAGGCGATAGTCTATTTGTTATTAAATTGACTAATAATTCCAAGGATATTTTGAACGCTCATACTGGAAAACGGTGGGGCATAGGAGGTGCTATTGATTTTAACATTATTTCACAAGGCAATGCTGGTGAGTCATTTATTAGTTATTATCCAAGAAGTGGTGTGTACGAGCCCCAAAACTTGCGGTTAAATGGTCAGATTGCACCAATTATAGCTCGCGGGGATATTGTGTCGCTACCTGACTTTCAAAGATGGACCTCCCAGTATGATGTTTCCACTGGTCTGACAGCTATTATTGATTCAACAGGCCGGCAGTTAGGCCGCTTCCGTATTCCGTTTGAAGGATCGCGAAATCGTATTTTAATCCAAAGAAATAATGATGGCAATCTGATTCCTTTTGTGGTTATTGTACATTCAGAAAGAGGCGAATCTGCGGTTTTTTCACTAGATGGCCGATTGCTTTCACCCCCCTATATCTGGGAAGCGCGAGTCTCACATGATTTGATTTTTGCTACCATGTATGAAAAGCAAGGCGTGTACCGACTGTCGGATGGACACGAAATTTTGCCATGTGCATACAGCTGGATAACTTGGGTCAGCGGAAATTTGTCGGCACTTGCTCTTGACGGAACGCTGCACTTGTTTGCTATTAATGGGAAATTACTGGGTACTTATCCTAAAGGTTATGGCAGTAGCGAATCGTTCAGCAATGGTTTACAGGTAGTTTATCATCAATGCAATTCCACGTATGTCAATGAAAAATTAGAGATCGTTTTCAAATCAGATTCTATTCTACAAGCGCGTTCTTTTTCTGAGGGGCTGGGCGCAGTACAGGTTGCTACACTGGGCTGGAAATACATCAGGCCTAATGGTAAACAGGCCATTGCCGGTTTCTTTGAGGATGCCCAGTCTTTTCAAGGTGGTAGAGCCATTGTGCGTACCATAGATGGATGGACAAAATTAATTGACAATCACGGGAATGCAATTATGCAAGTTCGCTCTAATATCAGCGTTCTTTCCCGCCTTCGCTCAAAATACATATTGCAGCAAGATTCCCTGCAAGAACGCTATTTCTCACTTGATGGAAAGCCGGTTTTAAATAACTTCGTTTATTGTACTGCCTACAGACTTAATGAACCGATCCTTTTCTTTGCAGATGACAAATGGGGAGTTATGCTATCCGATGGTACATTAAAACCGATAGATATTGCTGATTTCACCATTGAAAATAACTGGATAACAAATGGCGACAGATATGTGCTGAAAGGTTTTGAATGTGCCGTCGAGGGCGTGCGAAATAATATAACGGGTGCATGGATCATAGCGCCAAAATTCAATCAGTCAATTTATTATGATGATGGTTACGCACCTTTTGGAATCGTAATGCAGCGCGACTCGCAAAATCTTACGCTTATCAATCGTAATACAGGTGAAATAATACACTTGGAGCCAGGTTATTTACAAAAGATCAGCGATCAGATAGGTTGGCTGTTGATAGATAATACATCTCAAAAAGCCATTCTTTACAGTCCTGATCTGAAGACAAAAAAGCCGTGGAATTACGCACGCCGCAACATTCAGTGGAATGAGGAATTAAGTCTGTACCAAGTAAATGACGAAGCAAACAATCTAATCGGATACATTGCTAAAAACGGGCGTTTGCTTTTTGAAAACTAACCTACTTTTGACCAAACTCCGCCCACTTCCATGCGCCTGATCTTGTACTTTTTCCTCCTGCTCACCCTGCCCGCCCGCGCCCAGCAATTTACTGCCTGGTCGCTGGAGGCGGGTTTGCCACAGTCGCAGGTGTACGCGCTGTGTGAAGACCGGAACGGGTATCTGTGGTTGGGTACACAAGGCGGCGGGGTGAGCCGCTTTGACGGGATTGCGTTTACGATTTTTAATGCGCAGCAGGGACTGGGTTCTAACTACGTCCATGCCTTGTACGAAGATCAGCAAGGCGGCATTTGGGCGGGCACAAACGAAGGAGCGGCTCGTTTCGACGGCAAACAGTTTCAGGTTGTTTCGGGCAATGCAGTCCTGATTGTGTATGCTTTTGTACAACCCGATGCCGAACGGTTATTGTTGGGTACCGCCACTGGGATCTGGCAATACGTGTATGCTACCAAGCAGTTTTCAAAACTGACAACCGGTACTGCGGTGGATAACATCCCTGTTTACGCCTTACATGCAACGCTTAAAAACCATATAATCTGGTTGGGTACATCGCAAGGAATCTGGTGTTATAATACGGATAATCAAAAGATTAAGCCGCTTATCCAAAGTAAATTCCCCTTAGCGCCGGTGCGTGCATTTGCACAAACTGGTGCAATAATGTGGTGCGCCCAGACAGACGGCACTTTAATCGCCGTCGATTGGGCTGCGCAAACGATCCGGACGGTGCGTAAAATGCCGGTATTGGAAAATACGACGTGTCTGCTGGCCGATCGGGATGGTTCGCTGTGGGCTGGCACCCAAACCAAGGGTCTTTTTCACCTGTCGGCTGCCGGCGATTCGGTGCTGGTACATTTTACCGAAGCCGAAGGTTTGCCACACAACCATGTACGGGTATTGCAGTATGACCATACCGGACGCTTGTGGCTGGGTACTTCGGGCGGCGGTTTTGCCTGTATGGGCACGCAGGCGTTCCGGCACTACGACCGCGGCGACGGGTTGCCGGGTGTGCGTATGTATGCCTTGCATGAAACGCCAGCCGGCGCGATCTGGCTGGCGATGTCGCAAAACGGATTAGCGACTATTGATTCGACCGGCCAGATGCGCGTTTCGGTGGCCGATAGCGGGTACTTGCAAGGGGTAAAATGCCGTACGCTGGAATCGGATCAACAAGGGAATCTCTGGGCCGGTACGGAAGGTAAAGGCGCGCTGTGCATTACGCCCGCCGGGTTGAAATTTTTCCGAAAAGACAACGGCTTTTTACCGTCCGACTGGGTACAAAAGATCATGTGTGATGCAAAGGGCACGATCTGGATTGCGACCGGGCCTGATCTCGTGCGACTGGATTTTATGCCGCAGGATAGTTCTTTCATCAAAAAATGGTACACCGCCCGCGAAGGGATGCCAGCCGGGAATATTACCACAATGCGGCTGGATGCAGGCGACAATCTCTGGTTTGCGACCAGCACTGGCAAGGTCGGCCGGTTGAAAAACGGAAAAGTTGATGCGGTTTTTGGCACTGCCGAAGGTCTTCCTGCCTTACCTATTTCGGCTATGGCTTTTGATGCGGCCGGCCGTTGCTGGGTCGCTACGAAAGGTGCGGGTATTCTGGTAAACAATACTGGCATAAACGCCGCTTTTACCACTATTTCAACCACGCAAACCCTGTCTTCCAAAAATATTTACCTGCTGACGTTCGACGCGTCCGGTAATCTGTGGGCCGGGACCGAAAGTGGTGTAGACCAATTGGTAATCGAACAGGGGAAAATCACCGCCGTCCATCATTTTGGCAAACAGGAAGGCTTTTCGGGCATCGAAACCTGTCAGGATGCCGGTCTGTGCGATCGCCGTGGCCGGCTGTGGTTTGGCACGATGAATGGTCTGATGCGCTATGTGCCGCAACCGTTTATTCGCCAAAACGCCGCGCCTTTATTGCACTTTGAACAAGTTATATTGTTTTACAAACCCATTGAAGAAACGCAATATGCCGGCACTGCGATGCGGCTTTTTGACGCGATGGGCGACGGCCTGTTATTGCCCTGGAACCAGAATCACCTGAGTTTTGCCTTCAAAGCCATTGAATTACAGCATGATACACCACTGTTGTATCGCTGGAAACTCGATGGACCGGACGCAGAGTGGTCGCCCTGGTCGACGCAGACCCAGGTAAATTATGCCAACCTCGCGCCTGGTTCCTATCGTTTGCTGGTAGAAGCCGCCAGCGATGACCAAACCTTCAGCGAACCGGCTTTTGCCAGATTCACCATTGGCCAGCCGTTCTGGCAGGAATGGTATTTCCGGCTGGGTGTTTTATGTTTGTTGGCGGGCATAATTATTTGGGGGACAAGGACTTATATCCAGCGCATCCGCCGTGCCGAAGCCCAGTTGCGCGCACAATTAGAGATCCGGAACCGCCTGCTGACGCTTGAACAAAAGGCGCTCCAGCTCCAGATGAACCCGCATTTTATTTTCAATGCGCTCAATAGTATTCAATCCTTGATCGCCACCCAAGACTACGCGGTGGCGCGCCAGGAGATCAATCATTTTGCCCGGCTGATGCGCAGCATTTTGCATAATTCGCGCAAAGCCACAATTTCCCTGCAGGAAGAGATCGACACCTTGCAGGAATACCTACACATCGAACAATTTTGCCACCCCAATCCGTTTACCTTTCTAATCCAGACCGCCGCCGATGTGCACGCCGATACGCTCGAAATACCGCCGATGTTGCTACAGCCCTTTGTGGAAAATGCGGTGGTACACGGCGTTTCGAATCTATCCTATCCCGGCCATATCGAGCTCTATTTTGCCTGGCAGGATGACTTTTTGGTGTGTACAATAACCGATAATGGATTGGGTCGTGAACAAGCGGCGTTGTTGCAGGACGCCAAAAAACCGGGACATCAGTCGGCGGCGCTGTCGGTGACCAGCGAGCGATTGACGGCCATTGGAGGCCGGTTTGATCTACGCGATCGGGACAGTGGTAACGGTACAGTAGTGGAAATAAGAATAAAGATTACCGCGTAGGGCAGATAGTAGTTTCACATAGCACACATAGATTTTGCAGTTATTTTCTATGTTTTCTAGGTGAAACTTGTATGTGTCCAATGTGGCGAAATAAACTGTCAAAGTATGAACGCCATCATCGTCGAAGACATCCCCCAGGCCATTGCCGTTTTAAAAGCGGATCTGGCCACCTATTGCCCGGAAATTACCATTGTCGGTACGGCGCATTCCGTAGTAAGTGCCGCTAAACTGCTCCAGCAACTGCGGCCGGATGTCATTTTTCTGGATATTTTACTCGGCGACGGCACGGGTTTCGATCTGCTGGAAATTTTCCCCGGTCTGGAGGCGCGCATCATTTTTGTGACGGCGTCCGATGAATTTGCGCTGCGGGCTTTTCGTTATGCCGCTGTGGACTACCTGTTAAAACCCATCGAACCGGAGCAATTGAAAGTGGCGGTGCAGCGCGCCCAGCAGCAGTTGTCGGGCGGAATGCGCGAGAGTCTGCGCGTATTACAGGAAGCCATTGCGCAACCGGATGTCCTGCCGTCGCGGATTTCGCTGCGCACGCAAGAGCGTATCCTGGTCGTCGATGTGGAGCAGATCGTCCGCTGTGAAGCCGATGACAACAACACCCGCTTCTTTCTGGCTTCCGGTGAAAAAGTCTTTGTCACCAAAACCCTGAAACACTTTGAACAACTGCTGGAAGGACAGGGTTTTGTGCGCGTGCACCAGTCGCACCTGGTCAATTTCCGCTATGTACGCGGACTGGAGAAAAAAGACGGCGGATATCTGCTGCTGAAAAACGGTGATCTGATCGCAGTGTCGGTGCGGAAAAAAGCGGAAGTGATGGCGCTGCTGGAAGGGTAGCAACATTTACCCGTTCACCAGTGGTATCACCTTGGTGCCTACCAGTTCGATTGCCTGTAGCAGTTTATCGTGCGACAAACCCGCATTATCCATCTGAAAAGTCAGCCGGGAAATGCCGCCCAGCGCTTCGCTGTGCCGCCGGATCTTTTCGGCGATCTCTTCCGGGCCGCCGATCAGCAGCGCACCCTTTGGCCCCATTTGTGCGTCGAAGTGCGCGCGCGTGACGGGCGGCCAGCCGCGTTCCTTGCCGATGCGGGTGAACGTTTCGGCATAGCCGGGATAAAAATCGGCAATGGCTTCCTGCGTCGTATTGGCCACATAACCCAGCGAGTGTAAACCTACGGTCAATTGCTCCGGCGCAAAACCGGCCTTTTTCCCGGCTTGGCGGTACAAGTCTACCAGTGGGCGAAAACGGTGCGTCTCCCCGCCGATAATGGCCACCATCAACGGCAATCCCAGGGTGCCGGCGCGTACGAATGATTCGGGCGTGCCGCCTACACCGACCCAGATGGGCAAGGTTTCCTGCAATGGGCGGGGATAAATGGGCTGATTTTTTAATGCCGGCCGAAAGTTGCCCGACCAGGTCACGGATTCATGAGCCCGGATTTTCAGCAGCAGTTCCAGTTTCTCCGTGAATAATGCATCATAATGATCCAGATCCAGCCCAAACAAGGGAAAGGCTTCGATAAAGGAACCGCGACCGACCACCATTTCGGCACGACCCTGGGAAAGCAAATCCAGCGTGGCAAAATTCTGGAATACCCGCACCGGATCAGCCGCACTCAGGACGGTCACCGCGCTGGTCAGCCGAATCCGTTTGGTACGGGCAGCGGCAGCCGCAAGGATAAGCGTTGGCGCGGAATCCAGAAACTCTTTGCGGTGGTGCTCGCCGATGCCAAAGACATCGAGACCTGCCTGATCGGCGTGCACCATCCGGTCGATTAACTTACGCAGGGCGTCCGCATTATTGATGGCTGAACCGGCATTGTCCCGCAGCGTGGCGGCAAAACTATCTATTCCAATTTCCATAGTATTTTTCTTGTGAGGACTGGAAAACACCGTTTGCGCTGCTAAGTTTGCAAGTTACTTGACCGCTATCCCGGCTTGATCTGGATATCGACATAGTCATTGTCCAGCGTATCGGTATCCAGCAACTTTTCGAAATCGGTGCGCAGGGGCTGCTTTTTGTTTAGATTTGCCTGCTCTTTATCCGCATAATGCGGCAGTTCGGCAAGTATAACGCCGGCGATTTCTAATTTGCCTTTATAAATCCGCTGGGTTTTTACCCTTTTGCCCAATTCAACCAGCAGATTGGTATCGGGTATGACATCGTAGCGGCCGCGTTGCGTGGAAACGACCGCCAGTGCCTTGGGCTGCCTTCCAGGTGTCGGCAACGGTAAAATCGCGTTTAAAATTTGATTCACTTCATGGGTTGCCGGTTCGTCGCCGAGCCAGGGCGTGGCATTTACGCTGCCGTGGTGTCCGATTTTGAGGAAGTCTACCGGAGCATTCAACAGGGCCTTGCGTTTGTTCCACATCACGTTCCAGGCCGCATTGTGTTTACCTTCCTTGAATTTTTCATCCCATTCGGCGTCGCCGACGAACAGCAACCGGCGACCATGCCATTCCAGCAGCAGTACGACGCTGCAATTGTTCTCAACTTCACTGCTGAGATTGGCGAATGCGAAGGCGTCGGACAACATGCGCGATTGCAACACTTCAAAATCGCGTATGCTAATATTTTTGGGTTGCGGTGCTTTTTTAACGGATGCCTGCGCCGCGATCTCCTGCGCAAAGCCTTGCAAACCTTGCAATCTAGTGGCGGTTTCATCACCCAGATAATAATAGTCGATATCGTTTTCCGGCCCGACCACGGTTATTTTCCCGGATGGCAGGTGTAGGCCGAGTTCGGTAGAAGTCTGTCCGGCCGAGACAAAATGCGGCTGGATGCCGTTGTGTTGCGGGATGTGCGTATGGAGCGCTTTTTCCAGGTCATCGCGTTTTAAACTGTAGAGCGAAGCCAGCATTTCCAATTCCGGCCCCAGGGCCAGACCCTTGTCCACGATCTGCCGGATGGCTTGGGTAACAAAGGCTCGCAGGTTGTGGGTGCGTCCGGCCTGCGGATGATGTGGATCCAGGATCGGGCTCAGCCAGATCGCGCCGATTTGAATGTTGGCGAACATCTCCGGTTCGAAACCCAGGATATGGTCGATGTGCGGATGGGTGGCCACCAGCAGGTCCAGCCTTTTTTTCCGCCGGAGCCCGCTACTGCCGGCAACATATTGTTTTCTAAGTGTTTAACTGCTTTTTTGACGTTGTCGGCGCCACTCCACGATCCGCAATCGATCAGGATGTGGAAGTCTTCGGTGGCGGGGAGTTCGGCGGGGATACGCACGTAAATGCAGTCGCCCAGGCCGACATTGTAGAGGCGGACTAACAGCTTATTTGCCATGATCTTTTGGAGTGTTGATGGGGTTCGGAAGCGAGGTTAAGGTGCTGCATGGTTTGCAGATGGATGCGATTGCCTTCGCGGCGAATACTTGTCGGCGGCATGGCTTTTTCGAGTATTCCGGCGGCGCTGTGGGCGGGTTGCAGTCCGACTGCACCGTTCTGGACCTGTCGACTGAAATATTGCAGCAACTGTTCTTTGCGCTGTTGACCGGTTACGGCTAGTTCACCGGGAAATTCGGTGCCGGGTTTATTGGCCCAGTAGATCAGATTATTCAAATCGTCGAAGACCAGCGTGCCGCCGCAGGGCAGCACCAGATACTGGCCGGCATACTCGCCGTATTGCTCGCCGGTCAGCAGCACTTCTTCCTGCCAGACATAACACAGCACGTGTTGGCGGGGCAGTTTGTCGCCCTGCCGGGTCTGTTTATTGCATTCATACACATCAGTGACGACAAAATCGCGGTATTGGGGAATGCCAAAAGATGCGCGGTTGGCATGTAGAAAGTGATAGGCGGTGGCCTGCGACTTGGTAATCTCGAAAATACTGGGGTTGTAATAAATCGTGGGGTTATTGCGGTCGAACAGATAATCATTTTTTAACAGCACCGCTTCTTCTTCCGCTGCCAGGATGCCGCGTTGTACGAATACATCGAACATAATCTTCCGATAGCCATACGGATCGGTGGGGTTGGAAACTTGCTCGGCGCGCAGCACTGCCAGCGCATAATCGCGGAATGTAACATCGACCGGCGGCAAAAAATCCAGCGGTTGCAAGGCCATTCGTTGCATGCGGTAAATAGTGTACCAAAAAGCCGCTTTGGCCGCTTTGTGTTCCGCTGTGGAGCGCAGGGTCACTTGGTCCTCTTCTTTCCACTTGATACCGCGCTCAATATAATTTTTGGATAGTTTGATGATAATGTCAAACATAGCCGCCGTAAGCACTTCCGAGATGTCGTGCGGATCGTCGTTTTGGATCACATCGGCCATCTTTTTAGTATTCCGGGCGCTGCGCAGGAAAGGCTGTTGCATGACCGTGCGGCCGAACTGATCGGCAATATTGGTCAGCACTTCCATGTCGGCCAGATCGGGACCTACTTTATCGACTATTTGGGTGCGGAATTCATTGTTGCGCAGCAAGGTCAAAATAGCGGTGAGGTCGCCGAAAAATTCGTGGAACGCGGCGGTCTCCGGGTGCGTACTTTCATTAAAATACGGGCGAATGCCATCCAGAATGGCGTGGCCTAACTCGTGGTTGATTATATCGGC
>JBBRDQ010000149.1:0-12662 GCA_038203695.1 Chitinophagales bacterium
TATGAGATGGAATTTAGACAATGCTCAAGGAATGCTTATTACAAGGGCGTTGACTTCAACAACCGGAAGATGGGCACAGTTTTGGGGAAAATATATGCAGTGAAAAATTGACAAAATCTACATCAAATGGGAATCACACCCCTTTACTTCTAAAGCCGAGCATGTGGCCCACTTCATGCGAAACTGTCGTACCACCTCTGGATTTATTCTGATCAAGATCAAGTTTTCCGGAGTTTCCTGTAAAGAATGACCCATGCCCCATTTCCTCGTTGCCACTATAGATGGCTAAAAAATTAACACCGTAATTTTTATTAACTATATTATCTTCTGCTAAACAATAAACATCTTCTTCTGATACATATTTGAATTGAATGTAAAATTCTATTGAATATCCGCCCAACAAAATACTTTCGACATTGCTTTTTATTGGCGGTCTGCTGATTTTGCAAAATAAGCATTGCTTATTTTAGTTTATTCTTTGCTTATTTTGCTTTGTTTACCGACAAACGAACTAAGCAATGTCAATAAGCGAGAGGCGCCTAGCATATAGGCAGCAAAGACAGCCCACACACAAAAAGCCCCATCCGCAACTACGCGAACAGGGCTTTTTTATTTTTTTATTTTACCAGGCTATCAAAGCAGCCTTTACAACACTTTCATTAATTCCGCTTCCAGGTTCTCGCGTGGATTGATCGCTACGATCTTGCCATCGCGGCCGATCAAAAAAGTTTTCGGAATCGAGCGAACGCCATAAACTGCCGCCGGGGCGCTGTCCCAGAATTTCAGGTCGCTGACGTGGTTGGGCCACAACAAGCCGTCTTTGGCGATAGCGTCGATCCAGGCTTGTTTGCCTTCGGTTTTGTCCAACGATACGCTGAAAACCTCGAAACCTTTAGCGTTGTACTTTTTATAGTTCTCGACCACGTGCGGGTTCTCGCGGCGGCAGGGTCCGCACCAACTGGCCCAGAAGTCGAGCAATACGATTTTACCTTTCAGCGCGGCCAGGCTGTGGACTTTACCATCCGGTCCAGGCAGACTGATATCGGGTGCATCCATGCCCACTTTGATCGTTTCAGCAGCCTGCTGGGTGGCCATTTGCGTGGTGATCTGCGTGATCATATTGGTAAAATCAGTGCTGTATTTCGAGCCGGGCATCGCCGCCGCCAGGGCTTTGTCGTACGCCTTGAAATCTTCCAGAAACGATCCGGCGTTCTGGCCCAGCAACTGCGTAGCCAGAAAAGCCTGCATCAACGGCGTGCAGCCTCTATTCACGGTCGATTTGGCTTCATCCGGCGTTTTCAAGGGTGTTTTGATAATGCCACTGATGATATCCTTGTAACAGGTGAAGGTCTCGGAACCCTTCACCTCGACTTCCATGCGGTCGATGGTATTCAGGTCGCCGGTGATCTCGATGGTCTGGTCTTTGGAACTCAGCATGAAATACAGGCGTTTGGCACCGATGGTCAGGCGGTACAGTCCTTCGGCAAACGGCTCTTTCTGGTTGAGCGTGAACATGCCTTTCGCATCGCAGGTAGCGCGACCGACTGCTACATTGGAGCGGTCGAAATGCGCCTGATCCAGCACGATTTGCAGGTTTGCCGCACCATTCAGGGTGCCTTTCAGGGTATAGCCGTCCTGCCCGTTGCAAGCAGTGAAAAAGGCGCAGACAGGAAAGAGGAGCAGAAGTAAAAATGATTGTATTTTTTTCATTGCACTATTTTTTTAAGGATGGAATGGTTTTGAAAATTATTAGTTCATAATCTCAGCCAGCGCGGTGTCGTACACCCGTTTCCAGTCGGCTACCGCACCCCAGTTTTCGCTGTCGATCACCACGCTGTCGCTTTCAACCACGCCTACCGCTTCGAACAGTACTTTTTCTTCCTGCAAGAAACGATCGAACGCGACATTATGTTCCGGGCGAATGGTCACCACTACCCTTCCCTGGCTCTCGCCAAACAACCAGGCATCTTTCGGGATACCGTCTTGCGAGGTGGCTCTAAAGCCCAATCCGCGCGGCAAGGCGCTTTCGACCAGCGACACCAGAATGCCGCCTTCACTTACGTCGTGTGCCGATTGCAGCAATTTTTGTTGAATGGCCTTTTTCACGGCGTTCTGGACGAAGTATTCTTCTTCCAGGTCAAAGTACGGACAAGGACTGTGTTGCACGCCGTGGATGAGGCGCAGGTATTCGCTGCTGTTGATATCGGCGCGGCTGATGCCGAGCAGGTAGATCAAGTCGCCGGGCTGTTTGAAATCAAGCGTCATAAACTGCTCGCAATCATCCAATAGACCCAGCATACCGATGGTCGGAGTCGGGTACACGGGAATGACTTCACCGTCTTTGGCGTACTGGTTGTAGAAACTGACGTTGCCGCCGGTTACCGGCGTTTCGAATTTCCGGCAGGCGTCGCCCATGCCGCGAATGGCTTCGGCAAACTGGTAGTACACTTCAGGGTTATACGGATTGCCGAAATTCAGGCAGTTGGTAATGGCTACTGGTTCGCCGCCGGCGCAGACGATGTTGCGGGCGGCTTCGGCCACGGCAATCATCGCGCCTTTGTACGGATCGGCATACACATACGCGGAATTGCAATCGGTCGTCAGCACAAGGGCCTTTTTCGTGCCTTTGACGTACACAATCGCCGCATCGGCCGGATAATTGGTGGTCACGGTACCGGTGCGCACCATTGAATCGTATTGCTGGGTAATCCAGTTTTTGGAAGCAATGTTGGGCGAGTTCCAGATTTTTTTAGCCGTTGCCTGCAAATCGGCTGGCACTGGGATAGTCGTGGGGTCGAAGGCGCGTACTTTGGCCAGGTAGGTGGGTTCTGTTTGTTCGCGGATGTAAACAGGTGCGCCGCCGCCCAATACCAGCGTTTCGCCGGGCACATCGGCCACTTTTTCACCGCCGTAAAAATACTCCAGGCGCCCGCCCGCGGTGGTTTCGCCGATCAGTTCGCAGGGCAGATCCCATTTGTCGAACACGGCTTTAATCTCGGCTTCGCGGCCGGGGATACACACGATCAACATACGCTCTTGACTTTCGGACAACAGGATCTCCCAGTCCTTCATGTTGTGCTGACGCTTGGGCACTTTATCCAGATCAATACGCATACCTACGCCGGATTTGGCGCTCATTTCGGAGGTTGAGCAGGTGATACCGGCTGCGCCCATATCCTGCATGCCGACAATCGCGCCGGTTTTGATGGCTTCCAGCGAGGCTTCCAGCAACAGTTTTTCCTGGAACGGGTCACCGACCTGTACCGCCGGCAGGTCTTCGTGCGAATCTTCCGACAAATCGGCGGAAGCGAACGTAGCACCGTGAATACCGTCTTTACCGGTCGCCGAACCGACGATGAACACCGGATTGCCCGGTTCGCCGGCCGTAGCGCTCACGGTCTCGCCCGCCCGCACAATCCCGGCGGACATGGCATTGACCAGAATATCATGGTTATAACACGGGTAAAAATATACTTCGCCACCGACGGTCGGTACGCCGAATGCGTTGCCGTAATCGCCGATCCCTTTGACTACGCCGGCAATCAAGTGTTTCATGCGTGCATTATCCGGCACGCCGAAACGCAGGGAATTGAGTGCCGCGATTGGGCGCGCGCCCATGGTAAAAATGTCGCGGTGAATCCCCCCCACACCGGTGGCTGCGCCCTGGTAAGGTTCGATGGCGGACGGGTGATTGTGGCTTTCAATTTTGAATACGCAGCCCAGGCCGCCGCCGATATCGACCAGTCCGGCATTTTCTTCCCCGGCTTCCACCAGCAGTCGATGGCCTTTGCGGGGCAGGGTTTTGAGTTGCAGGATGGAATTTTTGTAAGAACAGTGTTCGCTCCACATGACCGAATAAATACTCAGTTCGGTAAAGTTGGGCGTTCTGCCCAGAATATCCTGGATCTTGGCAAATTCTTCCGGGGTGAGGCCAAGGCTCTTGGCAGTCTCGACAGTGGGCGTGGGCTCCATGCAGTTTTACTGTGCTGTTGTGCGCCGGTATGGTAGCCGGCTGGGTGTTCGAAACAGGGTTTCGCGATTGCGTTGGCGAATCGGCCGCAAAGATAAGATAGGTAAATGGAAAAGTCGGTTGAATCGCGCTGTCCTCTTTATAAAAACAAACAAAGCAGGATGCAGCCATTACCTTTGTTCTCTTCGAATCCTATCGGTATTTAATTTTAAGCCTACTAATTCACCCGCTACAATCATGCACTTTCGCCAGGCCCTGCTCTCCATCAACGGCAAAACCTATCCGCTCACACCCGGACGGGCCAATTCATTCGATGAACTGTACGTCGATTTTCAACAAGTGGAAGTACATGGCGGACAACGGTATTCGCTGTTTCTGCACCCCAAACAGGATATTATCGTTCACGGCCTGGAAGTGCAATTCGATCTGCCCAGCCCGGCCGATGCACGTTTTTTCGCCAATGGCTACCAATCGTGGAGTGAAAGCCGCTGGTTGCCGGTAACGGATAGTATCCCCCGGCTGCGCAGTATAGCGCGCAAAACGCTGGGCCGCACGGGCGACGATTTTATACCAGGCATTCCACCGGGTCTGCATTCCTGGACATATTTCGCGCTCAAAGCGGACCACCCTGTGCGACCCGATATCTTCGCCGGTTCGTTGCACGAACAGACCGGTTTTACCCTCTTTTTATACGACCAGCCCAACGGCATTTTGACCGTACGCAAGGATGTGGAACACCTGCAATTGGCGCATTCCTTTCCCGGGCTGGACTTCTGGGTAACGGAAACGGGCGTTGCGACCGATCAGTTCGATCGGTATTGTGCGCTCGCGGAGATCAAACCACCGGTTGCACCGCCTGCTTTGGGCTGGACGAGTCGTGGACATCGTGCTACGGATCTATCGGTGGATATGATAACGAAAAACCTGGAAAGCGTGACGAACAGCGGTTTGCCATTCACCTGTTTTCAAATCGACGACGGCTGGCAAACGGCAGTGGGCGACTGGCGTACGGCCAAACCAGCCTTCCCCGGTGGTATGGCCGGTTTGGCGGCGGCGATTCAGGCGAAAGGTTTACAGCCCGGTTTGTGGATGGCACCGTTCGTGGCTGCGAAGGACTCCGATTTGGTAAAAAAACATCCAGAATGGTTGTTAAAAGATGCCAGGGGCCAGCCAATTCGGGTGGGTAAGAACCCGCAATGGGGCGGCTGGTACTATGCGCTTGATTTTTACCACCCGGAAGTACGCGATTATTTGAGTGGCGTATTTCACGTGGTCTGTGCAAAATGGGGATACGAATTACTAAACCTGGATTTTCTATTCGCGGTGTGCCTGGTGCCACCCGTCAACAAAACCCGCGGACAGGTGATGCACGAGGCCATGGAATTTTTGCGGCAGTGTGTGGGTTCGAAACAACTGCTGGCCGGCGGTGTGCCATTGGGCGCAGGTTTCGGCCTGGCAGATTATGGCCGCATGGGCAGTGACACCTATATAAACTGGGAACAACGCTGGCCCGCCTGGTTACACCACCGCGAACGGGCAAGCACGTTGTCTTCGCTGCGCAGTACGCTGGGGCGCTGGCAACTCAACGGCCGCATTTTTCACAACGCTACGGATGCCTGTAGTCTCCGCACGAACAACCACCAGCTCACGCCAATACAGCAATCTACCGTACTGACCATCCAGGCTTTGTTGGGCAGTTTGCTTTTCATGACCGACGACCTGGCCGATTACACGCCGGAGCAAATGGCCGCATTGCAAGAAGCGCTCGACTTGCGCGGCAGTCAGGTACACATGGTGACCGAGTTGCTGCCGGATGTTTACCGCCTCGACGCCAAACAGGCCGGTGTCGGGTACGTTACTTTTTGCAATCTCACCCAACAACCCCAGTCCATCCCAACTAATCTGCCCGGCCTTGCCTTATTGGACTTACTGGCCGGTGAAACAATAACCTTACGATATTTCTGATATTTTTATTTCCAAACAAAACCTTCACCAACGCGTCGTGTCGCGGAACAACATTTTATAAAAATGCAGTTCTGCGTTTTTCTATATTTATTTTCCAATATCTACTATTTTTCTTATTTTGTTTTTTTGGTTATATGCCAACAACAAAATAAATTTGCAGGCTGCACTTGAAATAAAATTCTCCAAATTAAACTTTGTGCGGGATTTTTATCATTATCTGCACGCTACAAAACAGACCTGACCGGATAAAGCCAATCATCACCACATCTGTCAGAATATGAGTCAATTAGGTCTGTATAATCCGCGCTTTGAGCGCGATGCTTGCGGCATTGGTTTCGTCGCAAATATTAAGGGTACCAAGAATCATCAAACCGTCTCCGATGCGCTCACAATTCTGGAGAACATGGAGCACCGCGGTGCGTGTGGCAGTGAGCCCAATACGGGCGACGGTGCGGGTCTTACGATTCAAATACCGCACGAATTTTTCTTTGACGAATGCCTGCGGCAAGGCGTGCATTTGCCGGCTTTTGGCAAGTATGGGGTCGGGATGGTGTTTTTCCCCAGGGATATTGCGTTGCGCGAGGAGTGCCGCGCTATTTTCAGTCGTTGTGCGGAAAAACTGGGTTTGGAATTACTGGCCTGGCGCAGAGTGCCGGTCAACACGGAAGCGATCGGCCCGACTGCATTGTCCGTAGAACCGGAGATGGAACAGGTGTTCGTGGGTTGTCCCGATTCGATCAACCAGCCCAATGATTTTGAGCGCAAACTATTTGTACTGCGCAATTACGCGTCGCACCTGATCCACAGTATCGTTCGGCGCGATGAAATAGGCTTTTACATCGCTTCATTGTCTTGCAAAACGGTCGTTTATAAAGGTCAACTGACCAGCACGCAGGTACGCGGTTATTTCCTGGACCTCGGCAATAAAAACCTGGTCAGCGCTTTCGGCTTGGTGCATTCACGTTTTGCGACCAATACATTTCCTTCCTGGAAACTGGCCCAGCCATTCCGTTTCATCGCGCACAATGGGGAGATAAATACGCTACAGGGTAACCTCAACTGGTTGAAAACCAGCGAAAAAGGGTTCACGTCGCCGTTCTTCTCGAAAGAGGAAATGGATATGTTGTTACCCATTGTCACCGAGGGGCAATCCGACTCTGCCTGCCTGGACAATATGATCGAACTGCTCACTTTGTGCGGCCGGTCGCTACCACAGGTGATGATGATGTTGATACCGGAAGCCTGGGATGGCCAGTCCGATATGGATCCGGTCAAACGGGCGTTTTACGAATTCCACGCCTCGTTTATGGAGCCGTGGGACGGCCCAGCGTCGCTTTCCTTTACCGATGGCAACTTGATCGGCGCTACGCTCGACCGGAACGGTTTGCGCCCTTCGCGGTATTGCGTCACACACGACGACCGCGTGATAATGGCTTCGGAAACCGGCGTATTGCCGATTCCACCGGAAATGATCAAGGAAAAGGGGCGTTTGCAGCCGGGTAAAATGTTTGTGGTCGATCTGGAGCAGGGTCGTATTATCAGCGATGAAACATTAAAAAGCGGTATCTGTGCGCAAAAACCGTACGGCGAATGGCTGAACAAGCACAAAATCCGCATGGAGGAATTGCCGGAGCCGCGCGTTACGTTCAACCACCTGGAAAGCAGCCAGGTTTTCAAATACCAGAAAGCCTTCGGTTACAGCACCGAAGACCTCGACGTAATCATTGCGCCGATGGCCATCGACGGCAAGGAGCCGATCGGTTCCATGGGTACGGACGTGCCGTTGGCCATTTTGAGCGACCAGCCGCAACATCTATCGAGTTATTTCAAGCAATTATTCGCGCAAGTGACCAATCCGCCAATCGACCCGATCCGTGAACGAATGGTGATGTCGCTGGCGACTTTTGTGGGTAATATTGGCAACCTATTGGTGGAAAATCCGCTCACTTGCCATACCGTGGCGTTGCAGCATCCGATCCTGAGCGACCACGAACTGGAAAAGATCCGCAGTATAGATACGGGTATCTTCCAGGCAAAAACGCTGCAAATGTATTTCCGCGCCGATGGCCAGCCCGGTTCCTTGAAAAAAGCGCTCGACCGAATCTGTCGCTATGCCTTTGATGCGGTAGAAGATGGGTTCGAAGTATTGGTGCTGTCCGACCGCGCGATCGACTCGGAACACGCCGCCATTCCATCACTGTTGTTCACATCGGCAGTCCATCACCACCTGATCCGCAAGGGCTGCCGCGGCAATGTCGGTATCGTGGTCGAAGCCGGAGATGTCTGGGAGGTGCATCACTTTGCAGCCCTGCTGGGTTTTGGCGCCACTGCCATAAACCCGTATCTGGCCCTGTCGACGATCCGCGATATGAAACAAACGGGACACCTGGATACGCCGCTGGAAATCAACCAGTTGAAAAAAAATTATATCAAGGCGGTCAATGAAGGATTGCTGAAAGTATTTTCGAAAATGGGTATTTCCACCCTGCAATCATATATGGGCGCGCAGATTTTCGAGATTATCGGACTGAATAGCGAAGTGGTCCATCAATATTTTACCGGCGCCGTTTCGCGTATCGAAGGCATGGGCTTGGACGAAATAGCCCGCGAAACCCTGGCCAAACACTTTCTGGCGTTCAGTCGTAAAAACATCCCGGTTGACCGGCTGCCCGTCGGGGGTATCTACCAGTGGAAACGCCGGGGCGAGGTGCATTTATTCAATCCACAGAGCATTCACCTGTTGCAGCATGCTACGCGTACAGGCGATTATGCCACGTTTAAAAAATATGCCAAACATGTCAACGATCAATCGCAAAAAGCAGTAACGCTGCGCAGTTTATTCGACTTTAAGCGCCAGCGCCCTTCGATCGACATCTCGGAGGTAGAGCCGGCTGAGAATATTTACCAGCGTTTTGCGACCGGTGCGATGTCCTTCGGGTCTATTTCCTGGGAAGCGCACACCACGCTGGCCGTCGCTATGAATCGCCTGGGTGCAAAAAGTAATACCGGCGAGGGTGGCGAAGATGAAGTGCGATACCAACTGATCAGCGAACTGGAAGCGGGTGATCAATCATCTTTGAGCCATTCTACGCGATTCCGGGCTGGCGATTCGATGCGCAGCGCGATCAAGCAAGTGGCATCCGGTCGTTTTGGCGTGACTAGTCTTTATCTTACCGAAGCGGCTGAATTACAAATTAAAATGGCGCAGGGCGCAAAACCGGGCGAAGGTGGACAATTGCCGGGTCATAAGGTTGATGCATGGATCGGGAAAGTGCGGCACTCTACGCCGGGGGTTGGATTGATCTCTCCCCCGCCCCACCACGATATTTATTCGATCGAGGATCTGGCGCAATTGATTTTTGACCTGAAAAATGCCAATCGTGCTGCGCGTATCAATGTAAAACTGGTATCGAAAGCAGGGGTTGGCACCATTGCAGCCGGTGTCGCTAAAGCCAAGGCCGATGTGGTGCTTATTTCCGGACACGACGGCGGCACGGGCGCTTCGCCGATCAGCAGTATCAAACACGCCGGTTTGCCCTGGGAACTCGGCCTGGCCGAAGCCCATCAGACACTCGTGCGCAACCGCCTGCGCAGTCGCGTGGTATTGCAGGCCGACGGACAAATGAAAACAGGGCGCGATATCGCCATCGCAACGTTATTGGGCGCAGAAGAATGGGGGGTCGCTACGGCCGCACTGGTGGTGGAAGGCTGTATCCTGATGCGCAAATGCCATTTGAATACCTGTCCGGTGGGCGTAGCCACCCAGGATCCGGAACTGCGCAAACGTTTCACCGGCGATCCGGACCACGTGGTGAATTATTTCAAGTTTCTGACCGAGGAACTGCGCGAAATTATGGCCGAACTGGGCTTCCGTACTATCGCGGAAATGGTCGGTCAGGTGGAGTATCTGGGTATGCGCGACCACGAAGAAGGGTTGACCCCTCATCCCAAATACGCCAATCTGGACCTCTCCCCTATTCTGTACCGCGAACCGGCCGATGCATCCGTCGGGCTGTATAAACAGGAAGAGCAGGACCACGGACTGGCGCATATTCTGGACTGGCAATTGCTGGAACAATCGCAGCCGGCCTTGCGGTCTGCCGAACCGGTGCAACTGGAATTTTTGATCAAAAATACCAACCGCGCAACGGGTACTTTACTGTCCAATGAGATTACCAAACTATACCGTGCAAAAGGACTGCCACCCGGCACGATCCGGATAAAATTTACCGGCACGGCCGGGCAGAGTTTCGGTGCGTTCAGCGTCTGCGGACTCGAACTAAAAATCGAAGGCGATGCCAACGATTATTTTGGCAAAGGTTTGAGTGGCGCTACCCTGGCCATTTACCCGTCGCGTCAGGCGACGTTTGTGCCGGAAGAAAACAGTATCATCGGCAATGTGGCCTTTTATGGCGCGACATCCGGCGCTGCGTTTATCCGGGGTAAGGCCGGCGAACGCTTTTGTGTGCGCAACTCCGGCGCAAGCGTCGTGGTAGAAGGCATCGGCGATCACGGTTGTGAATATATGACCGGTGGTCGGGTGGTCAACCTGGGCGGCACCGGCCGCAATTTTGGCGCAGGTATGAGTGGCGGTCTGGCGTACATTTGGGATGTGCGTGAAAACTTCGCCGCCCAATGCAATCACGATATGATCGACCTTGACCCATTAACCGACGCAGATGCTGCCGAATTGCACGGGTTACTGACGCGGCATTATCAATACACCGGCAGTACACTGGCCGAATTTGTGCTGGCTGATTTTGAGAACCAGTTGTCGCGGTTTATTAAGGTATTTCCGAAGGATTACAAGAAAGCGCTGGCAGGAAGTGAATTGATAATGACGCGTGAAAAGTGAATTCTAACCGCACCCATTTCTTGGGTAAAGCATACAAATAAATGGGCAAACCAACCGGATTTCTAGAACATACCCGCCAACTGCCTGGCAAACAGCCGGTGGCGGAAAGACTGCAACACTACCGTGAATTTGTGGCGCGATACAGCGAAGCGGAAGCCAATCACCAAGCGGGCCGGTGCATGGATTGTGGCGTGCCGTTTTGTCACAGCGGCTGTCCGCTGGGCAATGTTATTCCCGAATTCAACGACGCGGTGTACCGGGGCCGCTGGCAGGAAGCGTACGAAATACTCGCTTCGACCAATAACTTCCCGGAATTCACCGGACGCATTTGTCCGGCCCCCTGCGAAAGCGCCTGCGTGTTGGGCATCAACCAGCCGCCGGTCGCCATCGAAGAGATCGAGCGGCATATTATCGAGATGGCCTTCGACCAGGGGTACGTGCAGCCGCGTACATTCATCGTCCGCACCGGTAAAAAAGTAGCCATTGTCGGCTCTGGGCCGGCCGGACTGGCGGCAGCAGCGCAGTTGAATGCGGCAGGGCACCAAGTCACCGTGTTTGAGCGTCAGGATGCGCCGGGTGGATTGTTGCGGTACGGTATTCCGGATTTTAAACTGGACAAATGGGTGATCGATCGCCGTCTGAAACTAATGGAAGCGGAAGGTGTCATTTTCCGCTGTAATGCCGAAGTAGGCGTAAATATGCCGCTCAAGGATTTGTTGCGCGAGCACCACGCGGTGGTATTGGCGGGTGGTTCGACCATCCCGCGTGATTTGCCGCTGCCGGGACGCGATCTGGAAGGCGTTTCCTTTGCCATGGATTTTCTAAAAGCACAAAACGAGCGTGTTCGTTGCCAAGGCGACGACGCAGCGCTTAGTCAATTGGAAGACACCGCCCATCGCAAAAACGTCATCGTCATTGGAGGCGGCGATACGGGCAGTGATTGCGTGGGCACTTCCAACCGGCAGGGCGCGCAATCCGTCACGCAGTTCGAACTGCTCCCACAACCGCCGGCACAGCGCACCGTCGCGATGCCCTGGCCCAGTTATCCGATGTTGCTAAAAATGACTTCCTCCCATGAAGAAGGTTGCGAACGGCATTTTGCGGTGCACACCAAAGCCTTTCTCGGCGATGCAAACGGTAAACTGCGGGCGCTGCAAGTAGTCGATCTGGAATGGAAAACCAGTGCCGATGGTCGTCCTTCGCAGTTTGTAGAGGTGCCGGGTTCTACGCGGGAATTACCGTGCGAACTGGCTTTGCTGGCCATGGGTTTTGTGCACCCGCAGCACAGCGGATTATTAACCGAATTAGGTGTACAACTGGATGAACGCGGGAATGTGCGTACGGCAGAAAACGCGTATCAGACCAGTATCGGAAAAGTATTTGCGGCCGGTGATATGCGGCGCGGACAATCACTGGTGGTCTGGGCGATCAGCGAAGGCCGCGAATGCGCCCGACAGGTCGATGAATATCTGATGGGTTTTTCATTGCTGGAAAGTAAAGACAGTGCGGTCTTCAATGGTTAATGTATAATGGTTAACGGTTAATGGACGTTGCGCATACGGTGCAACGTCCATTCGTATTTTAGTTAATATTTTTGTCATGTAAGGCATTATTATCCCTGTGCAAAGTAACCAAACATAACTTCTGCACGTACATTTGCGCGTCAAAAAGCCGCTGGCATCAATTTTTTAACGCGTTGTATGTAAACGAATGCCCGTAAAGCATCGTTACATTACATTGCCCCAATTCCATACAACTTGTACACAACGCGGAATATATGTCCGCAGCTATATACCACCACCATGAAGAAATTATTGATTGGCCTCGCCATTTTCCTCGTATTGATCATCGGTTCGCTGATTGCCCTGCCTT
>JBBRDQ010000150.1:0-12583 GCA_038203695.1 Chitinophagales bacterium
TTTGGGGCGGGTGCGCGGACTTATTGACTAGTCTACCAAGTAATACGTGATAGAAATGCTGCCCGGAACCGACACTTTATGATCTGGCCTTTTTTGTCCGGTCATGCCGGAGGCGCCCAGCATTTGGCTGTAGAATGCGCCGAGACCGGCGGCCGGGTCGCTGGAACCTGCAGCAGTGGTGCCGGCAGGTTCGATAATTTGTTGAATATCGCCAGTTTTTTTGCCGGCTAGTTTAGCGAGCATGTCGGCTTTTTTACGCGCTTGTTTCAGCAATTTGTCGTACAGCCGGGTTTTGTCGACCTTGCCGTCGTCCACGGTATTATTTAGTTCGGCAGTTTGCACATATTTGATTCGGTGCAGCATATCGAGGGTGCCGTCGAATTGTTCCAGGGAGGTGAAATCGGCAATAATATTGAGCGGCTGTTTGCCACCCATCATTTGTCCGAACATACCGCCCATGCTTTCACCGGCCGTTTTCCAGGGTACACCGTATTTATTGAGCATTTTGGTGACTTCGGCGTATTGCCCGGTGAAGTCGCTTTGGCGTTCAGCGGAATAATCTTCACCGCCGGTCGTATCTTTAAATTCGATCAATACGCTGATATGATGCGCCAGCACTTCGATGGTATCGGATACGGTTACCTGAATGGATTTGGTGGATTGCTGGGCGAACACGGTGTTCAGCAGGCAGCACAGGGCAATGGTGAGGGTGGTTTTCATTATAATTTGCGTTTTTTAGTTTTTGCCACATAGGGCGGCAGGATGGGGGACAATGGATGAAACTGATTTTTCTGTAGCGGCAGGATTGGAACACGGATTAAACGGATTGTGCGGATTAATACAGATTTTCCCGTAGCGGCAGGATTGGAACACGGATTAAACGGATTGTGCGGATTAATCCGTACCATCCGCTCTATCTGTTCTACCATCCTGCCGCTACGGGAAACTGCACTATTTATTATGCTTACTTTCCTCCGCATTGTTTCAGCACGGCTTCGTTTTTCTTTACATACGAGTCGTCGCCTTCTTTTTTGGCCATTTCCAGGGAGATTTTAGCATCGGCAATAGCACGGTCGCATTTGCCCAGTTTGGCCAGGATACGAGCACGCAGTTGGTAAGTCCAGTATTTCTGGTCGGCGGCTACTACTTTGTCGGCCCAGAGCAGGGCTTGTTCCAGGTTAATGCCTTTTTCGTAGTAGTAATCGGCGGCGTCGAAATACGTGTCGGTGGTGCAGTCGGCTTTGCTGGTTTTTTCCTTGATCTCTGCGAGGATCTGTTCGTTGCTATCGTGCATAACTGCGAAACGAACTGCGGTCATTTCCCAGGAGATGACCAGATTAGCCGTAGTTGGATTGACTTGTTCGAAAGCAATGGTCAGGTTTTCCACTTTCGCCGTTTTTTCGGCTTTCGCCGTCAAACGCAGCACGTCTTTTTTGTTGTCATATTCATAAGCGCCCCATTGTTTGTCGTCGGAATTGAGGATCACCGTCCATTCTTTTTTACCGGGAATGGTGAGCAAGGCATAACTGCCCGCCTTTACTTTTTTGTTGGCAATCATCACGTCCTGGTCGAAAGCGATGGTGGTCACTTTGTTGGCACCGGTGCGCCATACTTTGTCGAAAGGCACGAGATCGCCGAAAATTTTGCGCCCTCTTACCGCCGGGCGGCTGTACTCGACACTCACTTTGGCTAAACCAACGGTCTGCGACAACGATGCAGTCGGGCTGGGAGCGGGGGTTTTGATCTGGGCAAAAGTTGCGCTGTGCGCCAACAGGCAGGACAGCAACAGAAAGGCAATTTTTTTCATTGTTGTTTAAAAAAGTTGAGACGTGAGGGTATGAAAAAACTGGTTCATTAATTTCCACGATCCACTCCATTGTACAAGTGGAAAATGTGCCGCAAAGGTAAGTCGAATCAGTACGGAAAATATAAAAAACAAAACGGTCGCTTACCGGATACCCGATAAACGACCGTTTTGAAGGAAGAATGAGGGCATTCTGCCGCCTTCTTCGGCACTGCAGTGCATTCATTCGGCGGCTGAAGCCGCCGGTACGGATAGGTTACCGCATGATTTGCACCTGTTTCGTGCCGATCTGCCCGTTTTGGGTTTGCATTTGCAGCCAATACAGACCGGCGGGCAAATCGCCGAGGCTGACTGGTTGCACGGCTGCTGCGGAGAGATTGCGGCTGGCCACCTGCCGGCCGTTTTGATCGACCACGGTGAGGTTGGCCGGCACGTCCTTTTCATCGGAATACGTCAGTGTAATATCGCCCTGGCTGGGGTTGGGGCTGATTTTGAAATCGATGGCGACTCGTTCGGTCGTTTGGACGATGTCATTTACTGCATTGATATTCAGCATATTGACCAGTTCATTGATATTGCCGAGTTCGAGGTTTCCGGAAAAACACACCAGCACAAAATTATCCGCCGCCCCTACCAACAGGATGAGATCGGTCACCACATCGCCGTCGTCTTTGGACCAGATGCGCACATGGTCGCTGCCGTCGCGAACGGTCAGCAAGGTGCTGAATTCGTCTTCGGGAATCAACGGTAGTATTTCCTTGTACAGCGCCTGGCCGTTTTTGATGCTGTCGGCGGCTAAAATGGTCAGACTGCCGAGATTTTTAATAACATTTTCCAGTTTTTTCCAGGCAGCATCGTCCGTAACCGGCAGTAAGGTTTGAAAGGATTTTTTGCTAATAAAGGTGTACGTAAAAGCCGGCGCATCTTTGTACTTGTTGACAAAACCGTTGATGGCGGCATTTTGAGCGGTCAGTAAAGCGGTGGTCAGCACCAGCGTGGACCACAAAAGGAATCTTTTTTTCATAGGAGTGTGCTTTGAATGAAGTGAGGTAACAGACTAGAATCTGCCGGGAAGACGGACCACTTTATAAAAAAGTTACAACCCCGAAGCCAGTATTGTACGTCTAGGCTAATGCCGATCTTTATGTCCCTAAAATAGTGCTAAAAAAGGCGCGATTCGGGCAGCAAACCCTGCTAATTTGACAAATTCATTCATACTACAGCATGAAAACAAATACAATTCTCCTGTTGCTACTGTTTTTTCTGAGCAGCAAAACGTCGGCCCAAACGCCGGGCGTCAACTTATTCGACGATTCTTTTGTCCATGAAATACGGCTTACGTCGTACTATTCCGGATTCTGGGACACGTTGACCCTCAATTATTTATTCTCGTTCAATTTCAACCAGCAACAAATCCGCGATATCCCGTATGCGCCGGCGATCATCTCCGTCGACGGCATGGTGCGCGACAGTGCCGGGGTGCGGCACAAGGGCTTTAACTCATGGTGGTCTTCTGGTAAAAAACCAATGAAGATTGACCTGAACGAATACAAAAGCGGTCAAAAACTGGACAAGGAAAAGAAGTTCAACCTGCATAACGGTGCGGCTGATCCGACGATGTTGCGCGAAAACCTTTCCTATCGCATCCTGCGGGAAATGGGTATAAAGGCACCCCGCACGGCTTTTGCCGCCGTTTACCTGGACGATCAGTATATCGGCTTGTATCGCCTGGTGGAGCAGGTGGACAATACCTTTCTCGATGTAAACTATGGCAATCACGCCGGTAATCTGTACGAACAGCATTCGCCCGGTTCGGGTGGCTTCGATCTTTCCTGGCTCGGCAATGATCCGGCGGCCTACTCGAACAATATCCAGAAAGTCAATAATGAAGCCGCCAACGACTGGACTGATTTGCTGCATTTACTGGAAGTATTGCAGACCAATCCGGCAGCGCTCAACACGGTATTCGATGTGCCGGAATTTCTCAAGGTGTTCGCGTTCGATCAGGCCAGTGGCAACCTCGATTTTTATAACACCACCGGCCGTAACTACGCGCTCTATCACGATATATCCGGCGATGGCCGTTTTCATTGGTTGCCATGGGATTACAACCTGACCTTTAATCGGGATAATCCGCCCATCACCATCCCAAAACCCTAATTTAATAAAAAAAGTCGTCCCGGTTTCCCGGAGCGACTTTTCAGCAAAATTCACGATACCTTTTTATTCTGAACCGTCGATTTTTCCGCGTTGTACGGCATATCCACCGACGGCTTTGCCGACGGAGAGGCCCACTTCGCTATCGAAACGGTAATGAATGCAACCATAAATTCGGGAGTCGGAGGCTTCGTTCGCCATCGCCTCCACTTCGGCTTTGCTGGCCGGAAATAAATAAGCGAGTACTTCCGCCCCGGCCCCTGAAAAGGTAGAGTGGCCGGAGGTATACGCCGGGAAATTGGGAATCCCGGTACTGGTAGTCACCGACTTATCGACTTCAGAAGGACGCGGGTAGAGGTAAAAATATTTGGTATCCCAGCAACTGATGCCGGCATCTTCCATAGCAGTTGTAACCAGTGCCATGGCCCGGGCAGTACGGATCTCGTTGTATTGTGCGGCGTAGATCAGGTCTGCGGCCTTTTTGTTCCAGTGTCCGGGCGGGGTGGGCGTACCGGTGCCGTCAGCCCAGTAAGCGGCAATGTGCCATTGTTCGGCAGTACGGGTTTTGGCCATATTGCGCAATTCCTGGATGGCTGTTTCGAAAGCCGGCGTGCCAACTGCAGGCGGCGGCGGCGGACGCAGGGATACTTTGGTGGCGTCGTCAAAATTCCAGGTTTTTACATTGCCAAAAAAAGGTAGCATCGGCGGGCGCGCCGGCAGGTCGCGGCTGGTCCACTGTGTCGTAAATCCACGCGTAGTGGCATCGGCGCGCAAGGCAGCGACACCGGCTTGGTTATTGGCCTGGCCCATGCGATCGGCTTTGGCATAGGCAATAATGCGGTTGGCCACGATACGACCGAGCGAATCGCCGGCCGAAAGATCGCTTTGTACATTGGCACCCGCCCACAGGCGACTGTTTTTGTGCTCTTCGGCTTTGGCATTCAGGAATTCCTTTTCACCGGGAAAAAGGAACTTCAATACTTCGCGGGATGCGGCTGCGATTACCGCATCTTCGGAAGGGTAGGAGGGCAGGTCGTTGGTAGGAATGAGGGGCTGAATACTGCTATCGTTTTTGTAAGGCGCCAGGCGGTTATACTGGAACTTGTAATGCCAGGTAGCAACCATGGCATCGTATTGCGCGACACTCAACAGCGCCATTGCGCGGGAAGCGTAGGGTGGATTGGCAAACGGGAAACGCGGCAACTCCAGCGGTTTGGTTGGATCTGGCGACGAATAAGTACCGTCGTCTTTTGCTTTTGGTGCAGCATTGTACTGTGCACACAAAGAGCGCACGATCTCTTGCCAGCGCAAGACGCCGTTGGCACCCCAGAATTGGGCAATGGCTTTTTGATCGGAAGTCGCCGCAGCCATTTTGGCTTTCAGGTCGGTCAATTCGGTTAAATAGGCCGCAGAACCGGCGGCTTCCGGCGCTGCAACCGGTATTTCAGACCCATTAGCCAGAACATAGGTTTTCCAGTTGCCGCCGTTTTGATCGAGATTGGTTTCATTGTAAGGAATAACTTCGGTCACTTCCGGGGTTTTGTCGCATTGGCCGAGGCTAAAAAGCAGGCCGAGCGCAAAAAGAACGCGTGTCGTATTATATATGGAACGCATAGTAAGTTGAGTGAAAAGGTGATGGATTAGTTAACCGCAGGTTTTTTGCCGACGTGGAAAAAGTAGGAAATGCCACCGGAAATGGTGGTGCTTTTACCGGCATTGCGGCCGGCATATACCTGATTGTAGGAGGCCTGGATACCCAATCGTCCGAAGTAGTATTTAGCATACGCGCCCACCGAATTTGCCGACATTTTATTCGTGGGAAACGGCGCGTCGTTGTAGCGGATATCGTCGCCGCTAAGACCGGTGAAATAATCTGTCCAGATTTCTGCCTGAAATTTCGGTTTGATATATCCGAGGCGTACGGAGGCGTCGAAGACATTTGGAACGGGCACCTCATTGCCGTAATACAAGATATCGTGCAGCAAAAAGGATTCGCGGTCGACCGTAATATTGCTGCGCCAGGTGTGTCCGCCCTGAATAGTCGTGTAAAGGCCGGTTTGGTGGGTAAAATTCAGAATAGCCCGGGCGGAAGCCGTATTGGCCCCCGAACCGATACTTAAGGGCTGGAAATCGGGTACGTAATCCGTGACCGGGGTAGAAAGCCCACCGGTAGCCTGGATCTTGAATTTACCGCCCAAGACGCTTTTTTCGAGCAACTGGTATTTGGCGAAAATGGAAAGGTCTTGCACGCCATCTTGTGGCGACAGGTAACTGGCGCTGGTTTTAGTCCAGACATACGGTATAGCCGCCATTACATTGAGGCGGCTGGTAATGCCATAGTTGAACATGAGCATGACATTCTGAGTCGTCACCGTCCCCAGATTGGCATTGGTGCGTCGGTTCGGACCTTCCCAGTAGGTATCCCACGCGCTGTGGGTGTACTGCACCAACGTGCAAAGGTTTTTCCGGGGCATCATAATCGCGTCGTTGGGCGATTGCGCCGACAGATTAATGCTTCCTAAACACAGCGTGAACAGTAAAAAGTAGTTTTGTAGATATTTAATTCGCATTTACGGCTTGTTTTTAAACAAAAATTATATAATTCGACCGTAAAGGTAAATGCGTTGCTACGACAGATGAATGCGCCAATTATTATAAAGTCCTTAAATTTGCAGGCGGAGTGTTTCTGCAGTGCTGTGTGGTGTCTTAGGCGAACATGATTTTTTCTACCAGGAGGCAAATAATATGTCCGATGAGAATGTGTGATTCCTGAATGCGTGGGGTGTCCACAGCGGGCACATTGAGCAGGATGTCGCAATGTGCGGCTATCTTCCCACCGCTGTCTCCCGTCATGCCTACTACGATCATGCCTTGCTCCTTAGCCTTTAAAACGGCTTTCAGGATGTTGGGCGAATTGCCGGAAGTACTGATGCCAACCAGCACATCGCCACGGCGACCGGCGGCCTCGGTCATGCGGGCAAATATTTCGTCGTAGCCATAGTCATTGCCAACGGCGGTGACAAAAGAACCATTGACGTGCAGGGCTTCGGCATAGAGCGGCGGCCGGTCGGTATAAAAACGTCCCGATAATTCGGCGGCAATATGTTGCGCATCGGCCGCGCTGCCGCCGTTGCCACAAAACAGCACTTTGCCGCCGGCGCGGAAAGTAGTTACGAATGCGTCGGCAGCCTGGGCAATTTTGGCTTGGAAAGCAGCGTCTTCCAGGATCGTTTGTTTGACGGCAATACTTTCGCGGATGGCGTTTTGAATCAGGGTAGTCATGTATGTTTGAGCATATTAGCAAAGGTGAGCCGACGCTAGCGCCAGGTCAATAAATAGTAGGCTGCCCGCGTCCGGTTTTTCCAGCGTTCCATATCCATGACCAGTACATGCCGGTTGTCGAGCGGCAAAGTTCCGTGCTTTTTCAACAAATCTGCATAGTGTTGCAGACAAACCCGGGTGATACTGATAATAAAATGGATGACTGCCAGTCCGTACGGGCCGCGATTGGCAGCCGCATCGGGCTGGATATGGTGAAATGCCTGTTTCACAATAACCACCTGATCTTCAAATAGTTGTTGCAGCAGGGCGACTTCGTTTTTTTCAGTTAACGCCGTCGCCACCGTCGTAATACATGCCTGCCGGTCGTGCCAGATATCAAAAATATCGTCGCACAACTGGATCAAAAAACCAAACTGGTACAGTGCATCCTGCTCGGTAGCCGACAGCGGATGCGCCAGTACCCGACGGAATAACAACACGGAATAACCGCCTTTAATGGCGGTATGCCGGAGTAAGTGGTCGATTGTGGCGTACTGTGCGGAATGTTGCAGTTCTTCGGCAACACTTACCTTGCGGTGTGCGGCGGCTTCTATGTTAAAAACCCGGTGCATGAATTCTTTGAATTGCAGGAGGTCGGCGGGTGGTAATTCCCGGTAGATATTATGCAGAAAATGCAACGCCAGTCCACGTTCATCAGCCGCAGAACCGTATATCTCTGGATTGTCCTCCCAGATCACGCCGGTGTCGTCGCGGTCGCGGAACGCATCGACCAAGTCATCGAAAAAGTACGCCAGTGCGGCCAGGTTGCTGAAGAGGTGTTTTTCGCGGCGGGTCCGGGTTTGTCCACGTAAGGCATTGAAAATCACACTCAGGTAGGTCGTGCCGTAGAAATAATGCTGCCAGCGCCGTTTTTCCCTGGAGCTCAGCGACTCCGGGTGCGGCAGCGCCAGATCGCGCAAGGCCCGCCGTTTAAAATACCATCCAGCCCGGGCGAACGCCAGCGTCAGCCAGATGGTCGCATACAACAGATAATACCAATGTCGAAGCAGTCCGCCAGGCGTATTTTTGAAGGGTAGGGTGGGGGTGGCCGACACGTCTTTTTTGGGGACAAAGATGCGGTTTCATCGCGAGGAACCGGTAGATTGGTGGAAATGAATCATTAGAGCGCTTTGCGCCTGTTTTTCCCACCCCAGGCCGCAGTGCCGCCCGGAGTGGGAAAATAAAAATAAGGCGAATATTGCGTTAACATCTACAGGAATACCCAACCTAGCAACCACACCGAAAACATACAAGTGCCTACTTCCGGTCCGCGCCCTGCCGCTCCAGCATCCAGCCGGGATACTCGGCGGGCAATTTGCTGACGGCGTCCAGCCGTCGCAATTCTTCGGCTGTGAAAGGAACGCCCGTCGCTTTGAGATTGTCTTCGAGTTGCTCGGGTTTATTCGCACCGATAATGACGCTGGTCACGACCGGCTGGTGCAACAGCCACGCCAGTGCCAGTTGCGCGACGGAGGTTTGTTTTTCCTGCGCCAGTTGCGCCAGTACGTCGATGACATCGAACGTGCGGTCTCTATTTACCGGAGGGAAGTCGAAATTAGCGCGGCGGCCATCGGCAGTTGTTTCGGCGTCGCGTTTGTATTTGCCGCTCAACAGACCGCCGGCCAACGGACTCCAGACCAGCAGACCCATTTTCTGATCTTGCAGTACCGGGACGACTTCCCGTTCCAGATCCCGGCCGGCTAAGGTATAGTAGGCTTGCAGGGATACAAATTTAGCCAAACGGTGGTAGGTGGAATAACCCACCGCTTTCATGATCTGCCAGGCCGCCAGGTTGCTGCAACCGATGTAACGCACTTTCCCGCTTTTAACCAGCGTATCCAGCGTGTCGATAATATCTTCCAGGGGTGTCAGTTGGTCGAAACCGTGGATCTGGTACAGGTCGATGTAGTCTGTATTCAGGCGGCGCAGGCTCTCCTCGACTTCGTGCAGGATATGCTTGCGGGAAAGTCCGGTACCATTGGGCAGATCGGCCATTTTGCCGCGCACTTTGGTAGCAATGACCAGGTCGTCGCGTTTCAGACCCAGGTTGCGGATGGCCTTTCCGGTCATTTCTTCCGACAAACCTTCGGAATACACATTCGCGGTATCGATAAAATTGATGCCTGCTTCTACCGAACGGCGCACCAGATCGTCTACCGGTTGTTGTTCAAGGGTGCCGATGGCAGTCCAGAAACCCCGGCCGCCAAAGGTCATGGTGCCGAGGCAGAGTTCCGATACTTTAAGGCCGGTGTTGCCTAATACATTGTATTTCATGTTGCGATTTATTTTGCCACAAAGGTAGAGTCAGTCGAAACGCACCGGGTAACGGTTATCAAAGGAAAAATTATAAAAATCAAAGATTCACTTGCGCAGGGAAAGCGGTGTACTGCCCGTATTCTTTTTAAAGAAGTTGTTGAAATAGGTCGGATAATCGAAACCCAGGCTGTAAGCAATGTCGGTCACGCTCCAATCCGTGTTTCTAAGCAGGGCACGGGCTTCATTGACGACGCGCTCGGAAATATGCGCGGAGGTGGGTTTGCCGGTTACTTGCCGGACAGCGTGGTTGAGGTGATTTACATGGACGGAAAGGTGGGTGGCATAATCGCCCGGTTTTTTGAGTTTAAGCGCCCGGTCCGGCGCATCGATGGGGAACTGTCGTTCGAGCAATTCCATGAAGAGACTGGCAATGCGCGCAGTGGCATTGTGGTGTTTGAAAGCCGTCAGGGCGGGCTGCATTTTCAACGCTTCGTGGATCAGCAGGTTGCCGTAGTTTTTCAGCACATCGTATTTATAGATATAATCGGTGGTGATTTCAGTCAGCATTTTTTCATAAATGGCTGATAGTGAGCCTAACTGCTCTTCATTAAGGAAAAATACCGAATTGTGGCCGATTTGGAATAGGGGCGATTGTACGATACTTTCCTGGCGGTTGCTACCCAAAAACGCATCGGTAAAAATAAAAATATAACCCGTGAGATTGTCACAGAGCCGTTCAAATGAATAAGGCACCAACGGGTTGGAGAAAATGAGCGCCGGTTGGGTAATATGAATGGTTTTGCTGGCATAGTGCAGGACACTCTCGCCCTGCACGATCCATATTTTAAAATAATCCCTGCGACTGTACGGCAGGATCATTTTTTGCTCCGCAAAAGCATACTTCTGCACATTGCAGAGCGGTGGCGGGTTGATGGCTACCAATTCGGTTGCGCGCTTTTGTGGAGACGGGTTAGGCTGTACCTGATTCATGGAGCAAATTTAAGCAAATCAAAGATTCATCCGTCAAAAAAATAAAAAAGCGGCAACTGGAAGACCAGTTACCGCGCTACTAATCAAAATTAGTGTGGGTGATTTGTTTTCTCTCGAAATATCAATTCATAGAACACAGAAAAGAACGATGCTGTGGCGCTTCCCGACCATCAAGATTTATCCAGCAAGATAATAAGGGCTTTAACACGATCAGTTCAGGGGAAAAACGGTGAGCGGGGCGGCTGATCGGCCATAGCTATTCCGAAAAGCATGCCAGTGCCGCACTAGCATATGTACGCGACCCCTGTGTTGCTGATCCGTGTATAGTTTGGGGAAAAATTACCCCCAATTGTCGTGCGGGTCGATTGTAAAATACGGCGCGTCGGCTTTTCGGCCATTTGGCATACCAATTTTATTCGATAGCCGGCAACAGTTTACTAACATGACTTTTGCGTACTTATCTTATAGCATTCATACTGCAAGTGTGGTCTGATAAACTTCATCTAAAATATATGGAAAAGAACCGTCCGTCGCTGAATACCGACACCGACAATGCCAAATCCCAGGACCTTTCCGTGCATACGGAATACGGGCAAGGTGAGTTTCTGACCACCAATCACGGGCTGCGTATCAACGACGATCAAAATTCGCTGAAAGCGGGTGAGCGTGGCGCTACTTTACTGGAAGACTTTCAATTGCGCGAAAAAATCACCCATTTCGATCACGAAAGAATTCCGGAGCGCATTGTACATGCGCGGGGCAGCGCTGCACACGGGTATTTTGAATTGAGTAAATCAATGACCAAATATACCAAAGCAAAATTCCTGCAAACGCCGGGACTGCGGACGCCGGTGTTCGTGCGCTTCAGTACCGTAGCCGGTTCACGCGGATCAACCGATCTGGCCCGCGATGTGCGTGGTTTTTCCGTGAAATTTTACACGGAGGAAGGCAATTACGACCTGGTTGGCAACAATATGCCGGTGTTTTTTATCCAGGATGCGGTAAAATTCCCGGATCTGATCCACGCTGTGAAGCCAGAACCACACCACGAAATGCCGCAGGCAGGTTCCGCCCACGACACGTTTTGGGATTTTATTTCGCTGATGCCCGAAAGCATGCACATGATTATGTGGGCCATGAGCGACCGGGCGCTGCCGCGCAGTTACCGGATGATGGAAGGATTTGGCGTACATACATTTCGATTTGTAAACGAAAAGAATGAATCGGTATTTGTGAAATTTCACTGGAAACCGGTGCTGGGCGTACACTCCGTGGTCTGGGATGAGGCACAATTGATTTCGGGCAAAGACTCGGACTTCCACCGCCGCGATTTATGGGAAGCCATTGAAGCGGGTAATTTTCCGGAATGGGAGTTCGGCGTACAGATCGTGCCCGAAGCCGATGAACACAAGTTTGATTTTGATCTGCTCGACCCCACGAAACTGATTCCGGAAGAACTGGTGCCAGTGCAAATCATTGGTAAAATGGTGCTGAACCGCAATCCCGACAATTTTTTTGCGGAAACAGAACAAGTAGCGTTTCACCCCGGCCATCTTGTATCGGGTATCGATTTCAGCAACGACCCGCTGTTGCAGGGACGGTTATTTTCCTATACCGATACGCAATTAAGCCGGTTAGGGGGGCCTAATTTCCATGAAATTCCGATCAATCGCCCCACGGCACCGGTGCATAACAACCAGCGCGACGGCCACATGCGCCAGACGATCAACGCCGGCAAAACCAGTTATAATCCCAACACAACCGGCAATGGCTGTCCTTTTCAGGCCAAGGCCTCGGACGGCGGTTTTGTATCCTACCATGAGCGCATCGATGCACGGAAGGTGCGGGCGCGCAGCCGGAGTTTTTTCGATCACTTCAGCCAGGCTACCTTGTTTTACAACAGCCAGAGCGATGCCGAAAAAGGCCACATTATCAATGCCTTGCGGTTTGAACTGGGCAAACTGGAGAACCCGGCCATCCGCGAACGCGTGGTCGGTATGCTGCACCTTATCGATTCATCGCTGGCCTCGCGTGTAGCGAAAGGACTGGGGATCG
>JBBRDQ010000151.1:0-12536 GCA_038203695.1 Chitinophagales bacterium
GGCGCGGTTTACCACCTTTCGACATCCGGAATACCTGACCATCGCGATCGGTAAAGACCAGTTCGTTATTGGGCAGAAACACCATACCCCAGATACTTTTCATCCCCTGCACAACGGTGTCGAGGCGCACCGTCATGGAGCCGGCTTTGAAAATATTGGAGGTCGGGGCATTGGCAAACTCGTAGCGGTTCGTGCGTGTGGGTGCCGCCAGTACATAGTCGGCCAGCGCCTCGACGTCGGCGGGTTTGAGCGCTGCGCCAAAAGCGGGCATGCCAGCTAAAGCATAGCCATTGGTGATCGTCTTTACGATTTCCGGTTTGGTGCTGCCGTGTTTCCAGGTACGACTGACAAAAGCAGATCCTTGTTCCCCATGACAGGAAGCACAAAGCGTGGCATATCGGGTCTCCACATCCGCAGGAGCATCCGTTGCAACGGAGTTATTTTTGAGGGGATGGCACATGGCAAAGGTGACCAGTGCGGCGCAAAGCAGGAAGAAATATTTCATGCGGTGAAGGTCTTTATTTTTTTGTTTTCTCGGTATAAAAGGGTTGTGCTGAAATTGCAAAACTATAAAAAAACCTTCCAGGTTATAGAACTTGGAAGGTCTGTCGATTGCATCGATGGCAAAATAGTGGCTTATGCTACATCTTCTACCGGTTGATTTTCCGGACGCAAACTGCGTACAGTCTGGCCGGCTTGCCACATTTCACTGTCGCGCAATTCTTTCAATTCCACTTCCAGTTTTTCGCGGTAATCCGGCTGGCTGTTGGAAGCCACAGAACGCGCTGCCTCCTTTCCGGCGGCTACATTGTCGTACAGGTCGTTGAAAACCGGCAACGTGGCGTCGCGGAATTTTTTCCACCAGTCCAACGCACCGCGCTGGGCCGTGGTCGAGCAATTAGCGTACATCCAGTCCATGCCGTTTTCGGCGACCAGCGGCATGAGCGACTGGGTGAGTTCTTCCACGGTTTCGTTAAACGCTTCGCTCGGCGAGTGGCCGCGCTGCCGCAACACTTCATATTGTGCCGCAAAAATACCCTGGATCGCGCCCATCAGGGTGCCGCGTTCGCCGGTCAAATCGCTGTATACTTCTTTTCTAAAGGTAGTTTCAAACAAATAACCGCTGCCGATCGCGATACCCAGCGCCACCACCCGCTCAAACGCGCGACCGGTCGCATCCTGGTGGATGGCGTAACTACTGTTCAGGCCGCGGCCCTGCAAAAACATCCGGCGCAGGGATGTACCCGAACCTTTAGGCGCAACCAGGAAAACATCCACATCCGGCGGTGGAATAATACCGGTTTGGTCATTGTACGTGATACCAAAACCGTGGGAAAAATACAGCGCTTTGCCCGGCGTCAGGTGTTTTTTAACGGTTGGCCAAAGTTGTATCTGCGCAGCGTCGCTCAGCAGGTAACAGATAACGGTGCCGCGCTCGAGCGCTTCCTCGATATCGAACAGCGATACGCCCGGTTCGAAACCGTCGCGCACGGCTTTATCCCAGGATTTAGAATTGGGGCGTTGTCCAACAATGACATTAATGCCGTTTTCGCGTTGGTTGAGTGCCTGACCAGGGCCCTGCACGCCATATCCGATGACGGCGACGATTTCGTTTTGGAGAACTGCCTGCGCTTTTTCAAGCGGAAATTCTTCGCGGGTGACGACGTTTTCTACCGTGCCGCCAAAGTTAAGTTGTGCCATTTTTTTTCAATTAATGCGTACATGTAAAACAGGATTGACCGACTCCCTCAGGAGCCGCCTGTAAGTTTATGGTTGGATCTGGCGGTATTACATGGAGAAAACGCCGGCTTGCTGTCCCAGGAATTCATTTTCAATCACTTCCTCACTGGGTTCGAACGCTTCAAATTCACGGAGTTTTTCGTGAAAACCGCTGCTGGCTTTGATGATGGCGATCCGGGCGCTGCGCACAAATTCGATCAAACCGAATGGGCTGAGCACTTCGATCAGTTTGTCGGTTTCTTCGCGGTGACCGGTCGCTTCAAACACCGTATAATCCTTGCGGATCACGACTGCCCGCGCACCGTGCTCCCGTAACAATCGCTCGACCTTTACTTTTTCGGCGATTTCTTCGGTCGAAACCTTGTACAAAGCCATTTCCTGCCAGACAATTTCCTCGTTGGTGTTATAATAGGCTTTTAGCACTTCGACCTGTTTTTCGATCTGGCGCACCAGTTTGCCGACCACCATTTCTGTTTCATTGATGACAATATTGAAACGGTGGATTCCGGGAATTTCCGATGGGGACGTATTGAGACTATCCACGTTGATTTTGCGCCGTGAAAAGATGATTGCGATGCGGTTGAGCAAGCCGATGTGGTTCTCGGTATAAGCGGTGATGGTGAATTCCTGTTTCATGCGTGATTCCTTTTGTTCCCACCAGTAAATTGGTGGGTTGAGATAAAACTGTCGGTGTCTCCGGATAGAGATTTGTTTCACCAATTTATTGGTGGGGGAGCGAATTATTCTAATCTGATCTCCCCTACCCCACACCCTTGCGGCACCATCGGGAATACATTATTTTCTTTACCGGTTTTTACCTCCAGCAAGTATGTTCCCTGGCTGTTGATCATCGTGGTCAACGCACCTCTGAGCGCATCGCGTTCCGATACACATTGGCCGGATAAGCCATAAGCGGCGGCCAGTTGTACGAAATCAGGGCTTTTAATATCCACAAAAGAGTAGCGCACATTGTTGAACAACTCCTGCCATTGGCGTACCATGCCGAGGAAACTGTTGTTGAGGATGAGGATTTTCACATCGATACCACACTGCATAATGGTCCCCATTTCCTGTAACGTCATTTGAAAACCGCCATCGCCGATGACTGCGACGACCGTGCGGTCTGGTGCGCCATATTTGGCGCCAATAGCCGCTGGCAACGCAAATCCCATGGTGCCCAAGCCGCCAGAAGTGATATTGCTTTTCGTCTGATTCATTTTAGCATACCGGCAGGCGACCATCTGGTGCTGACCTACGTCGGTGACAATGATCGCATCGCCGCCGGTGAGGTCGTTTAATTCCCGGATTACCTCGCCCATGGTGATCGGGCCGGAAGTAGGATTTATTTCTTTATGAATGACGACCTCGTTTTCCTTGGCCATACAGTCATGGAAACGCTGGAGCCATTCCGGGTAGGTTTTAGCGTCGACCAGTGCGGTGAGTATCGGCAATGTTTCCTTACAATCACCCCAGACCGGCACATCGGCCAGCACGTTTTTATCTATTTCTGCCGGATCAATATCCAAATGGATCACCTTGGCTTGTTTGGCATATTTATCCAGACGTCCGGTCACGCGATCGTCGAAGCGCATACCGATAGCAATCAGCACATCGCATTCATTGGTCAGCACGTTGGGGCCATAATTGCCGTGCATACCGAGCATACCCACGGAAAGCGGGTGATCGGTCGGGACGGCCCCCATCCCCAGGATTGTCCAGGCCGAAGGAATGCCCGACTTTTCGAGAAAAGCGCGGAATTCTGCCTCGGCTTTGCCCAGAATGACCCCTTGCCCGTAGATCACGAAAGGGCGCTCCGCCGCATTGATCATCGCGGCCGCCGCAGCGATATATTCCTTGCGTACGACTGGTTTCGGCCGGTAACTTCGAATGTGCAAACAGGGTTTATATCCTTCAAAATCAACTTTCTGAATCTGAGCATTTTTAGTAATATCAATTAACACCGGACCCGGCCGGCCACTGCGGGCAATGTAAAATGCCTTGGCCATGACTTCCGCGATCTCAGAGGCATCGGTCACCTGGTAATTCCACTTGGTAATCGGTGCTGTGATATTGATGATATCGGTTTCCTGAAATGCGTCCGTACCCAGCAGGTGGGCATATACCTGTCCGGTAATGGCTACTACCGGCGTGCTGTCGATCATGGCATCGGCCAGCCCGGTCACCAGATTGGTCGCCGCCGGACCGCTGGTAGCAAACACCACCCCCACGTTCCCACTGGCCCGGGCAAAACCTTGTGCCGCGTGGATACCGCCTTGTTCGTGCCGCACGAGGATGTGTTCGAGACGATCGCCGTAATCGTACAGGGCATCGTAAATCGGCATAATAGCGCCGCCCGGATACCCGAATATAGTTTTCACGCCTTCGGCAACCATGGATTCCAGCACGACTTCCGAGCCGGTAAGCACTTTGGATTCAATTGATTTCGGTGTTGGCTGTGCAGCGGTGGTAGGAGCAACAGGCTGCTCTTGGGTGGGGTGGGCAGCAGGTTTTGCGAATGCAGTATCCATAAAAGAGTGAAAAATGAAGCGTGAAAAGTGAATGCGTGATTGGAGGAGGTTTATAAATCGGTGACACAGCCGGAACTGGCGTCGCTGACCTGCCGGGCATATTTATACAATACACCGCGTTGGACGGGCAGATCGGGTTGTTGCCAGGCACTGCGCCGTGCTGCCAATTCAGCCGGCTCGACGTGCAGGTGAATTTGATTTTTCAAAGCGTCCAGGGTGATTAAATCGCCATCGTGCACCAAGGCGATGGTACCGCCGTTCTGGGCTTCGGGGCACAGGTGTCCCACGACAAAACCGTGGCTACCGCCGGAAAATCGACCGTCGGTGATGAGCGCTACTTTATTACCCAGACCTGCGCCGATCAGGGCGCTGGTAGGTTTGAGCATTTCGGGCATGCCGGGGCCGCCGCAGGGGCCGACATAGCGAATAACAACCACGTTACCGGGCTGGATTTTGCCGGCGCGCAAGCCTTCATGCATGTCGGCTTCGCCGTCAAAAACGACGGCCGGACCTTCAAATCGTTCGCCTTCCATGCCTGTTATTTTGGCAACCGCGCCTTTTTCAGCCAGATTACCGTATAAGATCTGAATATGTCCGGTCGCTTTCAAGGGATTGGAAAACGGGCGGAATAAGTCTTGCGCTGCACCCAACGGTTTTATATCGGCCAGATTTTCGGCCAGCGTTTTACCGGTTACGGTCAAACAATCACCTTCTAACATATTGTTATCGAGCATAGTACGCAGCACCGCCGGTATTCCGCCCAATGCGTGCAGGTCTTCCATTAGGTATTTTCCGGACGGTTTCAGATCGGCCAGCAACGGGGTTACATTGGATATTTGTTGAAAATCTTCGAGGGTTAATGATAATCCGGCAGCATGGGCAATCGCGATCAGGTGCAATACAGCATTGGTACTGCCCCCCAGTACAGTGACGATGCGCATGGCGTTGCGCAATGCAGCGGGCGTAACGATATCCAGCGGTTTCAAATCCATTTCGAGCAACCGGTAAATGGCCGCGCCGGCCGCGTGGCATTCCATCTTTTTCTCAAAACTAACGGCCGGATACGATGCGCTGTAAGGCAGCGACAAACCCATTGCTTCGATGGCCGACGACATGGTATTGGCCGTGTACATACCGCCGCAAGCGCCTGCGCCCGGACAAGAATTGTGAATGACTCCGCGAAAATCGGCGTCCGAAATCGTACCCGCTACTTTTTTACCGTAGGCTTCAAACGCGGACACGATATTCAGTTTTTCACCCCGATAGGTACCGCCGTGGATCGAACCACCGTAGACCATAATAGACGGACGGTTGAGCCGCAGCATGGCGATCACGGTACCCGGCATATTTTTATCGCAGCCGGCGACCGTAATCAGGCCGTCGTAGTAATGCGCCCCGGTAATGGTTTCGATGCTATCAGCGATCACTTCCCGCGAAACGAGCGAGTACCGCATGCCCGGCGAACCGTTGGTAATGCCATCGCTCACACCGATCGTATTGAAACGCCAGCCTACCAACTTGGCAGCGACCACCCCTTCTTTCACCCAGTCGCCCAACTGGCTCAGGTGCATATTGCAGGTGTTGCCCTCGAAACCGGTGGTTCCGATGCCGATCTGGGCTTTGTCGAAATCTTCCTCCAGCAATCCTGCTCCGTAAAGCATGGCTTGCGCCGCTGGAAGTTCGTCGTTTTGGGTATACAGGCGGGAATACTTGTTCAGGCTCATGCTTGAATTTATTAAAAAATAGGATATAGTGTTGGTTGAAAAGTCTCGCGACCCAGCACCACTTCTTTATAGGCTTGCTGGATTTGAAATCCCCGCGTTTTCTCCCATTTTTTGGGAAATGTATAATCATCAACGGATTGAATACCAATTACTTCAGCGGCTGTGCCACAGAAAAAGGCAGCGTCGGCCTCCCGCAATTCGGCGGGTGTAAACAGCCGTTCTTCCACTGGAATATCCAGTTTCTGCGCAATGTCAAGTACCGTTGCGCGGGTGATGCCCGGCAGGATGTTGCCCAAAGGGGAGGTGTGTAATACGCCGTTTTTTTCCATAAAGAAATTAGCGCCCGGCCCTTCCGCGAGGTAACCATGCAGATCGGTCAACAAGGCTTCATCGTATCCTTCCCCTTTGGCTTCCGTGGTTGCCAGGATTGAATTCACATAATGTCCGCTGGCCTTGGCAGCCACAAAACACGACTTCGGATTGGGGCGCTGGAAAGAAGACAATTTCAAGCGCAACAACTTGTCACCCAGGTATTTACCCCATTGCCATGTACAGATGAAAACGTGGGTTTCGGCCGAAGGCGTCAGCGACATATTCGGTCCGGGGTATACGAGCGGTCGCAGGTAAGCATCCTGCATATCGTTCAGTTCCAGCAACCTATAGGAAATTTCAGTCAATTCTTCTACGGAATACGGCAATTCAAGGTGCATGACGCTGGCGGAATAATGCAGGCGCTCATAGTGCTCCCGCGACTTGAAAATACGGGTCCCGGTGTCGGTGGCATAACTGCGAATTCCCTCAAAAACACTGCTGCCATAGTGCAGCCCCTGGTCGTACAGACTGCCGGTGGCCTCCCGGGCGGGAATAAACTGACCATTGAGAAAAACGATACTGGAATCGGAATAATACATGAGTAGGTTGGATGAAAAATGAGAGATTAAGTTTCGGGAGGTAATTTATGAATGGATTGGTGGATTCTTTTAAGCCACCGAAAGCGTATTTGCGGCTATTTTTTGTAGGTGTTGGACCACTAAAGCGCCCACTTCGGAGCATTTTAAGACGATAGCAGGTTGCAGATCGGCCGTGCCAGAGCCGGATTGCAGCACTGCCATCACTGCATCGCGCACCATATTGGCTTCGGCGTGCAGTGCCAGGTAATCGAGCAGCATGGCCGCCGAAAGAATGGCTGCCAGTGGATTGGCAATATCTTGTCCTGCTGCCTGCGGATAGGAACCGTGAATGGGTTCGAACAAGCCGGTGTTGCTGCCCACCGAAGCCGATGGCAGTAAGCCCATGGAGCCGGTTAGTACGCTCGCTTCGTCGGAAAGAATATCGCCAAACATATTTTCGGTCAACATGACGTCGAATTGACGCGGATTCTGGATCAATTGCATGGCGGCATTGTCCACATACAGGTATTCCAGTTCTACATCCGGATAATCGGCCGCCGCGATATCGCGCACGGTCTCGCGCCAAAGCCTGGAGGTTTCAAGTACATTGGCTTTGTCGACCAGGGTGACTTTGTGCCGACGCTGCCGGGCCGATGCAAACGCCAGCCGCGTAATCCGTTCGATTTCCAGTACGGAATAACTGCATTCGTCGGACGCAAGGGTACGATCTTCACTGCGCGATTTTTTACCGAAATAAATACCGCCGGTTAGTTCGCGGAAAATAACCAGATCAGCCCCCTGCACGCGGTCTTCGCGCAACGGAGAAAGATGCAGCAAGGCCGGATAGGTCACAACCGGCCGGATGTTAGCGTATAAACCCAGCGTTTTGCGCATTTTCAGCAAGCCTTGTTCCGGGCGTACCGGCGCATTCGGGTCGTTGTCGTATTTCGGATGGCCAACGGCACCAAACAGAATGGCATCGGCCTGGCGGCAAACCTCGAACGTAGCATCCGGAAATGGTTCGCCGGTCTTATCCATTGCGATGGCACCGATGTCGCCCCAGGTGTAGTTGAACTCGTGGCCAAATAATTCAGCGATGGTATCCAGCGCTTTTCTAGCCTGTTCCGTTACTTCGGGGCCGATGCCGTCGCCGGGCAGGATTGCGATGTTTTTTTGCATGCGTGCTGGGTGTGTAATAGGGCGGTGCCCTATCGTGGTGATTTCGCCCCTTTGGGGCTTGGATGTAAATACGCTCGAAAAGCCCCAAAGGGGCGTTATCACTAGAATTGGGCACCGCCCGATTTAATCAAACCATCATTACAATTGGGCACCGCCCGATTTAATCAAACCATCATTACAATTGGGCACCGCCCGATTTAATCAAACCATCATTACAATTGGGCACCGCTCGATTTAATCAAACCATCATTACAATTGGGCACCGCCCGATTTAATCAAACCATCATTACAATTGGGCACCGCCCGATTTAATCAAACCATCATTACAATTGGGCACCGCTCGATTCATATTCGGCGATCTGTGGGCGCAAACTCAATAGAAAGTCAATATCGTCGTACCCTTCGATCAAACACATCTTTTTGTAGCTGTTGATCTCAAAATATTCGCTTTCGCCGGAAGACTCAATGGTAACCTGTTGGTTCGCCAGGTCAATCGTGAAAACAGCAGTGGCATCTTTTTCAATCGCCTGAAAAATCCGATCGAGAAATGCCGGCGAAACCCGGATGGGCAACAAACCGTTATTCAAAGAATTGGCCTGAAATATATCGGCGAAAAAAGAAGAGATCACCACCCGGAATCCGAAATCCTGAATCGCCCAGGCAGCGTGTTCGCGACTGGAGCCACAGCCGAAATTCCGGCCGGCCACTAGTAACTCACCCTTGTAATGATCGTTGTTCAAGACGAAATCCCGTACTGGCGTGCCATCGGGATGATAGCGCCAGTCGCGAAAAAGATTGTCGCCAAACCCTTCCCGAGTGGTCGCTTTCAAAAAGCGGGCCGGAATGATCTGATCCGTATCCACATCTTCAATCGGTAGCGGGACAGCAGTCGTATGTAATTGTGTGAATTTTTCCATTTTTAAAAATCTGCTTGTGAATCGGGGCTGGTGTATTAAAACGGTTAATTCATTTCCCGCACATCGACGATTTTACCGGCCACTGCACAAGCCGCCGCAATCAGTGGACTCGCCAGAATGGTGCGAGCGCCGGGGCCTTGCCGCCCCTCAAAATTGCGGTTGGAAGTAGAGACACAATAGGCATCCTGCGGGATTTTATCTTCATTCATGCCCAGACACGCCGAACAACCCGGCTCGCGAAAATCAAAACCGGCCGTCCGGAAAATCACATCCAGTCCTTCGCGGATCACCTGCTGTTCCACCTGTTTGGAACCGGGTACAATCATCGCCTGCACATGTGGGGCAATGCTGCGGCCTTTTACGAAATCGGCTACCAGACGCAGATCTTCGATCCGCGAATTGGTGCAACTGCCAATAAAGACATGTTGAATGGATTTTCCCAGCAGCGAGTCGCCAGCCGCAAAACCCATATAATCGAGGGATTTCTGAAAGTTTTTCGGGCTGTCCACTTCATCCAGCCGTGGAATATGGCCGTTGATCTTAATGCCCATGCCCGGATTGGTACCGAAGGTGATCATCGGTTCAATATCAGCCGCATCGAATGTATATTCCGTATCAAACTGCGCATCGGCATCCGAATACAGCGTTTCCCAACGGGCTACCGCCGCATCCCAGTCCGCGCCCTGGGGTGCATACGGGCGACCTTGCAGGTAATCAAAGGTGGTAGCATCCGGTGCGATCAAACCGCCGCGAGCGCCCATTTCAATACTCATATTGCAGATCGTCATCCGCGCTTCCATCGAAAGTGCGCGGATCGCCGAGCCGGCGTATTCCACAAAATAACCCGTCCCGCCACTGGCCGTTAACTTGGCGATGATGTATAAAATAATGTCTTTGGATAAAACGCCTTTGGGCAAAATGCCATCTACGGTGATGCGCATTTGCTTGGGTTTGGTTTGCAGAATACACTGCGTGGCCAGCACCTGTTCCACCTGACTGGTGCCGATCCCGAAAGCGATGCACCCGAAAGCGCCGTGGGTGGAAGTATGGCTGTCGCCGCATACAATCGTCATACCTGGCTGCGTAATGCCCAGTTCAGGCCCGATAACGTGCACAATACCTTGATGCTGATGTCCCAAGCCGTATAATTCAACGCCAAATGCCGCGCAGTTTTCACTCAGTGTATCGACTTGAAACCGCGAAAGGGGCTCCTGAATCGGCAACTCTTGGTGTTTTGTCGGCACATTGTGGTCGGCTGTAGCGATCGTTTGTGCGGGCCGGAATACCGGAATACCACGCTGCCGCAATCCGTCGAATGCCTGCGGACTGGTTACTTCATGGATGAAATGCCGGTCAATGTAGAAGACTTCCTGTCCGCCCGCTGCGTGCGCGACGATATGGGCATTCCAGATTTTATCAAAAAGAGTCATTTTTCTAGTTATGAGTGCTGCAAATATTGGGTTTCGATTAGAAAACAGTTGACAATCAATCAATTAGTGTCGGGGGTGGCTTGAAGTCGCCCCGTCACTAGCTCTGGCAATCAAGCATTTATCCTAACCCAATATTCGCATGAGTTATAAGTTATGGCGTATAACTTTTACGCGTTGACCGTGGCCAGGATATTTTCGGCCGTCAGCAATTCATTGAGGTGGGTATCCGACACCTCTTTCACCAGATCTGCCGCTTGGAGGAAGCGTTGGTAAAGCGCGTCAAGTTCGTCTTTGCTGAGGTTGTAACCGATTTGTTTAGCGCGGTAGGCGATGGCTGCGCGCCCACTCCGGGCGGTCAGCACGATTTTGGAATGATCTACCCCGACTTCGAGCGGATCGATAATTTCGTAGGTTGCGCGGTTTTTGATCACGCCATCCTGGTGTATACCCGAAGAGTGGGCGAAGGCATTGGCACCGACAATGGCTTTGTTAGGCTGTACCAGAACGCCCATTTTTTCGGAAACCAGTTGACTGATCGGATTGAGTTGTTTGGTATTGATCCGGTTGACAAAGCCCAGGTACGGGTGTTGTTTCATGATCATCACCACTTCTTCGAGCGAAGTATTGCCGGCACGTTCACCGATGCCATTGATCGTGCATTCGATTTGTCGCGCACCGCTGCGGATACCGGCGATTGAATTAGCCGTTGCCAGACCCAGGTCATTGTGGCAGTGGGTGGATATGGTCACCGTTTCGATACCCCGCACATTTTCCCGCAGGTAGCGGATTTTAGCGCCGTAATCTTCGGGCAGGCAATAACCCGTCGTGTCGGGAATATTGATCACCGTTGCCCCTACTTTAATCACAGCTTCGACTACCCGGGCGAGGTATTCATTGTCCGTACGGCCCGCATCCTCCGCATAAAACTCGACGTCTTCCACAAAACTTTTAGCGTACCGAACGGCAGCAACCGCCCGCTCAATGACCGCCTCCCGGGTCGTGCAAAGTTTGAATTGAATATGCAAATCGGAGGTGCCGATGCCGGTATGAATACGGGGATGTTTGGCGTGGGTAAGCGCTTGCGCCGCTACGGCAATATCTTTCTCTACCGCCCGGGAAAGTCCGCAAACGGTGGCATTTTTTACAATCTTCGCGACTGCCTGCACCGACTGAAAATCGCCGGGACTAGATACCGGGAAACCCGCTTCGATAATATCAACGCCCAGCGCTTCCAACCGTGCGGCGATTTCTACTTTCTGCACCATATTCAATTTACAGCCCGGCACTTGCTCGCCATCGCGCAATGTTGTATCGAAAATAAAGACCCTTTGCTCTGCCATTAGCGAAATTTTGGTTGTTGAAAAAAGTATGTTTGCAGGTACAAGTGGCAGCATCTTCTTATTTTTGTTTTATTACCACTTGGGGTCTCAAATTTAACCGCATTTACCGGAGCATAAAAAATCAAATTCCAGCGCTTCTCCGAATGCTGAATACCACATTACTGTCATAAACATTTGATGGTAAACTATTTAACCATCCTTGAACTACAATGCCCAAACAAAAAACGGACGATCTGATTCAACTTATTCGTTCGCTCACCAAGGCGGAGAAACGACACTTCCGACTGCTGGTATTACGGCACCAGTCTTCGGAAGAGAGTTTGTTTCTACAGCTGTTCGACGTGTTGGACAAACAAAAAAACTATGACGAGGACAGTGTCCTGAAAAAACTCCCCGACATTAAAAAACAACAGCTGCCCAACGTAAAAGCCAACTTGTACCGGCAGTTGCTGACCAGTCTGCGCCTGTTGAACAAGAACCACAACGAAGACATCCAGATTCGCGAAACGATCGATTACGCCCGGGTTTTGTACAATAAGGGATTATACCGGCAGAGCCTCGATATGCTGGCCAAAGTGAAAGACCGGGCGCTGAACGGCAATTTTTCCAGCCAGGCACTAGAGATCGTTGAATTTGAGAAACTCATTGAAGGTCAATATATTACGCGCAGTATTGAAGGGCGGGCCGAGGCGCTGACCAGTCAGTCCGTCGGGCTGATCGCGATGATTCAGCACACCAACGAGTATTCCAACCTGTCGTTACAGATGTATGCGCTATACCTCAAAACG
>JBBRDQ010000152.1:0-12488 GCA_038203695.1 Chitinophagales bacterium
TGCATTTCTACTTCCGGAATTACCCGACTAAACCAGTGGGCCAGCCATTGTTCGTTGCCCAATCCTAGAAAATGCGGCACGTTCAAGAATCCACCGACGATGGATAAAACCGCCAGCACGATCAGCGGCAAGGTCATGACCGCCGGACTTTCGTGCAGGTGGTGGCGCTGTTCTTCCGTACCGCGAAATTCACCGAAGAAGGTCACGTACAGCAAGCGACTTATATAAATGGCGGTCAATGTAGCGCCGGTGACGCCAAAAAACCACCAGATACTGCCACCATGTGCGTACGTAAAGGCCAGAATTTCATCTTTTGAAAAGAAGCCGGCCAGCAGCGGGAATCCGGAAATGGCAAAAGTGCCGATCAGGAACACCCAGAAAGTAACGGGCATATATTTGCGCAGTCCGCCCATATTGCGGATGTCCTGCTCGCCGCCCATGCCGTGGATGACGCTACCGGCCGAAAGGAACAGCAGCGCTTTGAAAAAAGCATGGGTCGTAACGTGGAAGATGGCGGTGGTATAAGCGCCCATCCCGAGCGCCACAAACATCAAACCCAACTGGGAAACCGTCGAGTAAGCGAGTACTTTTTTAATGTCGTTTTGGCGCAGCCCGATCACGGCGGCAAACAGGGAGGTGACCATGCCAATCACGGCCATAAAGTGCATGGCATCGGGCGATAACTCGTACAACCCGTTGCAGCGCGCCACCAGATAAATACCGGCGGTTACCATGGTTGCGGCGTGGATCAGTGCGGAAACGGGCGTCGGACCGGCCATGGCGTCGGGCAGCCAGGTGTACAGCGGCAATTGCGCGCTTTTACCCATCGCGCCGATAAACAGCAGAATGCAGATGGTCGTAATGGTGGTGCCATCGGCCTGCCCGAGGCGCGCAAATACCTCACTGTATTGCAGACTGCCAAAGGTTTTGAAAATCAAAAACATGCCCAGCAACAGACCCAGGTCACCGATCCGGTTCATAATGAACGCTTTACGCGCCGCTTTACCGTAATCGCGATTGGTGTACCAGAAGCCGATCAACAGGTAAGAACACAGCCCCACACCTTCCCAGCCAAAGAACAACATCACAAAATTGTCGCCCATGACGAGCAGCAACATGGCAAAGATAAACAGGTTGAGATAGGCAAAAAACTTGTAAAATCCGTCGTCGTCGTGCATATAACCGATCGAATAGACGTGGATCAGAAAACCGATGCCGGTGACGATCAGCATCATCCAGACTGAGAGCTGATCGATTTGAAAGCCAAAGTTGACCTGCAGGCTACCAACGGTCAGAAAATTATACAGGGTCGTGCTGATGGGGCCGGAAGCGGCTACCTGGTTGAAACAGCCCAGCGTAAGCAGGAAAGAAGCGAGCAAAGTGCCGCTCCCAATCACGCCAACGACGGTTTTAGACATATTTTTCCCAAACAGGCCGTTGATAACAAAGCCGAGTAAAGGAAGAAAGGGTATTAAAGGTATCAATGATTGCATGAGCAATGCGAAGTTTCTTAAGTACTAGTTTCTCAACTTATCCAGCAGTGAAATGTCCGTGGATTTGGTGTTCCGATAGATCATTACCAGGATGCCCAGACCGACTGCGGCCTCGGCTGCGGCCACGACCATAATGAAAAAGACCATGATCTGACCTTGTGCATCGGACAAATAGGTGGAAAATGCGGCCAACAGCAGGTTGACCGCGTTGAGCATCAATTCGACACACATCAGCACCACAATGGCGTTGCGGCGTACCAATACCCCGAATACGCCGATGACAAACAGCACGGTGCTGAGCCAGACGTAGTAGTCGATAGGGATTTGACGGATTGTTTCTAACATAATGGATGCGTGGTTATACTTTGAGGTCTCTTTTTCCGACTAGTACGGCACCGACCATGGCTGCCAGGAACAGAATACCCGCTATTTCAAAGGGTACTACAAAATCGTTGAATAATACCTTGCCGAGGTTTTCTACCAGGCCGACTTGTTCGTTCGTTTGGGCCGGTATGGTTACCTGAATGGTGCCGTGTAAAGCGCCTACCAGCGTAACGAGCAACATGCCCGCCGCGATGGCGGCAGAAAATTTCCAGGCGGTCGATTTTTGGGGCTCGGTATCTTTATTGAGATTCAGCAGCATCAGTACAAACAGGAACAGTACCATGATGGCTCCGGCATAAACGATGATGTGTACCACCGCCAGAAACTGTGCATTGAGCAGGATATACTGCCCGGCAATGCTGAAAAAGGTAAGGATCAGAAACAGGACGCTATGGACGGGGCTTTTGGAAAACACCATCAAGAGTGCCGTGATAACGGAAATGACCGCGAGGGTCAAGAATATGTAAAGTGCCATGCGTTAGTTAATCGTTCGTCGGTAAAGGCGCGCAAATGTAGTCGAATTTTGGAATTTGCCAGTAGGTTCAATCCCTCCTGGCATATCAATTACACACCGGGGGCTAGTTTTGCTCCTGGACGTGTTTTTGGCGCACGGTGATGTCGATGCGTTGGTCGGGTGCTACGCCTTCTACCAGCATGTCTTTTCCAAAAATAAATTCCTGGCGCACATAATCACTCGGTACAATGCGGTCGGTCAGAAAAATAGCCTCTTTCGGACACGCTTCTTCACACAACCCGCAGAAAATACACCGCAACATATTGATTTCATACACCGCGGCATATTTCTCTTCGCGGTACAGGTGCTCTTCGCCTTTTTTGCGCTCGGCCGCTTCCATGGTAATGGCTTCTGCCGGACAAGCGATGGCGCACAAACCGCAGGCAGTACAGTTTTCCCGGCCTTGTGCATCGCGTTTCAGCACGTGCCAGCCGCGGTAGACCGGCGCAAATGGCCGTTTTTCTTTGGGATAGGAAATCGTATTGCTTTTTCTAAATAAGTGCTTCAGCGTAGTCCACATGCCCTTCAGGATGGCGAGCAGGTACGTGCGCTCCCAAAAATTCATTTCCTTATTGACGACGTTCTTGGAGCGGTTCGTAAGTTGTTGCATATTATAAGTTGCTAATTGCCAATGTTTTAGATGGGGAAAACGCTTTTATTTTCCCAGCAGTAAAATGCCGCCGCCGGTCAGGATCATATTCAACAAAGCCAGCGGAATCAGCGATTTCCAGCCCAGGTGCATCAGTTGGTCGTAGCGAAAACGCGGCAAGGTCCAGCGGATCCACATGAAAACGAAGATGAAGAAGATGATTTTGGTAAATAATACGGCCGGTCCGGCCAATCCCCACAACCAGTCCGGATCGATCCCCGGGAAATTGTAGCCGCCAAAATACATGCAGGAAATCACCGTGCAGGAGATAAACATGTTGATATACTCGGCAAAGAGAAAGAATCCCAATTTCATCGAACTGTATTCGGTGTGGTAACCGCCGACCAGTTCGGTTTCGCATTCCGCCATGTCGAACGGTGCGCGGTTGCATTCGGCCAGGGCGCACACGAAGAAAATCAGGAATCCGAGCGGTTGATACACCACGTTCCATAAGCCGGCTTGTCCTTCCACAATGGTTTTCAGACTCAGCGAACCGCTCAGCATCACTACTGCAATCACCGAAAGACCCATCGCCAGTTCATAAGAGATCATCTGCGAACTGGCGCGAATGGCTCCGTACAGGGCAAACTTATTATTGGAAGCCCAGCCACCCAGCATGATGCCGTATACACCCAGCGACACAAAACCCATGATATACAAAATCCCGATGTTAATGTCAGTCACCTGCAAATCGAGGTTCATGCCGAACATCGTCAGTTTGGTGCCCCATGGAATCACCGCGCTGGTCATCAGAGCCACGAAAATAAAAGCGCCTGGCGCCAGGATATAAAGCCATTTCTCCGCTTTGTTCGGAATGAAATCTTCTTTGGTAAACATTTTCACCCCGTCGGCTATCGGCTGTAGCAGACCCCAGGGACCCGCATTGCTCGGTCCGAGCCGGTCTTGCAAGAAGGCCGCCACTTTGCGCTCGCCGTAGGTCGAATATGCGGCGATGCCCAGCGTAATAGCAAATAATGCGCCGATCAGACCCATTTTTTGGCCCAACAGGGCATACTCAAAAAGTAAAATATAATCCATGTCAAAAACTCGATTTAGTATTTTTGCTCGCCGGTTTGTTTGAAAATTACAAAGGGAAAGACTGATTTAATAAGCAACGCCACAATCGCATTTGATCTTCGCCAGCAGCCACTGTCCGTTTTCTTTTTTTAAGTCAAAATTTATTTTTATGTCTTCAACGGGCATTAAGGAAGCCAGGGCGCGATCACCGGACACGGTGACTTTCACCGGTGCTAGGGCATAATCGCCCATATAATCCTGCGCGCAATACATGCGATCCTGACCCATACCCGAAGGCACATCGTCGATGTTTTCAGTTTGCCATAATTTGGCGCAGGTTTGGTAAAACTTGGTTTCATCGGCCACAAATTCATCGCTCACTACGCCACTTTTTTTCAACTCAGCCAGGTATTGCGCCAGCGCTTTTTCATTTAATTGCAGGTGTTTGCCCGTATCGTTGGTGATATCAAATTTGCCCAGCGCTTCCTGATTGGTATTGTACCAGGCAAAGAAACGGTGCAAAGCCGCCGCCGCCGCCGTACTGTCGGCTGTAGTGGTAACTACCGGAGCCGGTGTTTTTTCAGCCACTGGGGCCGAAGATTTGCCGGCATCGCCGCAGGCAGTCAGGGCAAAAGCAAATACAGCAAGCAAGCAAACAGTTCTCATTTTATTCAAAATTGGTTGATTCTACAAAAAAATCCAGATTATGCCTGTAACGCATAGCCCATAACCTATAATTATTTCACCGTAATCGCATCTTCCTCATAGTGATTCTGGGCAATGACTGAAGCGCGGGAAATGTCGCGCGCGCCTTCCACTGTCCAGTCGTCAGCCCCTTTTTTCATAAAGCGGCAGGTGTTGCAGATAAATTCGGCTACTTCTCCGTACTGGTCTTTGCGCGCCGTAACGCGGTAGATTTCATGGCCGTACATCCAAACCACGGCTTTGCCGGAGCAGGTCGGACAATCGCGGTGCGCGTCCATTGGATTGAGGAACCACACGCGGCTTTTGAAGCGAAAGGTGCGGTCGGTCAAAGCGCCTACCGGACAAACGTCGATTACGTTGCCGGAAAAGTCATTGTCGATCGCTTTCTCGATGTACGTGCTGATTTCGACATGATCGCCCCGATAGATAATCCCGTGTACGCGTTCCGGCGTCAACTGATTGGCGACATAAACGCAGCGGAAGCACATAATGCAGCGCGTCATGTGCAGTTTGATGTACGGACCGATGTCGATTTTTTCAAAAGTGCGGCGCTCGAATTCGTAGCGCGTACCCGATGCGCCGTGTTCGAACGCCAGATCCTGTAATGAGCATTCGCCGGCCTGGTCACAGATGGGACAGTCGAGCGGGTGATTGAGCAACAAAAACTCGACTACACCGGCGCGGGCTTTCAATACCTCGTCGCTGGTCATATTTGCCACTTCCATGCCGTCCATTACGGTCGTCTGGCACGAAGCCACAAGTTTAGGCATCGGACGCGGATCTTTTTCCGAACCTTTCGTCACTTTTACCAGACACGTGCGGCATTTGCCACCGCTGCCTTTGAGCGACGAGTAGTAACACATGGCTGGTGGCACGAGATCGCCACCGATCGTGCGCGCAGCATTCAGAATGGTGGTGCCGTCCGGCACTTCGGTTTCAAAGCCGTCTATTTTTACTTTGGCCATTTTACAATCAATTTATTCGAAATCTCCGTCAAAAACTTCGATTGTGCAGGTTTGATAAGCGCCAACCCGTTTTCTGTATTCAGAAGTCCAGTTGTTATCGTCAAACCAGTTCTTTTTTAATAATTTCCCCGACCGGGTAATCATCCGGATCGAGTCGTTTTCAACCCCAATATATTTTAGATGCGAACAGGATTCTTCTTGAAAAATGCACTTGCATTCATTGTAGAAAACCTGTTTTTCTTCACCCGCCAGAATTTGAAAAGTATCCCTTAAAACATTTGGGTTATCCGAATTCCGAAACAACGTGATATCCTCATGCGCCGAATTCTTGACGACTTGTATTTGGGTTGAAACAGGATCGCAACCAGCAAAAAACACCATAAAAAGGGTAAAAATTGCAATTAATGACCTCATAATCCCCAATTTTGATATTTTTAACCATTAACCATTAACCATTAACCATTAACCATTAACCATTAACCAGTTCCGGCTCCCGCACCAGTCCGTAATTCCGTTCCAGGCACAGCACCGGCTCGTTGACGTGCCATTCAAATTCCTCGCGGAAGTGACGTATGGCAGCACTCACCGGCCAGGCTGCGGCATCGCCGAGCGGACAGATCGTATTGCCTTCTATTTTTTTAGCAATGTCCCCGAGCATGTCGATGTCGCTCATTTTACCGTGGCCATTTTCCATGCGGTGCAGTACTTTTTCCATCCAGCCGGTGCCTTCGCGGCACGGCGAACATTGTCCGCAGGACTCATGGTGATAAAAACGGGCAAAATTCCAGGTATTCCGCACAATGCACTGGTCTTCATCGTACACGATAAATCCGCCAGAACCCAACATAGAACCCGATACAAAGCCACCGTCGGCCAGACTTTCATACGACATCAGGCGGTTTTCGCCGGCTGCCGTTTTGCAAATCAGGAAGTGGGGGAGGATCGGTACGGAAGAGCCGCCGGGCACACAAGCCTTGAGGCGTTTGCCGTTTTTAATGCCGCCGCACCATTCGTCGGAGTACAAAAATTCTTCTACCGACAGGCCGAGTTCGATCTCGTACACACCCGGTTTGTTGATATTGCCGCCGGCAGAGATCAGTTTGGTACCGGTACTTTTGCCGATGCCGATCTTGGCATATTCTTCACCGCCGTCGTTGACAATCGGTACGACTGCGGCAATGGTCTCGACATTGTTAACCACAGTAGGGCTTTGCCACAGACCTTTTACGGCTGGAAATGGCGGTTTTACCCGTGGATTGCCGCGTTTGCCTTCCAGACTTTCAATTAACGCGGTTTCTTCGCCGCAGATATACGCGCCAGCACCGGGCGTGACGTACAAGTCAAGGTCGTAGCCGGTGCCGAGGATGTTTTTACCCAGCCAGCCATTGGCGTACGCCTCGGCAATGGCTTTTTCCAGGATAAAGACGATCCAGGCATATTCACCGCGAATATAAATATAGGAAGTGTTGGCGCCCAAGGCGTAACTCGAAGTAATCATCCCTTCCACGATCAGGTGCGGGAGTTTTTCCATCAGGTAACGATCCTTGAAGGTGCCGGGCTCGCTTTCATCCGCATTGAGGCACAGATAACGCGGCACGCCCTCCGGTTTGGCGAGGAAAGACCACTTCATACCCGTAGGGAAACCAGCGCCCCCGCGTCCGCGCAGGCCCGATTTCTTCACTTCTTCCACGACTTCATCGGGGGTCATGGTTTTCAGGGCCTTTTCCACACTCCGATAACCGCCTTCGCGGCGATAGACTTCGTAGGTATTGATGCCCGGAACGTGGGCTTTCTCCAGTAAGAGTTTGCGACTCATAATTATATTGCGTTGTGCAGGTGTGATGGTAGTCAGCGACTACCAATTTACAGCTGTAATAATTCAATTTTTAGATTGGCCGGCTCCACGATGGCGCCTTCCAGATGGGTATTGGGACAAATGGCAATCATCGTTTCTTCTTCGTCCAGTTCATCCAGCCAGTCGAGCAAAACATCCAGCGTGACTTCTTCCACCGTGTAATCTTCGTAGCCGGCGGCTTTTTTAAAGGCTTCCGCCAGACCGGCTTCCGGAAACAACGGCAGAATGTCGGTGTCGTCGTCGTCGCCCAGCAGCGCCCAGCCTTCTTCGTCCGATAAACCGTACACCTTTTTGGATTGGTGGACGGTTTCCAGGAAATAGGTCAGCCGTTTTTCACCCGGCATTTTGAAAATATTGGCAACTTCAGTCGGTTTCATTTAGTTTTCACCTTCTTCTTTATCAAATTCGGCTTGCAAATCATTTTTGATCTGCTCCGGTGTCATTACGGCACTTTGAAAATCGGGCGTCGGGAAGACGGCGATTTTCATTTTTTGCTCCTCAAAATCTTCCAGCCAGTCCACGAATTCGTACAGATCCAGCGCTTCTACCCGGAATTCATCGAATCCGCCCTTATTGCGAAATATCTCCGCAAATTCCTTGTCCGGAAAGATCGCCAGCACATCGGTATCATCCGCATCGTCTTCCAGCAGCAACCAGCCTTCATCGTCGGTCAGTCCCCACACCTCTTCTTCTTTGGTGACCGTTTTGATGAAGTAATTATAGCGTTTTTCCGGCTTTTTAGCCAGTATTTCTTCCACTTGTTTTGGTGTAAGCATGGTTTCTATTCGTTCGGTTTCAAAAATTTACCCAGCACCCAACCTTGTTTTCCGGTATGTCGCTGTACGCGATACCAGGTTGAATAAGCGATGGTTTCTATCGCGTCCGCTCTGACCGCTCCGGAGAAGGTTATTTTTCGGTCGTCCTGGTACGATATAGTGTACTCGTTTTTATCGGCGTTATAATTTTCAATCATCACCGCTTTGCCTTTGGGCACGATCATTTTTACCGGTTTGTTTTCAGCCGTTCCATCCAAGGTAAGCGAAGTCGTTAAAACGGCTTCATTTTCGTTGCTTACATTTTTAGTTTCCAACACCGCTACCTGTTCTCCCTGGTTGAAACTGCTGATTTTATCCGACTTCACCGATGCTTCCGCGCGCATGATCACTTCCAGTCCTCTAATCGTTCCCATAGCGCCACGCGGTACATCCGGGGCCGATAAAGAAGATGCCGGTCCGGGCGGTGGAGTCGCCGTAGTTGGCACAACAGGATCGACCGCTTTAATCTGTTGATCCAGTTCCTTCATCTCCGCCTCGATTTGCGCAATCTGTTGTTTATCGGACAACTCGTTGCGTTTTGCCTCCAGTTGCGCGCGCATTTCCTTCAACTCGGCTTCGGCGCTTTTGGCATTTGATTTATCATTGCCACAAGCGGTCCAGCAACACGCAGCCAATAAAAGAATGCTGTAAAAGCGGGTTGTTTTCATAACAATTCTTTTTAATGATTAACGATTAATGGTTAATGATTAATAGTTCACCATTGTATAATTATTTTTCATTAACCATTAACCATTAACCATTAACCATTAACCATTAACCATTAACCATTAACCATTAACCATTAACCATTAACCATTAACCATTAACCATTAACCATTAACCATTAACCATTAATCAGTGCATTTTCCACGTGCCCTTATCGATTTTCCCGGCGCGACAATCGTCCAGAAACTGGTCGATTTTCGCTTCGGTGAGGTGTTCATGAAAAAACTCCCCGACCTGCATCATGGGAGCGTAGCCGCAAGCGCCCAGGCATTCCACGCCTTTGATAGTAAACATACCATCGGTCGTCGTTTCGCCATAGGCAACGCCCAGTTTTCGCTGCGTATAATCGATGATGCGCTCGGCACCTTCAATTGCGCACGGACCGGTATGACAAAACTCCAGGACATATTTGCCGACCGGTGCCATGTTGAACATGGAGTAGAACGTGGCTACTTCATAGACCTCGATCGGCTTGATATCCAGCACCGCTGCGACATGATCCATCGCCGGCACACTCAGCCAGCCGTGGTTTTCTTCTTGCGCCAGGTGCAAAATGCGGATCAAGGCGCTTTTATGTTTACCCTCCGGGAATCTTTTCATTAGCAGTTTGGCCTCGTCCAGTGCGGCGGGCGAAAATTGAAAAGGAGTTCCGTTTTGTGTTGCCGTTGCAGTCATTTTTATAGCAATATTTCGAACCAACAGATTCGTAATTCGTAATTTTTAATTCGTAATTGATCAAGCGTCTAGTTCACCGGCGATCACATTCATCGAACTCATCGTCAGAATGGCATCGGACAACATAGAGCCTTTGATCATTTCCGGATAGGCCTGGTAATAAATGAAACACGGGCGGCGGAACTGCAAACGATACGGCGTACGGCCGCCATCGCTCACCAGGTAAAAGCCCAACTCCCCGTTGCCACCTTCCACACAGTGATAGACTTCGCCGACCGGGACCGGCATCTCGCCCATCACCACTTTAAAGTGATAGATCAAGGCTTCCATTTTGGTGTAAACATCGGGTTTTTCCGGCAGGTAAAAATCCGGGACATCGGCGTGGTACGGACCAGCCGGTAAATTATCGTAAGCCTGGTGAATAATGCGCAGGCTTTGACGGATTTCTTCCTGGCGGACCATAAACCGGTCGTAGGTATCGCCGTTGATGCCTATTGGAATATCAAACTCAAAATCTTCGTAACTGCTGTAAGGCGTCATCACGCGTACATCGTAATCCAGACCGGCAGCGCGCAGATTCGGACCGGTGAAACCGTATTCAAGCGCACGTTCTGCGGTGATCGGGCCGGCACCGATGGTGCGGTCCATAAAGATGCGATTGCGCTCCAGCAGGCTGGCGAACTCTTCGAAACGCGCCGGGAATTCCGCCAGAAATTTTTTCAATTTTTGGTGGAACACGGGCGAAAAGTCGCGTTCCATACCGCCGATGCGACCGATATTCGTGGTCAGACGCGAACCGCAGACTTCTTCGAACAATTCGTAGATCAATTCGCGCTCCTGGAACATATAGGTAAAACCCGTCAATGCGCCGGTATCCACGCCAATAACCGCATCGCACACCAAATGGTCGGCAATACGCGATAACTCCATGATAATCACCCGCATGTACTGCGCACGCTTGGGCAGTTCACAACCGATCAATTTTTCGACGGTCATGTGCCAGCCCATATTATTGATCGGCGAAGAGCAGTAATTCAGGCGGTCGGTGATCGGCGTAATTTGTGCATACGGGCGGTGTTCGGCCAGTTTTTCAAATGCCCGGTGGATATACCCGATGGTTGGTTCGGCGTGCATGATGCGTTCACCGTCCAGTTTCAGCACGTTTTGAAATATGCCGTGCGTGGCCGGGTGGGTCGGACCGAGATTGAGGGTGGCGAGTTCGCCGTCGAGATTGTCGAGCGACGAGAAATATGATTGGACTTGCATAGAAGTCTGACTGGTTTTAAAATGCTGTATTATTCTGCACGATTCGCGCTACTCCTTTAATCAAACTCCTGGCCTTCATGGCCTTCGCGCCCAAAGAAACGGTCGTCCTTATCGGTTCGGGTACCGTCTTCGAGACGATACTCTTTGCGCATCGGGAATACTTCCATATCATCTACATTGAGAATGCGCCGCAGATCGGGGTGTCCATCGAAAATAACGCCAAAAAAGTCGTATTCCTGGCGTTCCATCCAGTTGGCCGCTGGCCAAAGGACCGTTGCGGTAGGGAAATGCGGATCGTCGATCGGGAAAAATACTTTTACCCGAAAGCGCAGGTTGTGCGCAAAACTGTGCAGGTGGTACACGATGCCGAGTTCCTTGCCCACATTGAGCGGGTAATGGATAGCGCCGAGATTGGTCAGGAAATTGACCTGCAATTCCGGACTTTCTTTTAAAAAACGCAGCAGCGGAATAATGTGCTCCCGGGTCGTTTCCAGGCTCACCATGCCATAAGTCTCCCCGTGCGAAATAACCTGACCGGGGAATTGCCGTTCAATAGCCGGAAATAGGGTGTCGTTGGTAATAGTCATTGAATGTGGTGATGAGGTATTTGAAAGGCCACTGCATATAAATGAAAAGACTACCCAATTTGATATTTATCCAGCAAATGCTGGTATTCCGGGGAATTGCGGCGACGAATCGGTTCATTTTTGACCAGTTCCTGGATTTTCATAATGCCGTCGATAATCTGTTCGGGGCGCGGTGGGCAGCCGGGTACATACACATCGACCGGAATCACTTTGTCGATACCCTGCAGTACGGAATAGGTGTCGAATATGCCACCCGAACTCGCACAGGCGCCTACGGCAATGACCCATTTCGGTTCGGCCATTTGGGTATAGACCTGTTTGAGGATCGGTCCCATTTTCTTGGCGATCGTACCCATCACCATCAGCAGGTCGGCCTGCCGTGGCGAGAACGACAGGCGCTCCATCCCAAAACGGGCCAAATCGTAGTGGGTACCCATGGTAGCCATAAACTCGATCCCGCAACAGGAGGTAGCAAACGGCAACGGCCAGATTGAATTCGCCCGCGCCAATCCGATCGCCTTGTCGATGGTCGTCAACTGATACCCTTCACCCATGATACTTTCGGGCATTTCCGTTATTTTTGTCATAACTCAAGGAGTTTGAAAATTCACTTAATTGCTTGAAGATCAAATAATTTCTTCACTTCTCACCTTTTACTTTTCGCTACTTTCACTTGTCCCATTCAAACGCACCCTTGCGCAGCACATAGTAAAATCCAATCAGGAACACGGCTACGAACAGCAGTATGGCAAAGAATCCGTCGAAACCCATGCCACGAAAATTGACGGCGTAGGGGTAAAAAAAGATAACTTCCACATCGAATAACACGAACAGGAT
>JBBRDQ010000153.1:0-12434 GCA_038203695.1 Chitinophagales bacterium
CCGAAATAAATTTCTGCCCGACCTAATTTACTTCGTAACGTACTTAGATCAACAATCCATCTATAGGGCTTTGGATCCTATCCCAGCCTTTTTTAGTGATATGCGTGTATATTTCGGTAGTTTTTGTGCTTTCATGTCCAAGCAACGCCTGTATATAACGAAGATCAACACCTTTCTCAAGTAGGTGCGTAGCGAAGGAATGTCGGAGTGTGTGTACCGTGGCGATTGGGTTGACCATAGCGCGCAATTTTGCACGGGTGAATATTTCTTGAATGCTACGGTCCCCATACTGCCCGCCTGTTTGACCCTCAAAAAGCCAATCTACCGGTTTATGTATATCCATATATACCTTGAGTTGCTCCCAAACTTTTGGGGAGAGGATGGTACAACGATCTTTTTTACCTTTTCCGCCCCGCACATACAGCCGATTCTGACTTGGTTGAAGGTCTTGAAGACGCATATTGACGGCTTCTCCAAGACGCAACCCCGCAGAGTAAATTAACATCAGGATGCAGCGATGTTTGAGGTTGTCGGTAGCTCGAAGCAAGGCGGTCACTTCTTCTTCAAGAAATACCTGAGGCAGTTTTTGGGGAGGTTTAGGCTGAAAAAGACCACGTACTTTGGTCTCTTGTTCAATTGTGGCGGCGTAAAACATCTTGACTGCGCTCATTATCTGACTTTGATGTGATACGCTGATATTTCGTTCTCGGATGAGTATTGTCAAATAGTCGTTAATCTGTTGTCGGGATATCTGACTTGGTTTAATATCATCGTAATGCTGTATAAACTGCCGAAAACAATTTTTATACGCTTTTATCGTACGCCAACTGTATCGCTTGAGCGTGAGCGTTTGCTCCAATGCCACTACCGCAGCCTCATAACGCGCTGCAATTATTTTGTCAGGAACATGCCGGGCTTTTTCTGGCTCTGGCAACCGTTCGGGAATAAGATGGGTTGGTTTAAAATTCCATTGTAAAACATTGCAACCTTGCCTATTTGTGCGCCTTCCGGTATGCTTTTTATGATCTCATAATCCGGGAAAACTGCTTTAAGGCTTCCCCATGCCGCTGCCGTATAAGGTATGTGCCAGCAGCGCAGTTCGGGTGCCCATCGGCTGCCATCTATCTGGCGCATACGGTCAGGCAAAGTACTGTCAAACGCTTGCAACCGGATGGAAATTCGACTCAAATTGTCGTACTGAATGGGTGAAATGACGATGCGCATAACGTTCCTGGTTAAATTAAGGAACAAAAAACAGTCGAAAAAATAAACAGGGAAAGTGGTATCACTTGGTGTACGATTATGCCTGGATGGAGTTTTCAGATCAGCAAGTGTTGGTGATTCGAAAAACCGGCTGACCTGATGCGCAGGCAGGCTTACTTTTGCCACGGTAGGGCAATGCCGTTGGCCAGGACTGCTCCCGACCGTCTCAAACCAGCCCCGGCCGACCCACACACTCCTCCATAGCATACCCCAATATAAAGTAACGGTTCCCATTATACCCAAATTCATCAATAATTTCCCACTTCAGTTTCTGCACATGCGCCCGCAGCGAGCGGCCATTGACCTGATTGATAAAGGTCAGACTGAGCGGATAGCGCTGCACCAGATGCACCCGCATCGTTTCGAATATTTCATACAACAGGCTGGTGCCGCGAAAATCGGCATGGATGCAGATGGGGCCGTATTGAAAACTATTTTCCGTAGTAATGATAAAATCCCGGAAGACGATGTCCGGAAAGCGTGCGGTCATGACGTTAAAAATCGGCCATTGGCTGAAATACTGCCAACTGCCGGCAAAAACGTAAGCGACGACCCGGTCGTCGTGTTTGGCGATAAACAATCCCTGCTGCGCGATGATTTCTTCCAACTGCGGCACGGTAAAGGGCGTGGTGACAAAACCGTCCTTTTTCTGCGCGTCGGTCAGGTTGGAGACCAGGTATTGCGCCTGTAAAACCAGGATTTGATCGATATCGCCGAGGGTGGCAGCGCCGGTTTGCATGACAGTATCAAAAATCAATCGTTAAATCCGTTGTCGCGTCGCGTTTACAAAACACGGAATCAACGTGGGGCGACGCCCATTGGGGAAATGCTTGTTCTCCCCAGTAGACCGATACAAAACGACCGGCGGTAACGCGAAAATGCAGGGTATCGGATGCGCCGACCAGCAGTTTGTTGGCGTAATTGAGGTTGCAGCACACAAACCCCTTTTCTCCCATCACGTCACAATCTACCCGGACAAAGAGCGAATCGGTCAGACCGGCATTATTGTGTAAAATAAGATTTAAGTTGCCATCAATCAGATCAATTTTGACCACTGTATCGACCGATTTATTGGCTTTAATGGACGGCGATGATTGATAATCAAAATAGGTGCCGCAAAAGCCACCGCCGAACTCAAGTCCGGCCGCATCAATACCCGTTCCGGTATATTCCATGCTAAACCTGCCATTTTCGTCCGTGGTGGTATTCTCTTCGTCTACTTTCTTTTTGATCGAAGAATCTTTAACTACGCCGTTGTAAATGTTCATCATTACGGGTAAATTTTTTACGGGTTCGCCATCGACAGCACTGATGACTTTACCCGAAATGGAGGTGGTTTTGGCACAGCCGAAGAGGAGGATGGCCATTAAAACAGCGGGCATTTGAAAAGCGGAAATTGTTGTTTTCATGTTATAAAAAATATTTATGAATAAATCGAGAATACCTTTAACTACTGTTTTACCACTTTCCCAGTCGCCACGACCTGCCCCTGTTCATCCTGCCAGATTACGTTGTAAAATCCGGCGGGCAAATCTGCCAGTTCAAACCGTTTGGCATTGGTGCCGGACGCCAGTTCCAGCGATTCGGTGCGCAAAAGTCCGCCCCGCGCGTCGTACAAACTGATCTGACCAGTCTGTGCCCCCTCCGTTTGCAGGGTAGCCGTTACATAATCGACCGCCGGATTGGGGAAAAACTGCAACGAGTTTTTTTTGCCACACTGCGCTGGTACGATCGGCGAATAACGCGCTGCACCGTCGGGCGCCAGGTAGACCAGCCGGTAAAAACCGTCGCCGGTAGCCGCGATATCGGCATAACGGTATTCCTGCAGACCAGACCGCGCCGGGATGCTGCCGACAGTTTGCCAGCCGAGTCCATCCGCACTTTGTTCGAGCTCGAAGGTAGTATTTTCGTCGGTCACATGGGCCGACCAGATCACTTCGCTCACCTGGCCGTCGCAGCGCGTATAGGCCGAGACGAACTCGATCGCCAACGGGGTGAGGTTGAGTTGCAGCGCCGTAGCGAAACAGGGCACGACATTGCCGGCACTGGGCGGCGTACTGGTAAAAAAGCCGAAATCATCGGTAAAAAATTTCAGTCCCCAGTAGGCGCTGGAGAAATTATGCAACTGCACCTGGGCTGAAATAGCATTGATCCAGTTGCAGCGGCTGGCGGCATCGGCCACGCTGCTGCAACCGTATTCGCCCAGGAAAACGGGCATGTTGTACTGGTTCGACCAGTTTTTGACCGACTGAAAGGTAGCCGCTAGATTGGCCATATCGCCGCTTTGCGGAAACGGCACGCCACTTGGCAAACCGGTAAACGACAGTCCCTGGTGGGTAAAAAAGTACGGATCGTAGTTGTGGAACGTATAGATAATATTGGCGTCGTAGTACGGCGTCAGCCCGGTCAAGCCATCGGCACCGTTCCAGCCGTTTCCACCGACGATCAGGGTGTGCGTGGTGCTGGTAGCGCGGATGGTGGTGATAACAGCCTCCGCGACGGTTCTGAAATTGGCGTTGGAGATGGTATTGGTCGGTTCGTTGTAGAGTTCAAAAAATACTTTTTCCGGGTTTAATCCGCCGTATTTAGCCATAATTTGTTGCCAAATCGCTTGTAAACGCGGGATTTGCGCCTGGTAATTGCTGTTGGTCAGTTCGTAGCCGTGGTGGTTGTCGATGATGAGTTTCATATTCAGGTCATTGGCCCAGGCGATGACCGTATCGATGATAACAAACGCCGGCTGATTTACATTCAGCGTGTAGGGCGGAGTGGTAAGCGCGAGCCGTTCGAACGTAACCGGCATGCGGATAGTGTTGAAACCGGCGTTTTTGAAGAAAACCATATCGGCGCGCGTATAGCGGTTGGTTTCAGGATAGGCATTGTAGGGCATCAGCCAGTAGGCCTCCAGCCAGTTGGCGAGGTTCAGCCCCAGACCCATGGCATTCGCGCGCGGCCAGGCGACCGAAGCAGGAGGTGGCGCGAGATTCACCAGTTCCAGGGCGTCCACATATACCGCGCCGTTGCCGGTGCCGGTGGGGGCCGTTACACTGATATCTATTTCGGAAATGGCGCTGAGATTGATGCCGCTGGCACCCGTCAGTGCCGTCAGCGGAATGTCGATGACCTGGTAGGTGCCGGTCGCGCCGCCGATCTGATAATCGGGTCCGTACGTATTCTGCCCCTGCCGCAATCGGACGGATACTGTATGGTCACCGCTCAGTCCGCGGTAAGCGAGGCGCAAGTGGGAATAACCGGAAAAATTGACACCGGCACCCGTGTACCAGTTATCCAGGTTCAAGCCGTAGCCAGCCCAGTAATTGGTAATATTGTAGGTGAATCCGTAGTGCTGGCTGCCTTCATACGGCTGATTGGCCGATGTCTCGACCAGGGTGCCGTTGCCTTGCCAGGTGCCGGTGATGAGGGTTTGTCCGCCTTTGTAAATGACCTGGCCGTGGAGCGCCGGGAGGGCGAGGAAGCCGGTAAGCAGCGCGAGATAAAAGAGTCGAAGTAGCGCCATTATATTGATTATGCGAATATTGGGTTAAGATAAATGCTTGATTGCCAAGACTAGTGACGGGGTGACTTCAAGTCGCCCCATCACTAATTGATTGATTGTCAACTGTTTTCTAATCGAAACCCAATATTCGTATTGACTATAAACAAATGTGAATATTGGGCTTCGTTAAAAGGCCAGGGCCAGACCGGCCCGCAAATTCACGGCCGGCGAACTCTTGATCGTAAATGCGCCGACCAGGTTATCGGTCAGGAAATAGAGCTGTACCGGTCCGGGCGTGAAGGCTACGTGCATCCCGATATTTGCCGCCGAGCGATTGTTCACACTGTACATAGCGCCGAGCGACACCCAGCGTACCGGCTGCCAGCGCGCACTCACCCCTACCCCACTGCGGCGTTTGTTGTTGGTGTTTTGCGCAAAAACGCTCAGGCCGAGTTGCCATTTTTCGGTAACCTGAAAGGTGCCGCCCGCGTACAAACGCTGCGGTGTTTCGGTGGTAAAATTAGCGGCCGTTTTTTTGAACTGGAAAATGTCGTTGAGGGTGTCCAGTTTCTGATCGAAACTCAGGCTATCGCTGCCGTTGATAATATCGGAGCCGGGAAAGATCACGCCGTTGTAGGTGTAACTGCCGTTGCTGCGAAAATTGTTGGCATTTTCCTTCCAGTTGATCTTGCCGCCCCAGTCCAGTACGCTGAAGTTGAGGGCAAGTTTTTTGGTCACCTGCCAGTTGAGACCAAAATCGAAGGCGCTGCCGGTATTTTTCGAAAATGCCTTGCCTTTGAGGCTGCCGAGGTCCAGGTTGAAACCCAGGTCGGACGTGTCGATGGCATTGATAAGCGCTGAAGAATTGAACGAATAGTCCGTTTCCAGTTGCAACTGGTAAATATCGGGATTGGTGTATACGGTTGCTTTATGTTTCGTATCGTCGGTCACCAGCGAACTGACGCCGGTCAGGTACTTAAAACGCACCCCGACGCTTACTTTGTTGAAATGACGGGCCAGTCCGATGCTCCATTCATTCCAGTCGGAAATATTGGCGCGCAGTCCGAGGTCCACCGTTTGGCCGATGTAGGGCGCGTTGCCGTTCCAGAGTATTTCGGCCAGGCTTTTTGGATAGATTACCAGGCCATTCAGGCGATTGGCATGGCTGGCTTGTACGGACCAGTTGCCCAGGCGCAATCCCAGCGACAGGGTCTCGATGCGCTGATCAAAAAATGCTTCGTTCTCCGGGTCCAGTTTATTGATGACATTGCCAAAATCGATCGTCGTTTTAGCGCCGTTTTTGACAAAAAGGTCCTTATACGTGATGTCGCCGGAATGTGCGCCGTCGAGGGCATACCCGGGTAATCCGATGACGATTTTTTTATCTTTGGGAAAAAACGCCGGATTGACTACCGTCCCGGGCCATAGATCGGGCAAGGTCTGGAGCATAAGTTCCTGCTGTGCAGCCAGTTTACCAACGGCGAAAAACAACAGGAGGAAAAGACTTTTTTGTTTAACGAACATATAATTCAGTTAAGGTGGTGGAGAAATTGTAATATAGACAAAAGTAAGCGCTGGAATTGGCGGCTTTCCTTTAAAAGGTCAAAATTACGGCTTTCTACTGCTACGCTAACTGCAAATTGCGGTCCGGGGTTTGCGGAACGGTTTATTTTTATGCGCCATGCCATTAAATGGCAAATGCGGCGTGGATTTGGGCCGGATACAACACGAGTTTAGCCGGGGTTTTATCCCGGATACCAGATTTTAGGAGGCGATGTGACGAAATGGAAGGGGCAACGCAGGGACGTAAGCAAGTAAACGTCCACAGAAAGGATCATTGCTGTATTTTTCAAGTACAGCAATGAGCTCGGCGGCGAGCCTGGCATAAAAAATTTCCAGGAAGAAAAAAAGCAGTGTTTGTTTATTGTTTATTGAAGTATCCGGATTAAAAATCAGTTTGAAAAAGGCCCGTTTTCTTTCTGCGTTCAGAAAAAAAATCCCCCCCCGGGGCGTACCGATTTACTGATGTGACAAGTTAATAATCGTTATCTGTAACCAGTTTCACGCTTAAAACCGGTACGGCAGACAACGTGACAATGCACCGTGCAGCATGTAATAACATACCTAGGATGCACGTGGCAAAGGTGGGTACATTGGTTTTTGGGCAGCGTGACTGTTTTACCCAAATACATGATAAAATTACCCAGGCACATTCATAATTGAGGTTTTATACGGGCTGGCACCTTTACTTTGACCCAACATTACCAATTCCGGGTCAAACACAATAGTTTTGTCGCATCGTATTGCCAGCCCCCTAACTCACATGAGAAAGTTTCCGCTCTGCTTTATTGCCCTGCTTTGGTGTGTGACCGGACACGCCCAAAACAACTATCGGGTAGAATCTATTACGGTGGCAGACGGACTTTCGCAGGGTTTTGTCATGTCGATGCTGGAAGACAGTCGCGGGTTTATCTGGGCGAGTACCTTCAACGGGCTTAACCGGTATGACGGGTATCAAGTCAAGCGCTTTACACCCGATAATACCAATCCCTGGTCACTCATGACCAACTTCATTTATTGTATGGCAGAGGATACGAACGGACTACTTTGGATGGGCACCGATCTGGGGGTGGTGGTGATGGACCCGTATACCGAGCGGTTTATTCAGCTGGCGGCCATCGATCCGGCATTCCCCTACGTAGACATTCTAAGCATGCAAATTAAAGACGGCCGGATTTGGATCAGTGACCGGAAGGCCGGTGAGACTAATAATGATCCGGGCAATATGTACGTGGTGACGGCGGTGCCCGATTTGCCCCGTTTAATGCGCGAAAATCGGGTTTCGGTGGACGCTTTTACGATACGACCTATCATCGTAGCACCCGGTTTACAGGGTTCATTCCAATTGCTGTACAGCAATACTGCCGAAATCGCCGCGATCGATCGAGTCGGTCAATTGTGCAAGATCAATCCGGCCACTTTACACATGGAACGGGTTGGCATACAGGCACTCGATTACCAACGCCTGGGGAATTACGGCCTGCTGCACTACGACAAGCATGGTGGTTTTATCTTTCGCATACCGGAGGTACCTGTACCGGCACAAAGGATAAATACATTGGCTCAATTCATCCAATTATCCGGACAAATGCCCTTGCTGTACGCCACGGGTGATTCGATATTATATCAATTCGACACCCTTTCAGTCGCACCGCGAGGACTTGCCAGGGGCGATCAGGCCGGGTTGCCACGATTCAAACCATTCATTACTTTAGATCAGCCTATATCATGTAAAGGTATTGTAGACCGGAAGGGCAATTTTTGGATGGGAACTAACGGATATGGGATGAGAACGTTGCGGTCGAAAAAAATTGAATTCCGGCATTATGTGCCAAAGCGAAGTTTTTATAACTTCTCGTTCCTGCCGGATGGGCGGGTGTGGCCAGGCCGCGACTTTCCCAAAAAGGTACTCAACCTGCAGACCAATAAATTTGAAGCGGCACCGTGGGCAGCAGCATGTACCGAAGTCAACCAGATGTATAACCTTTGCATTACCCGTTCCGGGGATTGGTGGCTGCCAAATAGTCAGAAAGGACGTCTTTTTATCTTAAAAAAAGAACATCGCAACGGGCAGTGGACGACCATCCCCCTTGATTTGGAATTTATCGAATACAGGCCGGTCCAGATACTGGAAGACCGCAGTGGTAATATCTGGGTTTCGGCTACGGGAGGTCAGATATTGCGGATCGACCCCCATACTAATCAGACCGTATACTGGCAATTTGATCAGTTTTTCCCCGAACAAATCCGCGAAGGGTTACGAACGAATTGTCTGGTCAAGGATAGCAGTGGTACACTCTGGCTCGGGTGCAATCACGGGTTAGTCCGCATAAGAAATCCTGAAGCAACTCCGGTCTTTGATGTGTGGCATAACCATACCAGCAAAGGTGCGCTGTTTAAAAACGAACGGGTCATAAGCCTGTACCCCGATCCGAATAACCCGCAGCTGATCTGGATCGGTACGTATGGCGGTGGATTGCATTGTTTTGACAGCGCCAAGGACACGTTCAAAATACTTACGGAGAAAGACGGGCTGGTCGACAATGTAGTGTACGGTATCCTGCCCGACGCTTTTGGGTACCTGTGGCTGAGTACCAATCGCGGACTCTCGCGTTTCAATCCAAAGAACCGCACCTTTTATAATTTCACCCACGAAGATCCAATACTGAACACCGAGTTCAACACGGATGCTTTTCTCCAGATGCCGTCAGGCGACCTTGCATTCGGGAGTATAAACGGGTTATTTATCGTCCATCCGCTGGCCGATCAGCCGGCAGACCAATCGTGTGTCGTAGCCGTTACGGAATTAAAAATAAACAGTGCAGTGGTAAATCCGTCGCTCGACAACCCATATTTAACCGTAAATGCGCAAAACGAACTGGTTCTACGCGTGCCATACGAGAAAAACAGCGTGGCCGTCGAATTTGCGGCGTTGCAGACCGGCGATCCGGCCTCGGCGCAATTCCGCTATCGTATGCTGGGTCTCGACAGACACTGGATACACGCCGGGCTCCAGCGGACGGCCAATTTTGCGTTGATTCCTCCCGGGCAGTACACCCTTGAATTGCAGAGCATCAATGCCAATGGTAGTTGGGACGATGCGCCGACGACCCGGTTGTATGTAACGGTTTTGCCACCCTGGTATCGCAGTTGGGCTGCGTGGTTCACTTATCTTGGACTGTTGCTGTTGCTGTTGTACGGTTATGTCCGGTATGAGCGGCGGAATTTTCAATTAAAACATGCGGAAAATATGAGCCGCAAGGAAATGGAGCGGTTGAAATCGCTGGATGATTTCAAAAACCGGTTTTTTGGTTCGATCTCGCATGAATTCAAAACGCCGCTGACGATTATTCTGGGCCAGGCCAAGCGGTTGCTCGCGGAACAAAACCTGCAAGGCGTACATATAAATGCCGGCGCGATCCTGCAACAAGGGCAAAGTATGCTGGAAATGGTGGATCAAATCGTCGATATTACCAAGTTCGACAACGAAGATGTCCACCCAAACTGGCGCAATGGAAATTTCAGCGACTATATGCGCTATCTCGTTGAGTCCTTGCGGCCGTTGGCAACGTTCAAAAATATCCAACTCGATTTTCATACGGAACTGCCGGACTTAGTCATGGATTTCGATCCGCAGCGCCTTAAATATATTGTCAGCAACTTGCTCAACAATGCCGTTCGATATACGCCGTCCGGGGAATTTATCGCCGTTTCCATCTATGCTGACGGACAAGATCGGGTCATGCTAGAGATAATGGATACGGGAGAGGGTATTGCTGCGGAAGATCTGCCGCATATTTTTACCCGCTATTACCAGGGGGCTTCGCAGGCTGCCCAGCAACAACAGCACTTCGGCATTGGGTTGACCTTTGTCAAGGATTTGGTCCAACTTTTTGGCGGGACGATCTGCGTGAGCAGTCAGCGCGACAACGGCACACTTTTTACCATTTCGCTCCCTATTACTCGGCAGGGCGCGCCGCTGGAAATAACGAACCTTGACCCTGCACCGGAGGTGACCGCTTATCACCCGCCAACTACCGACGAACTACCACAAGAAGCGTTACCGTTATTGCTTATCGTGGAAGACAATCCGTTTATCTCCAAGTTTGTAGCCGCTTCGTTGCACGCCTATTTCACTATAGAATTGGCGGCTGACGGACTGGCCGGTTATGAAAAAGCGCTTGAAATCATCCCCGATCTTATTCTGACCGATGTAATGATGCCGGGCATGGACGGTTACGAGCTCACCCATCAGATCAAAAGCCACGAACTTACCAGCCATATACCGATTGTTATTTTAAGCGCCCGCTCCGAATTAGCGGATCGGTTGACCGGACAGCAGTATGGGGCAAATGCCTACATCGCCAAACCTTTTGATGCCCAGGAATTAATATTAACCCTCAAAAACCTGCACCATTTGCAATACCGCTGGCGCGAACGATACGCCGGACTGACTACGCAAACTGGCACAATCAATCAGGAAGCAGGCAAACATCCGGAAGAAGCGGCCGAAACGCTTCAGTATACCGACGCTTTCATGTTGAAGATATATGCCATTTTTGCAAAAAAATACACCGACGAAGCCTACGATCTGCCGCAGTTATGCCGTGATATTGAAATGAGTAAATCGCAATTGCAGCGTAAACTCGTCGCATTGTCCGACCAGTCTGCTATGCAGCTATTGCGACGCTACCGACTGCAAAGAGCCTTTGAAATTTTATCTGAAAATCCTGACCAAAATGTAAAGGAAGTTTGTTTTCAGGTTGGATTTAAGGATCCGTCGCACTTTTCGCGGCTCTTTTCCAAGACGTTTCATACGGCGCCTTCGGATGTGAAAAGAAATTCAACTGCGAATTAAAAATTACGAATTATGTGAATATTGGGTTAAGATAACTGCTTGATTGCCAGGGCTAGTGACGGGGGTGACTTTAAGGTGCCCCGTCGCTAAGCCACTGATTGTCAACTACTTCCTAATTCCAACCCAATATTCGCATGTAGTGTCAACCACATCTTGGTTTGGGTTAGGGTGCGGCCTTATGCAAATCCCGGTTTTGCGCGCTTGGAGGCGGATGAAGCAAAACCATGTTTGAGTCCCGACGCAGGAGGGGCAAGTTTGGTTTTGCGCCGCCGTAAAGTGTGGCAAAACCGTTGGATTTGCGTATAGCCTTGACTTTTTTGGTACTTTTTGCGGCAAGGCAAAAGGTACGAAGCCATACGAGTGTTACGATCTTAAGGCTATCTAAATCGCACAGTAAACTTACGATGGTGGTTAGTATCAGGATGATGGGTAGAAGTGCAAAATTGGGGGTTGCTTTTGAGATTTGTTACTTTTTGCGTCCAAAAAGTAACCAAAAAGACTTGGCTTTCGAAAAACCCAACCATTTTGCTCACCTCACCGGCGGCGCAAAAAAAACTCGCCGCAGCGTCTGTGCGGGCCGTTGGCCCTTGGTGATTCGCTAGGCTCAAACAGTTTTTTGCTTCATCCGCCGCTGAGGCAGCAAAATGGGGGTTTTTCTAAGGCCGCAGGACACTTGCCCAATCGAAGGGGAATAGAATATTCAGGTGTTTTGGAGCAGATCGAGGAGGGCTTCTAAATCTTAGTTTGGGTTAGGGTGCGGCCTTATGCAAATCCTGGTTTTGCGCGCTTGGAGGCGGATGAAGCAAAACCATGTTTGAGTCCCGACGCAGGAGGGGCGAGTTTGGTTTTGCGCCGCCGTAAAGTGTGGAAAAACCGTTGGATTTGCATATAGGCTTGACTTTTTTGGTACTTTTTGCGGCATGGCAAAAAGTAGGAAGCCATACGAGTGTTACGATATTAAGGCTATTCAAATCGTACAGTAAACTTACTATGGTGGTTAGTATTAGTATGATGGGTAGAAGTGCAAAATCGAGCATTTCGCAGGGCGTTTGTTACTTTTTGCGTCCAAAAAGTAACCAAAAAGACCTGGCTTTCGAAAAACCCAACCATTTTGCTCACCTCACCGGCGGCGCAAAAAAAACTCGCCGTAGCGTCTGTGCGGGCCGTTGGCCCTTGGTGATTCGGTAGGCTCAAACAGTTTTTTGCTTCATCCGCCGCTGAGGCAGCAAAATGGGGGTTTTTCTAAGGCCGCAAAAC
>JBBRDQ010000154.1:0-12431 GCA_038203695.1 Chitinophagales bacterium
CCGAAAGACCCGTAAGAATCTGTCCGGTACCACCGCCGGGCGTCCAGGTAATAATATAGTTAGGTTGGCCGCCGACTACGCCGATGGCAATGCTGCCGTCGGTTCCACCCGCACAAGTAGGATTGATCAGCGTAGTATTCGCAATGCGCAGCGGGTTTTTCAGCGTATCCAGGAAAATCGTATCGCTGGTCATACAGCTCAGCACATCGGATACCTTAACAATATAAGTTCCGCCGCTCAGGTCACAAACTTGTGCCGTCGTCCCAACCGGAGCGCCACCCAGTGTAGTCCAGGTAAAGGTCGTGGTGGTAGCGGCAGTAGCCGTCGCGGTCAGACAGCCATCGCTGCCACAAGCGACAGAAGTAGAGTCAATTTGCGTAATAACCGGCGCAGGCGGGAGTTCCAGGGTAAAGGTCAAAGAATCCTGACAGCCATTGGCGTCGGTAGCCGTCGCCGTATAAGTGCCGGCGGACAGACCATTCTGGTTTGGACCATTTGGCAATGTAGCGCCACTGGCACTTTCCCAGGTGTAGATATAATTCGGAAATCCGGTACCGCCCATGGCGGACAGCGAAATAGAACCATTGGTCACCCCGGTACAGGTAGGATCCACTTCACCGCCGTTCAATTTGATCGGGTTATTGGGTGCATTTACCACAAAACTGGCCGAATCGCTACAGCCGGTGGTAATATCCACTACGGAAACCAGGTAGGTGCCGGCGGCCAGATCCGAGTACGTAGCCGTCGTACTGTTATTGGTTTCGGTGCCACCGGTAGGCGACCAGGTATAGGTAAAGTTTGGCACTGCAAAAGGCGGCGTTACGACCACACTGATATCGATCGCGCCGTCTAAGGTGCCGAGGCATTTCGTATCGGTAATCGCCGTGCCCTGCACGTCCATCGTACGGGTATTGACAATGGTTACGCTGTCTATATGCGCGCAACCGTTAGCATCGCTCACGGTTACATAATATTTACCGCCTGCTTTGCTGGAAAGTACGTTTGGATTGGTGGTGGAAGAACCTTGCGGTATGGGCGTTGTACTGCCTGGTGCCAGGTAAGACCAGGTGTACTGGTATTCATTACCGGCCGTTGGAAAAGGCGTACCGCCCTTTGCCGAATAGGAAATGGAGCCGTCTTCTACGCCGGTACAAGTCGCCGGCGTCGTGGTAACGGTGAGTCGACTGACCACCGTAGGCTGCCCCAGCGTCCCGGATGCCGTAGCGACACACCCCGTTGGCGAGGTAATGGTCACACCGTATGCACCGGCACCTACGCCGCTGCGGACCGGTCCGGTTACCGGTGGAATACCCGATGGCGACCAGGCAAAGGTATATCCGGTGGGCGGATTCACTGCGGTGGAGCCTTCAAAAACATTGGCGGTGACGATCCCGTTCAAATCCCCGCTGCACTTCGGCATTTGGGTAAGATCGAGCGAAGCGCCAATCGTTTGTATATCAATCGTTACAGTATCACATCGCGTTTGGGTACCAATACCGCCCTCGTCTGTCACACATACCGAATAGACACCATTGGTCAAACCGGTCCTGGTAAACATACCGCCGTCCGTGGCAATTACAAAAGAAGGAATCGGACCGGCCGGAAGTTTTTGAAACAAGACTTCATAGGGAGCGATACCACCCGAAGCAGTCACTTTAATGGAGGCCGTATCGGCACAGTTTATCGAAACCGTATCCGCGATGATCGACAGCGGGAGGAAGTTAACACAGATATTACCGGTATCAGCCGTTACGGCGTTGTACAAGCCCGTCGCGTCTTCCACCTGAATAGCAGTCGGGTCATTGGTGATCAAAAGCGGCGAACAGGCATTCAACTGACCGACTGCCTGAAAGCACAGGCTGAAAAGCGTATCGCCATTCACCAGCGTGATCGGTGCGCCGGAAGTTTGAAATATTACTACGCCGAGCTGACCCTGCGAAACCTGTCCAAAATTGTTGGTGACGGTCTGAGTTGGGTTGGCTCCCAGGGCCGGATTGTAGTTGTTTATTTCGGTCAAGTTTACGACCGTTGGGTCCCAGGAAACCGAGAAGTTTACCCCGGCAGCATCCAGGTTCTGTACGGTCAGCGGGATACACACTGTATCGTTGGGTGGCACGACTGCTTCCGGAAGATCAAATACTACGTTATCGGCCGGGTTACAGGCATTCATATCGACCTGAAAAATCAGGCCGCAACTCTTGCCATCTTCTACCACGATTTCATAAGTACCAGACTGCGGCACGGAAAAATAGACGACCGAATTGTGGAAAAGTTTGTTTTTTGCCGTGTGGATCAAGCCTTTTATACTTGGATTGCCGACCAAACTAATGCGAATATCGTAGGTAGCGCCCGCCTGAAATTCAGGATAACCGCCGGCAATCGAAAAACGGCCCTGGCAATCGTCGTTATCTACGTTGGTCAACAGACCTAATGGCTCAATTTCATTCAAATAGACTACTTTAAACTCAACTGCCGTATTTACATTCACACAGTTACCGCCGTTTTCAAACCCCTGCGCTGCAAAGTCATCCAGGGTAATGGGTGCAAAGTGGATCAAGATCGGGTTTCCAGCGTTAAAAAAGGTTTGCAGGGTCCCATCGTTCACAAATTGTATGCTGCCGCTTGGTTGGTCGGTTGCGACCCATATACCGTTGGTAGCGGGTGGTGTGTTAATTACGCATGGATCCGCTATAATACTTGCCAGAGCATCGCCGGCAATGGTTGGCGGACAATCGTAAAAAACCCAGCCGATACCGGGCGGGGTGGCCGGTTGCGGGTCGCCGCTCAAATCGGAGTCGCCATTGTGGTTGATTTGGATACGGTCGCCTTGACACAGGTAAATGGTGTCGGAAGGAGGGGTGAGATCGGTATCGTTACTTTGGCCGGTAAAAATGCCCAGCGTGAAAGTACCGGCGAAGTTGCACAACAGATCGGGGTTATGCGGGGTGAATTTTGGTTTTATTGGCTTGTCTGATGAGATGTTCCGGGGAACTTGGGCGTACAAAGTAGCCGCACTACAGAAGACGGCCACTATTAGGATTAGAAGTTTGCGCATGCGTGTGAAAGATTTAGAACTGGTTGCAGGATATGTTCAAAACGGGATTGAAACGTACAGTACATAATAGATACGACATTACTGCCGGATGCTGTTCGATCGGGTCGTTTTAACATTTAGCGTGAAAAAAATGGGGCTTCACCGAACAACGGGCGCAAAATTAGACAAAAACCGCTGTTTTGACATATCATGGTAATACAAATGTTTGTAAAAAGCCTTGAATTAACAAAACCGCGAAAGAACGTCTGCCCTACCCTGTTTATTGTCGCCAGACTTTTCCGGCGAGGATAACAGTGTCCACCAGATCGTGCGCAAATGAATACGGCAGAAAGGCCAGCGAAGGCATTGGCTTGGTAATGAACACATTAGCCACTTTCCCCGGTGTAATGCTACCGTACTGATCGGCCCACTCCAGGGCATACGCGCCGTTTAAAGTGGCGGCCTGAATGGCTTCTTCGGGCAACATCTTCATTTTTATACAGGCCACTGCCACTACGAACGACATGCGACCGGCCGGGGTGCTGCCCGGATTGTAATCGCTGGCCAGTACGACCGGAAGTCCGGCATCGATCATTTTTCGCGCCGGCGCATACGGTATGCCCAAGAAAAATGCACAGGAAGGTAAGAGAGTCGGCAGGGTTGCACTATCGAGCAGGGCATTTATCTCGGCTTCTCCCGTATATTCCAGGTGATCCACGGAGATGGCCCGGTTGGCCACACCCACTTGCACGCCGCCGGAGTAGTCGAGTTCGTTGGCGTGAATTTTAGGTTTCAGCCCGTATTTCCAGGCGGCCTCCAGGATACGCGCCGTTTCCGGAACGGTATAAAAACCGCGATCACAAAAAACATCGCAGTAATCCGCCAGATTTTCTGCCGCCACCCGGGGCAACATTTCATGGATAATCAAGTCAATATAAGCGTTTCGGTCGTTTTTATAGATCGCGGGAATGGCATGCGCGCCCAGAAAGGTGGCCCGGATCGGAATGGGGCTTACTTCGCGCAACCGCCGGATCACGCGCAGCATTTTCATTTCGCTTTCCACCGTCAGACCATAACCGCTTTTGATTTCTATTGCGCCGGTGCCGTAACCGATCACTTCCTGCAAACGCCCCCACGCCCCTGCAAACAAAGCATCCTCGGTCGCATCCTGCATGCGCCGGGCTGAATTGAGGATACCACCGCCGCGTTCCGCGATCTGTTCATACGTCAGTCCGCGAATCCGGTCGACAAACTCTTCTTCCCGGCTGGCGGCGAATACGATATGGGTATGGGAGTCGCACCAGGATGGAAAGACAAAACGGCCGGTAGCATCCAGCACGGTATCGGCACGCTCCGGACAACTGTCCATGGTACCGAAGGCGGCGATTTTCGTATCTTCCAGTAATAACCAGGCATGGTGCAACTGGGGCAATTGCGCCATGGCCGCGCCGCGGGATAATTCCGGCGCAGTGTGGGTAGCCTGCACGAGGGTGTGGATATTGCGAATCAGTAAGGACATCAACCGGGTTATATGTTAGTAATGGTGCTGGAATATACAGCACAAAACTACTTACTTTTGTGCGTCTAAAACTTCATCCATGTACAAGTTCCTTTTCGCTACTTCGCTTTTGGTCCTCCTGATTTCTGCAGCCTGTCAGACGGAAAAGAAGTGCAAATACAAACCGTCCCCCATGTTTGAGGCCAATTTGCCGCATATCAAAGCCTACAACTTCGAGCAGCAGGGCAATGAATCGCTGGAAAGCATTATGCTGGACCGCGACGTGCTGGTGGAAATAAACCAGCAGGTGTGCGATCAGACCCGGCAGGAATTTCGCTTTACGGTACCCGGAAATTTTACCACAACACCCGACTCGGCCTGGACAAAAGAAGCCACGCGCCAGTTGGTATACCTGAGCGCGTTATCGGAAAAACAAGCGCCACTGAAAGCCTGGGCCGATGTGATCGAGCAGCGCCGCGCTGAAATGCGGCTGGGCGAAGACCGCGAACTGGAACCGGGCATCTTTGTGCGCATCGACCGGATTGTGAGCCCGGAAAAAACGACGCTGGTGGTGCTTTTATCGCAGCAATAAGTCAATCGTTTACCGTTTCAGGTATTTACCTACCATCTCGTTGAGGTCCGGCGAAAGGCCCAGGCGCAATACCAGTGCACTGAAAACAAGGGCGTATAAACCCGAACGGATCGCGATATCCAGCAAAGGAAAACCGGTCAAAGGAATCCACCATACCACACTGAACACGGCAATCGCCAGGCCAATCGCCAGCGGTGTCCGGCTCGTAAAGGGTTGAATCCCAAACTTTAACCACACCAGCCGCAGATTGACCATATTATAACAACTGACTGCCAGCAAGACCGCTATGGCAGCGCCGACAAAACCGAATTGCGGCACGAGCCAGGCGGTAAAACTTATACTCGCCACCGCCAGACACGCCTGCGACACCAGCGAATAGTAATAGTATCGGGAATAATAAATGATGTAGTTGTTCAGTCCGGTACTCATTTCTACTAGTTTGGCAAGCCCCAGGAATAACAATACATATTTGCCTTCCCCCACTTCTGCGCTGTTGGGGGTCAGTGCATACAGTTGATCCACCGACATCCACACGCCGCCCAGCAGGAATAAACCACCGATGAGTAGATTGATCGAACCCTTTTGGTACAGATCACCCAGCTCCCGGTAATTTTCCGCTGCCAGGTATTTTGATACAAAAGAGGTGCTTACCGTATAGATCGCCTTGATCGGAATATCGAATACGGCGGCAATACTTACGGCAATGGTATAAACGGCTGAAGATTTTAAGGAGATAAGCGACCCTACAAAAAACACCTGGGCATTGTAGGCCAATACCAGCGCAAACCCGCCCAAAGAGCCGAACAAGGCAAACCGCAGCATATCGCGCCGCAATTCCGGGGTAATGTGCGCCCAATTCGGCCGTACATGCAGTTGTCCTAACCAGCGCAAATAAGCAAGTAGCCCAATCTGGACGAAAAACGAGTGTAGTACCAGGCAAAACAAGGCGGTTGGAAGACCGATCCATCCCTGCCATACCGCGAAGATCACAGACGGCAGCATCAATTTCTGGGAAAAATCCAGCAGGATCGATGGCACTACAATGCGTTTGAAATTAGCCGAATAGACGGACAATACCACATTGAAAACGTACAAAAATCCCATCGGAATAGCCACCCAGAAATACTGTTGTTGTAACACGTCTTTCTGTCGGTAAAAATCCAGCACCCACGGCCAGCCCAGGAACAGCAGTACCCCGACCAGGGTGCATCCGCTCGCCGCCAGCAAGAGCAAAACGCCTAAAAAGCCGTTATTCCCGTTGGTTTTATCTTCAAAATAAGGGAAAAAGCGTACGGACAGCATCGTTGCCCCGAATGATAACAAAGGCAATCCGATCAGTACCAGACTCAGCAAATACGTAATCAAACCATATACCTGCAGCAGGTGCGGGTATAAAAACAAGGTACTCGTGATGCCAATAAGTAGCCCGGCAAAATTGACAATCGAATGTTTCAGACTTTGCCGTTGGATCACACCCATGCTTGTCGCAATTTGGAAGGGTAGAACATGTACACAGCGCTCAACGCTGCATCACTACTAAGCGCTTGGTAACCTGGCCTTTTTCATTTTGCAGGGCAACGAAGTACATACCGGCACTCAGACCATCGGTCGGGATTTCCAGAAAATTATCACCAGCGGCAATGCGGACCTGCTGCGATTGGCAAATGCGCCCCCTAGCATCCGTCACGCGCAGGACAGCATCCATTTTTTCATCCGTAACGATGTTGAACCGGGCGGGCGTACCTTCATTTACCGGATTTGGGCTGAGCTCTGCCACCAGGATTTGTTCGAGTTCATTGGTAGCGGTCAGGTTTTTGGTTTTAAACACCCCGACCGGCAGATTTGTATTTGGATTGCACAAGTCCCATTCGCTGTAAGCCCGGACCTGCCAGTACATCAGGCGGTTATTCGGAATGCCACCGTTAACGGTCAGATGGGTAGTATTGTAAAGGGTCTGGGTAAAAATAACCGGACTCATATCGGGTTGGAACGAAATGACGACCGTATAAAACGATGCATTTGGCAGCGGCTCCCAACTTACATCAAAATTCTGAAAATGAACCAGTTGTGAGTCGATCGGGCTGTTCAGTTGTACCGTTGCAGCATCATCGATCAGCACGCCCGGCTGGGTAGCCTGCTGGGTATATACCAGGTGTTCGTCGCGCAAGTTGGCCCGCATCGCCACAATTTGTTCCGGCGTAAAACGCGCCGCACATTCGTCCAGCGAATAACCCATAATCAGCGTAGCATCAGATTGAAAGGTGCTGCTATCCGGGTCGGTCTGGATGACAAAACTCTTTTTATCGCCATTGCACGACCAGCGGTAATTCAAATAATCGGGGGGTGTATCGCAGAAACCGTCGCCGGCGTAGTTGCAGTTGGAACTGTCGGTGCGCTCTACTACTTCGTTGCCGACCGTCTCAGGCGCCGGCGCTGCATAGTTCCATGTAATGCCTTCCCAGCCCAAAAACGGGTGTGGCAAAGACAGGTGGTGACCGGCTTCATGGGCCCAGGTACTGTTGCCGGAAGCCGAACAATTACTTCCCAGCACGATCGCATCTTTCCAGGCATACCCGCAGTTGCCGGCCGGATTCGCCACGATAAAGGCATTCAGCCGGCCAGGTATCCGGTTGTTATCGATCAGTTCAGCACCACCGGAGAATGTCGGGTGGTTGTGCCAGGCCGAATTATTGAGGTACCGCACCGGATCGCCTGGCATCAGGTAAAAATGAATATACGCGTCCTTATACTGGTCGTTCATTTCGCACAAACGCTGAATGGCCCGCTCCAGCAAAAAATATCCGCTTCCACTATCCTTGCCAGTGATCTGAAAGGTGACCGGAACGTAGAGCATCGCCGTATCGACATCGCGTGATTGCACGGCCGTCGAACGGTGTTGCTGGTACTGTTGCATCCAGGGCGTTTTGCCGATTGTACCGCAACTTCCATCGTAATTGCCAAGTTGTTGGGCAAAAATGGTCGTTGCAAGGGCAAAAAATAAGCAGAGCAGCGTGTATTGTTTAGATTGCATAATCGTCAGATTCAGTTAGGAACGGTAAAGGTCGTTTTATTGGCTGCATTTTTCAACAAACTATAAAAGTTAAGCCAGTAGGCGACAAACACCGGGCCCATGCTTCACTATTCATGCTAACTGCTTCATCCTTCTCCCCAGATAATCGGTGTCTTGCCCTGCTGCACCAGCAGTTCGTTGGTTTTTGAAAAATGGCGGCAGCCCTGAAAAGCATTTCCGGCCAGTGGAGAAGGGTGCGCCGCTTCGAGGACGAAATGTTTGGTCGTATCGATCAGGGCTTTTTTACTTTGGGCAAATTTGCCCCACAGCAGAAAAACAATACCGGTTTTTTCGCTGGATATATGCCGGATTACCGCATCGGTAAAGGCTTGCCAGCCGATCTTCTGGTGCGAGGCAGGTTTGTTGGCCTCTACCGTCAGGATGGCATTTAACAGCAATACACCCTGATCGGCCCAATGGGTAAGATCGCCGTGGGGTGGTGGCGTACTACCCAGATCACTTTTAATTTCTTTGTAAATATTCACCAGAGAAGGCGGCACCCGCACCCCTTGCGGTACCGAAAACGACAACCCCATCGCTTCTCCTTTATTGTGATACGGATCCTGGCCGAGAATAACCACCTTCACCGCAGCAAAAGTCGTTGTATTGAACGCCTTGAAAATCAACCCGCCAGGTGGGTAAATAATTTTTCCGGCCTCCTTTTCGCTGACCAGAAATGCCCGGATCGCCGCAAAGTAAGGCTGGGCAAATTCTTCGGCCAATACCTGTTTCCAACTGTCTTCTATCTGCACATTGGGCGTAGGAGGGGTGGACTGCATAACATTGAATTTTGATCCGGGCGACGCGTAGTACTAGAACTTTCTACGTCACGCAGCAGTTGAAAGATGGAAAATTTTCATACTTTTGCCGCTGATAATGCCCTGCGCAAAAGTTGTTGGCGAATCAGGCTTGCAAATTACAGCGTTCATTACCTGAAAAGCAGAAAAATAGCATGCTGACAAGCAGCCAATTCACTTTTCACTTATAAAAATGGTCCCGTAGCTCAATGGATAGAGCACTTGACTTCTAATCAAGCGGTTACTGGTTCGACCCCAGTCGGGATCACATTGGTTATCAATGGCTTATGAGAATAAAATCTCGTAAGCCATTTTTTGTTTGTAGGCAATTTGTATTCCGCCAGCGTGGCCCGTTTTAGGCTACTTCTCACAGCCGCTCTTTCACCATCGCCACCATGAAACTACGAACGTCATTCGAGCGCTCAACCAGATCATAAGGCAGCCGGATGATAAAATTATGCCTCCCTTTTTCGTCGATCCATTCGTCTTCTTCCTGATCGTCAAGCGTACATAAAAAAATAATACCGACATTCTGAACATGTGGGAACTGTGCCGACACATATTGTGTATCGATTTTGTCGGCTATTTCCTGTGCAACAATTTTTACGACTTCCACGGGTTGAATTTTTTGTCAAAGTTAGCAACAGAATTGAAACGATGCAAGTGCTATTTGAAAACTGGGTTGTGTGGAGGGCGCAACAGCCGGTCTTTTTCCGGTCGTGCAAGATTTTCGGGCAACAGCGGATAAGAAAAAAGTTTTATTTGTTCTTGTTGCAAGCATTCGCTCATTGTCCCGACATATTGAACAATGTACGAAACCGAATTATCCAGCATGAATTGCCCGGCATAACGCCCCCTTTCACCTTGGGTGGTAACACCGTATTTCCAAACTTCGCCAATATGAAGATAATATAAAGCATGACCGCTATGCAGGCATGGATACCATTGCTCCTTTGTCGCAATCAGTGCATACTGTTGCGCTTCTTCCAGTTCATTGAGTTTTTTGTGTAACCTTTGTTGGTGTTTAGTTGTAAGTTGAGGTTCGCCGTTAATATATTCTATTCCGTCGCTCCAACAAGATGGAACGAAACAGGTTAGTAACACAATGATTACAAAAGTATATTTTCTTCGGTTCCGTGTTTAGTGATTGGGCTGTCTTTTTAGATAAAAACCCTGGCCCCTAAAATTTCTTCACCACCAGCGTACCGGCCATCATATCGTGCAAACCCTGATTGCGATCCGTAAATGCAACCATAATATAGCCTATAAACAGAATCAGCGCCGAAAGCAGTTTGCCAAAATGTCGGCCGGTCGCCTGCCCAAAAGTAATCCGGTCGCCATTCATATCGGTGACCTTCAGGTTCAGCGCCATTTTGCCGACTGTCGCCTGCCGTTCGGAAGATTCCAATAAGGCACAATACAGCCAGTTGAAAGTAAGGATGATGGCGTAATACAACGCAAATCTGGCTAAAAAGGAAGAAGTATCTTCCATCCCGGTGGCATTGATACCGCCGAGCATCAAACTGCCAAAAATCGCGAAAAGCACAATGTAGTTCACCACCTGCATAATGATGCCATCGATAAAAGCGGCGGCAAATCGCTCCCAAAAAGTACCATATCGTACGTAATTGAAAGCATGCGGGTTTTGTTCCGGGTAATCTAAAATAGTATTGTCCATGTTTAAAAATGATTGATTGCGATACTACCGGCATTTTCACTTTTCACTCTCCTCCCCCAACAACACCTGCACTAAATGCGCCCACGCAAAACGTGGCTTTTCAGAACGAACGCCCAAGGTAAATTCCTGTTCCCGATTATTGACAAAAAAATCGCGCATCGCTCCGGCAATAGCCTCGGCCGTCGGTTCGACTACATACCCCGCCACGCCATGCGGTACGATTTCCGGCAAACCGCCCACATTGGTAACCAGCATCGGTTTCTCAAAGTGATAGGCGATTTGTGAGATGCCGCTTTGGGTGGCGGTTTTATAGGGTTGTACGACCAGGTTAGCGGCACTAAAGAATATTTGCACCTGTTCAGCAGGGATAAAATCCGTGTATAAATGGACGCGTTCGCGCAGTCCATGCCGATCGATCAGCGTCTGATAAGGGGTCCAGTCCTCATAACTTTCACCCGCCACAAGTGCATGAATATCAGGCGTTTGCGCCAGTGCATCCAGCAACAGGTCCAACCCTTTATAGGCCCGGATAAAGCCGAAAAACAGGACGACCGGTCCATGTTCCGGCAAACTCAATTGGCGGCGCGCGGTGGCCGGATCGGTTAATGCACCGTAGTTATCGTAGATCGGATGCGGCGCGTACCGGATCAGGTTTTCGCCCATCCGCTGTAACATGCCGGGGGTGACGAAGGTACGAATGGATGTGCCCACTGCTCTGGACATGACCACAAAACCGTCGCAGGCGCGCACAAAATAACGGGCGAGCAGGCTGTCGCCCGGTCGTTTTTCATGCGGGATAATATTATCGACCAGGGCCGTAATGCGAAGCGTTTTTTTGGCAAACCAGCGCGCCACCCGCAAAGTGGTACCCAGACAAGGCCCCATGATCGGCAGCCAAAACCGACAAATGATCACATCCGGTTGCTCAGCCGCGATTGCCCGGCCAACGATGAACCAGTTAAAGGGATTGACTGAATTCAGCCGGGTCTTGATCGTCAAGCCGGCCGGCGGGGGATCATCGGTGTACTGCGTTTTACCCGGAAACATAAAACCGGGGTATTGCAGTGAAAATGAGTAAATCACCACCGTATGCCCCGCCTCCTGTAGCGCATAAGCCAGACGCTCCGACGAAGCCGCAATACCCCCGCGCAGCGGATGGGCCGGTGAAACGAGGACAATTTTCAACATTTACTGGGCAAAAACGTACTGAACAATATTGGCGCCCATTTGCAGTGCTTTCTGGCGCAGGTCCTGCGGGTCGTTGTGCACATCATCCCAGCCATCGCCCAGATCCGTTTCAAAATCGTAAAAGCAGACCAAACGACCCTGGTAAAGCAATCCAAAACCCTGCGCCGGCTTACCGTCGTGTTCATGGATCTTAGGCATCCCGTTCTTGAATTCGTATTTCTGGTGATAAATCGGGTGACTAAACGGCAACTCGACAAAATCGAGTTCCGGAAAGACTTTTTTCATGGCCGGACGCACGAATGGATCCAGGCCGTAGTCGTCGTTCAGGATCAGGAACCCGCCACCTTCCAGGTAAGCGCGCAGGTTGCGGGCTTCGATCTCGCTGAACAGCATATTGCCGTGACCGGTAGCGTAGACGATCGGATAGGAAAAAATATCGGCGCTGCCCGGTTCTACCGTTGCATATTCAGTGGCTTCGAAATTGGTGCGCAGGTTATCGTTGCAAAATTTGGCCAGGTTTTTCAGGGAATTGACATCGTTGTACCACTCGCCACCACCGCTGTATTTGAGCAGG
>JBBRDQ010000155.1:0-12398 GCA_038203695.1 Chitinophagales bacterium
CCCATTACAAGATTTTTCAGAGTCATGGACAGATGAAAAACTTTACAAAAAATATGGTCTAAACAAGGAAGAAATAGCCTTTATAGAAAGTATGACTCCTTCGTTGGACAGCGCCAAGCCCGAAGAAACCGAGATATAAAATCCTCCCATCGTGCTCAAAAGTCAATCTCATAAGCATCTCAATCGCATACAAGATGAAGCATCAAAACGCCATACAAGTATTTGAAGAAACACAGGTACGTAGCCTCTGGGATGCGGAGCAGGAAAAATGGTACATTTCTATTGTGGATGTGATTGCCGTTTTGACGGGAAGCCCCAATCCCAATAATTATTGGAAAGTTTTAAAAAGCCGCCTTAAAAAGGAAGGGAGTCAGTTGGTTACAGATTGTAACCAACTGAAAATGCAGTCTTCTGACGGCAAGTTTTACAAAACCGATGTGGCCGACACTGAGCAACTGTTCCGGTTGATACAATCCATTCCCTCGCCCAAAGCAGAGCCGTTCAAGTTGTGGTTGGCGCAAGTAGCCAAGGAAAGGTTAGACGAAATGCAAGACCCCGAATTGAGCATTGACCGGGCTTTGGAGCAATACATCCAATTGGGTTACAGCGAAAACTGGATCAATCAACGCCTAAAAAGCATTGAAGTGCGCAAGGAACTCACTGACGAATGGAAAAGCCGTGGGCTGAAAGAAGGACAGCACTTTGCCACTTTAACCGATATAATCACCAAAGCCTGGTCGGGCAACACCACCAAAGAATATAAAGTGCTGAAAGGATTGAAGAAAGAGAACCTCCGGGACAATATGACCAATACAGAACTGATTTTGAATATGCTGGCAGAGGCATCTACCAAAGACATCTCTCAGTCCGTCAATCCCGAAACATTTGAAGACAGCAAAAGAGTCGCCAAGCAAGGCGGCAACGTAGCGAAAGTCGCCTTGAAAGAACTAGAATCCAAAACGGGGAAAAAAGTAGTGAGTCCGCTCAATGCCCAAAAAGTATTGGGCATTGAAGACTCAAAAAAGAAAAAAGACAGTGCGTAGAAACGAATTTTTTCCACCCCGCCCCGAGGCTAATCCAACGATATACGCCTACGAACTGCCCGATGTGGCCACGCACCAAGGTTTGCTCAAAGTGGGTTACACCAGCCGTACGTCGCAAGACCGTATCGCCGAGCAACTCAAAACAAGCCGGGTGAAATATAAAATCGTCTTGGAGGAATCTGCCATGCGCAATGATGGCAGTGCTTTTACCGATACAGATGTACATCGGCTTTTGCGAAAAAAAGGCATCGTTAATACCGAAGGTGAATGGTTCCGGTGCACTGTCAAAGACATACAAGTCGTCCTGCTGGAAATACAAAGCGGCGTAAAGAACGAAGAAAACCGAACGCTCCACTTCGCTATGCGCCCCGAACAATTGGAAGCAGTGGATAAAACCATAGCCTATTTCAAAAGTTACAAAAAAGAAAACCCCGACAAAACGCCGCACTTTCTGTGGAACGCCAAAATGCGCTTTGGAAAAACCTTTGCGAGTTATCAGTTGGCCAAAAAGATGGGCTGGACAAAGATATTGGTCTTGACCTTCAAACCTGCCGTGCAAAGTGCCTGGGACGAAGATTTGCAAACCCATCTGGACTTCGTAGGTTGGCAGTTCATTTCCCGCAACGGATTGACTTTTGAACAGGCCGACAAGAAAAAACCGTTGGTATGTTTTGGCTCGTTTCAGGATTATCTCGGCAAAAACGAAGCGGGCGGCATCAAAGCAAGAAATGAATTGGTACACAGTACCAATTGGGATTGTGTCATCTTTGACGAATATCATTATGGGGCGTGGCGGGAAAGTGCCAAAGAACTGTTTGAAGCCGAGGGTAAGAAAGAGGCGGAATGGGGCGAGGGCGTGGGCATCGAGTATTTTGAGGAAGGCAATATGCCCATCACGACCCATGCTTATTTGTACTTGTCGGGCACGCCGTTTAGGGCTATTGCGTCGGGCGAATTTATTGAAGAACAGATATTCAACTGGACGTATTCGGATGAGCAAAAAGCAAAAGAGAACTGGTCGGGCGAACCCAATCCGTATGCTTCATTACCGAGAATGGTGATGCTGACCTATCAATTGCCGGACTCCATCCGTGAAATTGCCATGAAAGGCGAGTTCAACGAGTTTGATTTGAATGTGTTTTTTTTAGCAAATGGTGTGGGTGATGATGCTATATTTACCTACGAAAACGAAGTGCAAAAATGGTTGGATTTGATCCGTGGCTCATTTTCAGAAACAACGATTGACAACCTGAAGATGGGTGCACAAAAGCCGCCTTTGCCTTTTTCCCATGCGCCCTTGCTCAATGTGCTGACCCATACTTTTTGGTTTTTGCCGAGTGTGGCATCTTGCCATGCAATGAAAAATTTGTTGGAAAAACGGCAGAACAAATTTTATCACGATTATGAGGTCATCGTAGCGGCAGGCACGAGCGCAGGCATCGGCGTGGAAGCATTGCCGCCGATATTGAAGGCAATGGACAACCCCCTGAAAACCAAGACAATTACTTTATCATGTGGAAAATTGACAACGGGCGTTTCTGTTAAACCTTGGACGGGTATTTTCATGCTACGCAATTCTTCAAGCCCCGAGACATATTTTCAAGCGGCTTTCCGGGTTCAAACTCCTTGGACCATCACCAATCGCGATAGTCAATCGCCGAATAAAGAGGAAATCATCAAACAAGAATGTTATGTTTTTGATTTTGCACCCGACCGGGCCTTGCGGCAAATAGCAGATTATAGTTGCCGATTGAATGTAGAAGAATCCAACCCCGAAAAGAAAGTAGCCGAGTTCATCCACTTTTTGCCTGTGCTCGCTTACGACGGCAGTTCCATGAAACAAGTGGATGCCGCAGGTATTTTAGATATGGCCATGAGTGGTACCACCGCCACGCTTTTGGCAAGACGCTGGGAAAGTGCTTTGCTGGTAAATGTGGACAACAATACCTTGCAACGGCTAATGAACAATCAAGATGCGATGAAAGCATTGATGAGCATTGAGGGTTTTCGCAACCTGAATCAGGACATTGAAACCATCATCAATAAATCTGACGCGGTAAAAAAAGCAAAGCAAGAAGCCAACGAAAGAGATTTGAGTAAAGCAGAGAAAAAAGAACTTTCGGACGAGGAAAAAGAGTACAAAAACTTGCGGAAACAAATACAGGAGAAACTGATCAAATTCGCTACCCGTATTCCCGTCTTTATGTACTTGACGGATTATCGGGAAAAAAGTTTAAAAGATGTCATTACGCAACTTGAACCCGGTTTGTTTCAAAAAGTCACCGGTCTGGTCGTCAAGGATTTTGAGTTATTGGTCAGTCTCGGCGTTTTCAACAGTGCTTTAATGAATGATGCTGTTTATAAATTCAAACGCTACGAAGATGCGAGTTTGGAATATATTGGAATTAATAAGCACGAGGGCGAGGATATTGGTTTGTATGATACTGTATTGAGCTCAAAAGAGTATAAAGAAAATTTTGTAAATGAAAACTAACCGCAAAAAGCCATCTACCCAAGCCCACGCCCAGGTAGATGGCTTTTCGCCTACTGCTCCGTTTTCCCTTCCAGCATCTCCCACAAGCCAGCCTTGCTAGTCCCTGCCGGCGCATTATAACCCTTCAAAAATGCCTCTTTGTCCAGCACCACTAAGGGTGCGCGTTTTTCCTTTTTCAGGTCCGCATTGAGCGCGGTCAGTTGCTGGAAGTAACCGTCGGCGGTCGCCTGCATACGTTGGAGTTCGCTTTGCAGAAAGACCATGCGATTTAGCGTGGATTGAGTGGGCGCCAGATCGGAGATAACGGTCATCACGTACACGCGGCCGATAAAGGCGCGCAGTTTTTCTTCGCCGGTAATACCCTTGGCCTCATTGGTTTCGGTCAGCGTTTTGCGGAATGTGGTCAATTGCTCGCTGAATTTGGTCAATTTCAGTTTGGTGTTTTTATTGGTCACTAATGCGACGCGCTGATCGGTGCTGTCTTTGAGTGCTTTGACCCGGCCTTCCAGGAAACCGAGTTCTTCCACCATCGCAAACAGGCTGGTGATGGTTTCTTTGCGTTTGGCATAATCCAGGTTGGGTGCCAGCGGATCGGGCGTGAGTTCCAGGGTGCGTTCCTCGGTGGTGGTCGGTGTTTTCAGGCGGATGGTGTATTTGCCCGGAGGGGCCATCGGACCGATTACCCCGGCGTACACGCCCATTTCACCCTGTACCAGCACGCCTTTGGCCGCCTTCGGGGCTTTTAGGCGCATGTCCCAGCGCGCGATATTGATGCCTTTGCGCTTGGTGCCGGGCACGGTGACCAGCAACTGTCCTTTGTCGTCCAGCACTTCGAGGTTCACGTCGCCGGAATTGATGCGGTCTTTCAGGTAATACACCAGGCGCACCTCTTCCGGCGCATTCAAACCGACATACGATCCGGTGTTCGGAAAGGATTGTCCGAAATGACCGGCGGTGACAGCCGTGGGCCGCGTCTGCAACATGGCGGCGTCTTTTTGCAGCAGTTCCGGCGTCAGCAGGCGCAACGGCGAGATGTCGTCGATAATGTACACGCCGCGCCCGTGGGTGGCCAGCACCAGGTCGTTGGTGCGCGGATGGATGATGATGTCGCGCACGGCTACGTATTCGGGCAGATTGGCTTTGAAAAGCACCCAGTTTTTACCACCGTCGATGGAGATATACAGGCCGAATTCGGTGCCCAGGAACAACAGATCGGCATTGACCCGGTCTTCGCGGATGATGTGCGCGTAGCCCTGCACCCCTTCGTCGGCCAGCACGGTCCAGGTTTTGCCCTGGTCGCCGGAGCGGGCCGAATAGGTTTTGAGATCGCCGTACGCATGGTTGTCAAACGTGGCATACAACACGTCTTTGTTAAAACGGCTGGCCTCGATGCTGCTCACCCAGGTGCCCGCCGGAATACCCGCGATGTTTTTGGAAATCAGGGCCCAGGTTTTGCCGCCATCGCGCGATACCTGGATATTGCCATCGTCGGTGCCGACATACAGCAGGTTTTCATCGAGCGGCGAAGGCGCGATGGCAAAAATGGTGCAGTGGTTTTCGGCCGAGGAATTATCGACGGTCAGACCGCCGCTGGCCGCTTGTTTCTGTTTCAGGGTGTCGTTGGTAGTCAGATCGGGCGAAATGCGGCTCCAACTAAAACCGCGGTCGGTGGTTTTGAACAGAAACTGCGCGCCCATGTACAGCGCTTTGGGGTTGACCGGACTTTTCACGATCGGCGTATTCCAGTTCCAGCGCAATTTCGGGTCGCCCTGACCGGCCTGTGGCTGTACCATTTGCGCCTGGTTTACGCGCAGGTCCAGGCGCTGCACATTGCCGCCCTGACTTTCGCTGTAAATGATGTTCGGGTCCTGCGAATCGGGCTGCACCCAGAATCCGTCGCCGCCGCCCACGCCCAGCCAGTCGCGGTTCGCAATGCCGCCCGCACTCGACGAAGGACCGCGCCAGGAGCCGTTGTCCTGCAAACCGCCGTAGACATTGTACGGGATCTGTTCGTCGACCTGCACGTGGTACAGTTGCGACACCGGCAGGATATTCTGGTGCGACCAGGTCACGCCCCGGTCGATGCTCATGTACACGCCGCCATCGGTGCCGAGGTACATGTGCTGGGTATTTTGCGGATTGATCCAGAGCGCATGGTGGTCGGAGTGGACCCAGCCGCCGTCGCTGCTGGCATCGGAGAAGGAATACCCGCCGTCATTGCTGATCGATAGCGAAAACGCAGGGCGATAGACGCGTCTGGGTTCGTACGGATCGACGACCAGCGTGCTGAAATAAAAAGGCCGCGCGGTAACGTTGGAAGTGGCGCTCTGCAATTTCCAGTTTTCACCGCCATCAGCCGAGATGTACAGGCCGGTTTTTTCGCTTTCGACAATGGCTAACAGGTTGTCGGGCGCACTCGGCGCGAGTGCCATGGCGATGCGACCGAATTCGGTGGTTGGCAATCCGTTGGTGATTTTGCGCCAGGTTTTGCCGCCATCGGTCGATTTGTGCAGTGCGCTGCCGGGACCGCCCGAATTGAAGGAATACGGCGTGCGGCGAAACTGCCAGGTGGCTGCCCACAACACCTCCGGGTTGCGCGGGTCCATCAAGATGTCGGCGCAACCGGTTTTTTCATTGATATAGAGGATTTTTTCCCAGGTTTTGCCGCCGTCGGTGGTTTTATACAATCCGCGATCGGGGCTGTCGCTCCACAATTTGCCGGGCACGGCCACGTACAGAACATTGGAATTATCGGGGTGAATAAGGATTTTGGCAATGTGTTCGCTGCTTTCCAGGCCCATTTTGACCCAGTTGCGGCCACCGTCGGAGGAGCGGAAAATGCCCAGTCCGACCGCTACGCTGTTGCGCATATTGCTTTCGCCGGTGCCGACCCACAGTGTATCGGGGTGTTTCTGGTCGATGGCAATCGCGCCGATGGACTGCGGATGTTTATCAAACAGCGGCTCGTACGAATACCCGCCGGTGCGGCTTTTCCAGAGGCCACCGCCGGCCGTGCCGACATACAGGGTACGCGGTTCTTTGTTGACGCCTTCGATGGCGGTGATGCGACCGCCCATGACGGCCGGTCCGACCGCCCGCGCATCCATCTGGCCGAAGGTGGCCGAACTGAGTTTGACGGTTTTCTGGGCGGAAAGCAGGGTTTGGGAGAGCAGGAAGAGTAACAGGAGGCAAGTATGATTGCGCATAGACATTGTTTTGAATGGTATAAAAAAAGGTTATGTGAAATGACCTTCCACATAACCCTTTGTTTTTCAAGGCTTTACTATCGGATTTACTTTTTAGCCGGCATATCGAAGATTTTCGGATCGACCGTTGGATTCACTTCGATTGTGGTAAACGTGATGACCGAAGCACCCATCATCGGATTGTTTTGCTCGATAGTGTGCGCCACCATGACGCCACCTACTGTTTTGTAATTGGACATCACCGACTCGGAAGTCACTTCTTTGCCATCCACCGTGACCACCGAAGTGCTTTTCAGTTGCAGAAAGGTTTCCGGATCGATTAGTGCGTATTCCGTGTTGGTCGGGCTGATCACCAGTTTGATTTTGTAGGCCTCCGTGCCGTCCACGTCTTCTTTACCGAGAAATTCTGCGGTGTAACCCTTGGCTTTGTAACCGTTCAGGTGTCCGGCCAGGTCGGTTTGTTCTTTCATTTCCTTGACCTGATCGGCGGTCATCGGCTCGGCATCCATCTGGCCGGAGAACGGATTGTTGGCCCAACCTTTATCGCCATTGATGGCCGAGCTCTGCGTCATGCCCATCACGGTGACATCCATGCGTAGGGCTTGTTTATTGAGTACGGTCATGGTCATCGGGATTTCCATACCTGGTGCGGCTTGCGCGGTGATTTTGGCATCCATTTTAATGGATTTGACGGCATCCCAGGCTTTGCCACCGGTAGCGGCAATGTGTTTGGCGATGATCTCATCTGCCGTCTGCGCCTGCGCTAGCACGGCGGTAAAGAGGATGCATATTCCTAAAAGTACTTTTTTCATAATCTTGTGCTGTGGTTTGAAGATAAAAACTGGCCCAAAATAGCGGGCAAACGCGGTGAAAGTGAAAAATTATTCGATCAATTTGCGCCATAGGGTGATAAATGAACGCGTTATTGAGTGCTATCGCATTTTAAGAGCGGTTTAATAATCACTCCTCCGTGCAATGTTATCCTAATAGCAACTCCAGATCCGACCGCGTCAATTCCGGCATTTCTCCGCCTGCGGCAAACAAATCCTTACCCAAAGCGCGTTTGCTTTCCTGCAATACCCGGATTTTCTCCTCGATCGAATCGTGGGCAATAAAGCGCAGGGCGGTCACCGGACGCTGCTGTCCAATCCGGTGCGCCCGGGCAATGGCCTGGTCTTCGCGGGCCGGATTCCACCACGGATCGAGCAGGAAAACGTAATCGGCTGCCGTGAGATTCAGGCCCACGCCACCGGCCGTCAGCGTGATAAAAAACGCCTGTACGGTTGGGTCTTCCTGAAAACGAGCCACCTCGCGGGCGCGTTCGGGCATCGGCGTATCACCGGTCAGCCAGGCGTACGACTGCTTTTCGGCGTCAAAAACCGTTTTGAATAATTGCAGGTGTTTCTCAAAAGTGCTGAAAAACAACACTTTATGTCCGGCGCGGCGAATGGTATCCCATTGTGCCAGGACGTCGTCGAATTTTCCGCTCGCGCCGCCGTACGCACCATCGGCGAGCGCCGGATGGTTGGCGATCTGGCGCAGGCGCATAAGGGCCTGAATGGCGGCAAAACGCGTTTTGGGATCGTCGAATAACGCTAGGATTTCATTGCGGGTGGCCGATTTGACCGATTCGTAGCGTTTGCGTTGGTCAGCGGCCATTTCCGAATAAAACACCTGCTCGGTCAGTTCCGGCAGATCCGGGGCCACTTCTTCCTTGGTGCGGCGCAGGAAAAACGGCCGCACCCGGCTGAACAGCCGCGCTTTGGCACGCTCGTCGTTTTGCTTCTCAATCGGGATTAAAAACTGCGCCCGAAATTCGCGGAACGTACCCAGGGTGGCCGGATTGATAAATTCCATTTGGGTCCACAGATCCGCCAGTGAGTTTTCGATCGGGGTGCCGCTGAGCGAGATTTTATGGCGTCCGTGCAGTCCGCGCACTACTTTGGATACTTCCGAATCGCGGTTCTTGATCTGCTGGCTTTCATCGAGGATGATAAATTGCCAGTCTATTTTTTCCAGTAAATTAAGATCCTGTCGGGCGGTGTGATAGGTGGTGAGCAACACGTCGAAACCGGCCAGGGCACGGGCATCCTTGCCGCGTTTGGGGCCGACATGCGCACAGACGAACAAGGATGGCGCAAAACGGGTTAGTTCCTGCTGCCAGTTGAATACCAGCGAGGCCGGCAAAATAATCAGCGCATTCAGCGGCCGCAACTCGGCGCGATAGGTCTGGAACAGGTCCAGTTGATTGACGGAAAGGGTAGGGGTAGTCGCGGTTGTTTCCGCCGGATTATTTTTGACGTGCAGTAACAAGGCGATGGTTTGCAGGGTTTTACCCAGTCCCATATCGTCGGCCAGACAGGTGCCGAAACCCTGCTGGTAATGGCCCAGCAGCCAGCGTACGCCGCGCAACTGATACGGCCGCAATTCGGCTTTTAAATCTGTACCTGGCTCATAATCAATGCTGTCCGGGTCGATATCCGGGAAATCATCGGCTGTTTCGGTGGGGTTTATTGCTTGCAAAACGGTGTACAGCGCCTTGGGCAACCGCAGCAGGTCCCCATCTTCCTGCAACGCGCCGGCCAGATCGGCATACCGCGCAAACCACGCTGCGGGAATCAGGAAAAACGTCTCGTCGGGCAGCCGGAAAAAGCGATCGCCCCGGCGCAGATGTCCGATAAAAGCGTGAAACGGGAATTTAAAATCGCCCACCTGTACGTCCCCCTGCACATCAAACCAGTCGCCGGCGGCCTGGGAGCGCACCGCAATGTGGTGTGGTTGCAAGGCCAGGATACGTCCGTCTACCTGCGGTGCCACGACGGTAAAACCGGCTGCGGTCAATGCGGCGCGGTGTTGCGCCAGCCAGGTCACACAATCGTCCAGGCCGTCGTTGCCGGGCACTTTGTAGAGGCGGTTCTCTTCCTGCAACCCCAGGTCGTTCAGCGTTTGCAGGCGTTCGTTTTCCAGCATCGGGTTGCGGCAGACGAGGTGTACGGTCACTTCGCCGGGCTGGTTTTCACCGGGAATATCCAGGGTCGTAATGCGGTCGCGGCGGTCGCCCGCCGGGAATTCGGTGCCGTCGTAGGCAAAGACGGGCTTGAGCAACCAGCATTTTTCGAGGACATTCTCAATCGGTTCGAGGCGGGTGGTGCGCAGTGTATCGGTTTGCTGTACCGAAAATCCTTCGGCTTCGACCCGGCTGCGGCGGATACTTTTGGCGATAAACTGCCGGAAATACACCTTTTCCTTGTCGGGCGGGATCTGGACCATCGGCTTCTGCCGGAACGGTTTGACCATGTTGCCGTTGATGCCCACTACCCGGCAGAGTGCATAGTCTACCAGCAGCCAGGCCGGGTCGGTGTTGGTGAGCGGTACGACTTCGCGTTCGTGGATGGGCCATTTTTGGGTTTCGTTGCCGAGTTGCAGGCGGTATTCGATCCCGGCCGGGGTTTTATGAAAAGCCAGGTGGGGAACCATTTCTGCCACGGGGAAGACCAGCAGGACGTCTTTGGCCAGCGTGCGCTTTTCCACGTCCAAGGTGATGGGCAGGCGATCGCGCAGTATTTCGCTTAAAAACGCGTCGAGTTGGCGGTGAATATAGGTTTCAACCGGGGCTTTGGTGGCGGCTTCGGTCCATAGTTTGGCCAAGGGCGTGGCTGTTTTGGCTTTGGGCGTTTTGAACTTGGCCTCGATATTTTTAACTTGTAACAGGTCGATAATACCTAGCAGACGTTCCTGGACTGGCGTAAGCACCATATTGTACGAAGCAATGGTGGTCGGTATCGCTTTTTTCAACACATGGGAAAGCGTCCCGTCGCGGTCGATCTGCACGATATTGGCCGATGGAAGATAGCCACTTTCGGCAAACGGGTAGAGGTTGAAGACGATCTGACAGGTCATGGTTGTTGCGGCGGTCGCGGAAAAAGACGCAAATTTAATACAACGCCCTAACCTGTGTTTAAAACAAAAAATTAATTTTGCGGTGAATTGGCGTCGCCACGGGCGTTGTGCATGTATAATGATTATCGCCACGGGCGTTGCCCATGTATAATGATTATCGCCACGGGCGTTGCCCATGTCTAGTGATTGCGCCCTTTCAGGGCTTGGATTGGGTAATAGTTGTGTTTTCAGGTGGGGAATTTCCATTTGATTCAACCGTTAATTTTTGAAATGGAATATAAAAAATTTCACGCCTTCATTTTTCACGCCTTTATTTTTCATCTCCTTACCCTTGCGTACACAAATCCAATTCCTCGGCCATGCCACCTTTCGGGTCATTACACCGGAAGGTAAAATCATCCTGATCGATCCGTGGTTACGCGGCAATCCATTTATACCGGAAGCATTTCGGGGACAGGAGGAAGCCGATCTGATTCTGATCACGCATGGACATGACGACCATTTTGATGCAGGAATACGGGATATTTTGGCGAAAAACCAGGCAATAGTTGTTGCCAATCCGATTTGTCGCTGGTTTTTACTGGAAAATAACGTAGATTCCAGTCGCATCGAACCGATAAATATGGGTGGTACCATTGTTTTGCTGGACGTTAAAGTGACGATGGTCAATGCGTTGCACAGTTCGCATATCAACGTAACCGAAGACAAAATGACGCATCCGCATCCGGCGGTGGATTTTGTGCTGCACCTGTCCGACGATGTGCGCATCTATTTTGCCGGCGACACCGGCGTGTTTGGCGATATGCAGTTGATCGGCGAAATCTATAAACCCAATGTGGCGGCACTACCGATTGGTGACCGCTATACGATGGGGCCGCTGGAAGCCTCCTACGCGATTAAATTGTTGAACGTGTTGCACGTCATTCCGTTCCATTATGGCACGTATCCGCATTTGGTCGGTACGCCCCAGGAATTACGCGCACTGACGGCTGATATAGAGGATTTGCAAATCCATGCGTTAAAGGCGGGCGAAATGCTGGATTGCGCGGTATTGCCCCAACGCACGCTGCCGTCGCCGGAAGTAATCGCCGCGCAATTGCGCATGCCTTCCGGCGATCTGGGCAAGGCCGTGGCCGCAAAAATGAATGAGGGTAATGCGCCAATGAATCGGGCTACCTATAAATTACTCGAAGCCAGCACGGGCAACGACTGGCTGGAGATCGGCATGGGCAATGGTTTTTTTGTCGGCGAACTCCTGGCGATCCATCCCCACATGCACTACACCGGGCTGGACAGTTCGCCGCTGATGGTGGAGGAGTCCATTCGCAGGAATGTGGCGCACATTGCCTCCGGTCGCGCGTCCTTCCGGTCGGGGCATTCTGATCACCTGCCCTTCAACGATGTTGTTTTTGATAAAGTCGTGGCGGTCAATGTGGTGTATTTCTGGGAAAATCCGGCGGCCGATCTGGCGGAGATCCACCGGGTTTTGCGGCCGTATGGCCGGCTGGCACTGGGCGTGCGCACGCGGGAAGCCATGCAAACCATGCCGTTTACCGCGTCGGGATTTACCCTGTACGAACCGTACGAAGTCGAAAATTTGTTGCGTGCCAATGGCTTTGTGGTGGAAGAACAGGCATTTCACGAAGAATCGCAGCCAGCCCCCGGCGGTGCGATAATGCGCAGCGATTTTGTGGTTATTGTGGCGCGAAAGGTGTAGTGGCGGCATTGGCCGGGGTGACTATTGATTTGCAGCCA
>JBBRDQ010000156.1:0-12376 GCA_038203695.1 Chitinophagales bacterium
GGATTTTAAACGGACAGCCCATTGCCGGCGCTACGACTCAAAATTACGTCGCAACGCAGACGGGTACCTATAACCTGGAAACTACCTCCGGCAACGGCTGCAACTACCTATCGCTGGCCGTAGAAATAGTCGTCGTCAATACAACGTTGCCTGCGGGAGTGCGTCAATGCACGCTTACGCCTAATCCTACGCACGATATCGTATTGCTCACCCTGGATTTGAAAAAATCCGAACGCTGTATCATTTCGTTATCGGATTTGTCGAACCGGCAGATTTTTTTGCAAACACAACAAGCACAAAAAATAGCCCTTCCGATTGATGTACACCAGCTTGCGGCCGGAACCTATGTACTGACCGTGCAGCTAGAAAGTGGGAGTTTTGTGCGTAAAGTGGTCAAGTATTAAGCACCTTTTGTAAAAGAAACAGGGGTCAGCCGCAATTGCGACTGACCCCTGTTTCAATTTTTACATGATTATAATCTGGTGCGGCGCACCAAAATCATTTACCGTACCAACACCACTTTGCCAATGCCCCGGAATGCACCAGCCTGAATTTGCAGGGTGAATACACCTGCATTCAAATCACTGCAATCGACTGATAGTGAATTGATTGCAGCATTGAATGCAATTGTTTTAACCAACCGGCCCGCAACATCCCACAGTTGCGCCGTTCCGTCCGCCAGCAGATTTTCGTTGAGTTGCACCTGGAAAGTTGTGGTTGCCGGATTCGGGAAAATAGTGAACGCGGCACTTGTCAGTTCATTTGTGCCAACCGTACAGTCGAAATTCGGATTGTACACCACGGTGGAATAATACACCCGCGTACATCCTGTGGCCACATCAGTCACCAACAATCCGTAATTACCATTTGCCGTGGCGCAGTACCGCAGGCCGGTAGCACCCGCAATCGGCGTGGTTCCGTTGTACCATTGCAGACTGTATTGCGCGGGCAAAAGGGCCGGATTGGCCCGTAGCGAGTTATTGATATTCGCGTAGACTGGCAACGCCGGAAGTGGATTGACGGTCACCTGTACACTGTCGGAAACGGCGGTACAACCATTTGAATTGGTAAATTGTACCTGATAGAAACCGCTCTGCACAGGCTGGTACAGAAATGCGTTCGCACCCGAGATCGGCTGTCCATTCAAGAACCATTGATTGCCGGCGCCATAAGTAGATCCAAGCACCAGCGAGTCCGAACCGGCACAGTCGGTCAGGCCATTGGGTGCAAGGATTTGCGGCGCAATCGGCAGTGCGTATACGGTCACCGTGTCTTTAGATACAATCGTATCTACTGGATGAACGATATTCAACACCACGGTCAATCCGCCGGCAACAATGGTGTCATTGCTGAGAATATTGAAAGAAACGACGCCGCACAGATCGTCGGAACCCTTTATCCCCGAATCTTCATCGGAAACCTGCAAATTGTAATTGCCGGCTACATCCAGGGTGATCCCTACCGGAAAAGTATGTGGCAATTGGGTATTGTTGATATACGGCGAAGAGTCGAAAATCAACACCCCGTTCGGGTCGCGGATCTGCATGTATAAATCGGGCGTACCCAGTCCCAACTGATCCACACATTCTACACTTAATACCCGCACGCTTTCTATTTTAAAACCGGCCGTATCGACAATTGCCTGGTAGGAAACGGGATAAATGCCCGGCGTGTTATACGTATGCGGCGGCGGATTTTCACTGGTGGAAGTCGTATTGTCGCCAAAATTCCAGGCATACGTAAAGCCGGGCGCTCCATTCGAAGGTACATTATTGATAAGATTTACGGTCGTCGCGCCACAGCCGGTAAAGTTCTCCAGGGAAAAACCATCGGTATTGCTGACTTTCGGCGCAATATAAATGCGCATCGGGAAGGTGGCTTCCTTGGTTAACACAAAAATGGTCGCTTTAACACGCACCATCAGCGTGAACGAATCGGCTACGGAAGGCGTCCCGCAGATCTTGATGCAACCGTCGGTTTGTGTCCCGACCTCAAAAACCGTTTGGTTGGGTTGCCAGTACAGGCCAGGCGGCAGTCCATCCATTCCCAGGATTTCGATTTTGGAAATAGTCAGATTGGGCGGCGTGGTGCTGTCGATCAAATTGACCGGGGTCGTGGTTTTGGGCATGCGGAAAGAAATATCCTGGTTGTACACCTTGCCTACCTCTCCATCGGGTATAGTCGGCAGATAAATGGTGTCTTCCGCCAGGCCGGGCGGTACACTAACTACACAGCCGGGACATCCGGTTTGTGCGTGCAGGGAAAGAGAAATTAGCAGCGTCAGGGCTGCGGAAAGGTAAAGTTGTCGCATGGAAACAACCGGTTTTAGTGTGAAAAAATGCGTTGCGAAGGAGGGAGCGCTTCTGTATTGATACAGGCGGAATGATGAATACTTAATTTTAATCCTTGATAATCAAAGGATTAACCTGTAATTATTCAAAATGCCCTGCATGATGCGAAGCAATAGTATAAAAGATTAAGGCCGAAATAATGGCGCAACGACTTTTCAAAAGACAACCGAGGTTTTTGGAGTGAAGCGTGAAAAATGATCCTTTGGTTTCACGCTTCACGCTTCATTTATTTCGCAATTGCCATGCGGCGGGTAACTTTACCTTGCGCATTGCTGATCGAGTAGAAATAAGCACCGTTCGGCAGGTCATTTGCCTCGAACGTAAACTGGTTGGCACCTTCGATTAAATTGATGGGTTCGGCGTATACGCGCTGGCCAAACGTATTGAATACTTCAAAGTTGAACCGGCCGGATACCAGCGACGCAACACTGATGACAGTTTGTGCGCCGAACGGATTCGGGTTGTTTTTGATGGCCATAAACTGGCTACCCAGGTCATTGGTGCCCGAAGTGCAACCGGCCGCGGTTTGCAGGACAAGGTAGTAATTGCCGGGAGCGATTGGTCCCGGGAAATCAACTGGAATTGTCTGCGTCGTGCCGAAAACAGTGCCAACGATATTGGCTTTGATTTTCAGATCCACCGTATCGGGTGCCTGGCTGGCAGTGGTAGGCGTGCCGGTCAGCAGGATGCAACCCAGCGTGTTGGCGTTAAAAATGCAGTTTGGTGGATCACAAACATAACTGATACCGGTTGGAAGCCCCGTAACGGCACCGGTGGTCGCCAAATTAGCATTGGTAATAACGATCGGAATACCCTGAAAGGTAAAAGTAGGCGGCACTTTGATCGTTACCGATTGCGCGTACGGCTGATTAATACAGGCAATTGCCAAGCCATAGACCGGATTCGCAAGGGTATAAGGGCGTGGCGAAATGAATATCGTGTCGTTGAGAAGGGAAGAGTCGCGCACGCATACTTGTGCGGAAGCAAAAGCCGCCCAGGACAGGGCGCAGAGTAATAGTAATGATTTTTTCATTGCTAGATAGATGGTTTGTTAATAGTGAAATCGGATTGAGAAATCGCTGAAACCCGGATTTTATTGCAATTAGTCCGGAAGTTCCGACATTTTCATCGTAAGCGGGTAAAATATGTCGCAAAATAGCACAAATTGCCTCAACCGGCATACGTTTTCAGACAATCGTCGCACAGGCAACTCCCGCCAAATTGGCGCTCGAGCGTCTCGCGGGTAGCCGGATGCAGGTTGGGGAAACGCAACCAGCAATCGCCCTCTTCATACGAGATGAATTTTGTTTTACAGCGCGGGCAAGCCACCATAAAGTCTATTTCTTCTTCCACCCAGGAAGCGTCTACCCGTCCGCCGAGTGCCGGGTTGCATTTGCGTACACGTACGCGCAAGGCTTGCATCGCGGGAAACTGATGTTTTATGCGTTCGATGATGTTCACCAACACCGTTTCGATGAGTTGGCGTGGCGTTTCCATTTCCAGCCGGCAAATATGAAAAATTGTTTCGTAGTTGGCCGTATCTTCCAGGCTGTCGTTTTTTGCGGCTTTGCTAATTTTTGCTTTCACAAAAACATCTACAATGTATTCCGTGCCAAGTATTTTCTCGGCTTCGTACGTGCCATGAAATGCGTGAAAGTGCATTCCTTCAAGGGCTATCCAGGCCATTTTCCGTAGTTTTAGTATTATTCTCCCAACAATTCGCGCAGCAGCTCATGTTGCTGTGCCAGCGCAGGGCATTGCACCAGAAGGCTTTTTTCAACGGCAGCCATATCGGCGGCTTTAAGTTTGCCGAAACGGGCCACAATAGTCCGCGCACAATCCTTTGATTTGTCGTTTTCTACCTGAATAGCATCTAATTTTGCCAGAAATTCGGTTGCCCGCAACGTGTCGTTGGCCAATGTAGCAGCCTGTCGGTTCAGTTCGATCAAGGGCGTCGTACACTCGCAGAACGCCTGGGCAATCTTATCCGATTGGGTTGATTCGGGTGTCTGCTGACAGGCAAAAAGAGTAACGCAACATAGAAAAAGGGCAACGCGCATGGTATTCGTCAGTTTAAAACGCGACAAATGTAGCATACAGCGGGATGGCTTGCGGAACGATTTTTCGGTATTTTTAAAAATTGTGTTGCAAGATTGCATTTCGTCGGTATTTTTGGCCGGTAAAGTCAATCACCTCAACCACATTACAAACGAAAACTGTATGGACATTAATCTTTCTAAAGATCAGGCGAAAAAGTATTTCTATACGGATGGACAACATCAGTATGGACCGTTTTCACTCGATGAGTTACAAGCGCAAAGTATCTCGCGGGAGACAAAGATCTGGTTTCAAGGACTGGAGAACTGGACGCCGGCGAAGGATATTCCGGAATTAGCGACCATTTTCCAGGCTCCACCACCACCGGTATACAACAACCCTGCGCCGCCGCCGCTCTACCAGCAGCCGCAAACGACTTATCAGGAACAACCGCCGTACCAGCAAACGCCGCCTTATCAGCAGCAACCGCCCTATCAGCAGCCTTATCAGCAAAGTGGCGTGCCACCCAAAACCTGGCTGCTGGAATCTATTTTGTCCACCTTGTTCTGTTGCTGGCCATTTGGTATAGCCGGTATCGTCAACGCCTCCAAAGTGGAATCCCGCTTTTATTCCGGCGATATTGCCGGAGCGGACCGCACCTCCGAAGAAGCGCGCAAATGGACGATGGTCGCCTTTTGGGTGGGCTTGAGTGTAGGCATTTTGTACTTTGTCTTCGTACTGGCTATTGGTACATCCGGCGGCTATTAAAAAAATAACAATCTTTAAAACATCAGCAATATGCAAAACCAACCTATTGACATGGGGCAGGGTAGCCAGCGCCCTCCCAAAAATTGGCTCATCGAGTCTATTTTAGTTACGCTGTTCTGTTGCCTTCCTTTTGGGATCGTGGGTATTATCAACGCCGCCAAAGTAGAATCCGCTTTCTTTTCGGGCGATATCCAAGGTGCCGAACGCTCGGCTGCTGAAGCCAAGAAGTGGACCATGATCGGCCTTTGGGTCGGCGTTGGCGTCATTGCCCTGTATTTCATTTTTGTGCTGGTCGTCGGCGTCGGCGCCATTACTTCCAGCCGAAACAGTTATTAAATGTATGCGGCGCCCCTTTATCTGGGTTCTCGCCCTTATTTTGCTTGCCGGATTGGTCGCGGTGTACGCCACGTTCAATCCGGCAACGCATTTTTTTCCGCGTTGTCCCATCCTTTCGCTCACCGGATATAAATGCACCGGGTGCGGTTCGCAACGGGCCGTCTATCAGTTATTGCACCTGCATTTCCGCGAGTCTTTACAGGCGAACCCGTTATTGCTGCCTTTTCTCCCGTATCTTGTTTTTGGATTTGTGCTCGAATACACCGCACTGCGCACGCAGTGGCCCATTATTCGTAAGACTTTGTATGGCAAAAATGCCAGTCTGGTCATCTTCACTATTTTCGTAGCCTTCACTATTTTGCGAAATATATACGGGTTTTAAATTGGCTGATCTCGACGGCCCGTCGCTCCATTTGGCGGGATCAAAGAAAGCGGCATGGGCAGAGAAGGTTCGAAATATGGGTTGGAGGCGTATTTGGAAGTGCAGTATGTGTGTTTGGGTGGGGTTTGAAAAGAGCAGCGGTTCTCGGTTTGTATTTAATAAAATGTGTAAAACGAACATTATCAATACTTTAAATTAAAATTAAACAATTTTTTAATGTGTTAATTTTTTGATTAAGTTATTGATTATCAATTATTTAAACATTTTTTATTTTACAAAGCGAGAACCGCTGTGAAAAGAGTGAAGTTTCCCTTTGCTGTGATTTTTATTGAATGGCGTAATTAAGCAATACGGCCGAAGTTGGAATATGCAATTTTTGCCGTATTTTTGTGCTAAAATCGTGCAAAATGCCAAAAAAATTAGTTCGATTCGACTGGGCGATGAAAAAAATACTTCGCCACAAGGCCAACTTCGATATCCTCGAAGGGTTTCTGTCGGAGTTGCTTGGCGAGGAGGTCAGAATCAAACAAATTCTTGACAGCGAAAGCAATAAGGAAACCGAAGATGATAAGCACAATCGGGTGGACATCCTCGTGGAGAACGCTAAGGACGAGTTAGTCATTGTAGAAGTACAAAATAGTAAGGAGTATGACTACTTCCATCGGATGCTGTATGGTACCTCCAAAGCAATAACCGAGCATATCAAAGAAGGACAACCTTATGCAGAAGTGAAAAAGATCATTTCTATTACCATTGCCTACTTTGACCTAGGGCAGGGCGCAGATTACGTTTACCATGGCACCACGGTATTCAAAGGATTGCATAAAAACGATATTTTAACACTCGCGGACAAGCAGGTAGTACTATATAAAAGAAACACTATCCACGAAATTTACCCTGAATACTGGGTAATCAAGGTTGGAAAGTTCCACAATAGGGTCAAGGATAAATTGGACGAGTGGATATATTTCTTCAAAAACGCTGAAATAAAGAGCGGTTCGACCGCCAAGGGTTTGAAAGAGGTGGCGGAAAGGTTGGATGAAATGAATCTGAATGAAAAGGAAGCAAAAGATTATAAAAGGTATTTGAAGCAGTTGCGGGATGTGGCAAGCGAGCAACATACTAAAATGGCGGATGCGCAAGATTTGATAAAAAAAGGCAAAGAAGAAGAACGGATAGAAACGGTACTCAAACTCTCCCAAAAAGGCAAGCCCAACGAGGAAATCTCCGATTTGCTCGACTTGGCTGTTGAAGTAGTTAGGCAAATCGTTGAAAGTCAATCAAATAAATAAAGATCCGACCTAATATGAAAAATCATCTTTTTTATTTCATAGGTTTTTAATCAGTGGTTCGTGAAATATTTGAGTAGTAGGTTGGAGGTTTAAACAATTCATTATCAATTACTTGAAATTTTAAATGTAGCAGCCTACTGCTTTCGATTCATTTTCGATAGAGTAGGATATAAACGTAACCTTATTAGAAATGCCTAAGTCGCATCTTTTCATTGAAAATTATTCACGAACCATTGTCAATAACTTTGAGATATTAGGCAAAAGTGAACAATACAAAGAATATCCTCGAACGATAGCACATGCAACCTTCAATGTAAAATTATTGATAACAAGCAAAAAATGAAAAAAATAAAATTAATAGTCCTTGGGTTAATTTGGATGTGTGGGTGCGTTAATGGACAACCACTACAACAACACCATACAGCATTTCAATTTATAGTTGACAACTTTAAAACAGGCAATTATAAGGCAGAACTAATGACAGGTTCAAAAAATAATGCAAGAAGAATTGAGTTGACAAATAAAATGCGAGATGCTATAAAAGATAATTTTGCATGGTATGTAGAATTTGTAAAAGCAACTCCAAATGGTTTGCCAACTCAATATGATAAAAGGTTGGGCTTAACAGAAGAAGAATTTAGAGAGCTCAGGCAGATAATTGACAATTACCGTATATCTTCAGAATTAGATTTTAACCTCAGTATTAGTTGTACAGATTCAATACTTAAATTTAACTCAGAATATAATAAGGAATTACTTGCATATTTTAAAATTGATCTAAAAGATAAAACGATCCATTTAGGTGAGCGTGAATTTCTACTCACTGACACAATAGGGTTTTCTGATAGTAATAATAGAATGGGTAGCCAATGGTATGGATACCGATGGACATATCAAGTTCCTGACAAAATTGATTTCAGTAATTTGGCCGAACTTGTTGATAAAGACGCTATCTTATACAGAATCAATTTTGGAATATTGCAACCAAGCCAAAAACTGTTTTTTTCAGTGAAGGGAGTGGAAATTGAAAAAGGGGAACAAAAAATGAGTTTTTCGATTCCGCTTCTTCTTACTGAGAAAAAATAAAATATACACAACAAGCAGATTCAACTTTCAAATGCACCAGCATTTAAAAGTTTATAAAACAGCACCAGCCCACAAAAACCAGAAACGTGGCCTCCTTTTTTGATCAGCGTGGAAGCGGACTAATGTTTTTGTTTTTAAGATTTTTTCTTAGTTTTGCCAACTTTTAAAAGATGAAAGAAATTACAAACATACTTTCCAAACTGGAGTCGCACGTTCAGGCTGGCACATTTGAACAGTTGGAATCGGACAAAATTGAGTTGAAAAGCCTTGCGGAAGGGACTGACTGGACGGAGTTGTATAAATCTGTATGTGCCTTTCTAAATACAGAAGGTGGTATTGTAATCGTAGGGGTAAAAGAAAAAAATAGAAAATATTTTTTTACAAAATACAAGGGTGAACAGGGCGAAGAAGATAAACTCAGAGATTTAGTCAATCAATTCACGGATGAGCAGGGTAATAAGTTGAAATTAACCGAACAGTTTCCCGCTCCTGAAATTGTTGATTTTATGGACGGTCGACTGTGTATTATTTATATTGAAAAACTTCCCGAAGATCGTAAATACGTTTTTTTTAAAGGAACTGCTTACACCCGTACCCTAACTGGCGACGATAAAATATCACTTTCTCAGATAGAGGAGCATCGCGAGTATAAAGAAGAACTTACGTCTGCCAAAGAACTAACCCTGGTTAAGGAGGCCACCTTAGAAAATTTAGATGTTGAAAAACTGAATGAATATATTTCACTTTTAAATCGAGAAGTTAAGGTCGAATCTTTGAAACCTGATATATATGCATCGAAGTCTTTTCTAACCCGAAAAGGTATGATTCGCACAGATCAACCGACATTGCTTGGCATGTTGGTGTGTGGAACCCATATATATGATTGGGTACAAGGACGATGCCAGGTAGATGCCTATGTCGATTCTCCAATTCAAGTAGCGCAAAGTAAACAGGTTATAAAGGATAATATCTTTAGGCTGATGGAAAATGCGGTTGGATTTGTCTATAAAAATATACAAATTGGCGTAAGTTATGAAAAAGGAGGTGCTCCTTTGCCAGAATATCCTGAAAAACTTATTCGAGAAACCGTAAACAATGCGTTAGCGCACCGTGATTATGGATCGGATGGTTTTGTTAATATTATTATCAAGCCGAATGAGCATATTGAAATTCGTAATCCAGGAAAATTTCGCCAACAACAGATATTACGTATAGATGAGTCTGTGCAAAATATCCGCTTAAACCGGATTATTCCAGTAGCAAAAGCACGTAACCCTAAGTTAGCAGATATTTTAAAAACCTATGATCGCTGGGAAGGTAGAGGTATTGGGATGGCATCGCTAACAAATGCGTGCCTGGAAAATCAGATCAATGTGCCATATTATATCTTGCGACCAGATACTATAAGCCTGTTTATTCCGAAAGGAAAAATTTTGGATGATAATGCTGAAATGTGGCTTGATAGCTTCGCAGGGTATATTCGGAAAAAGAATAATAATAGACCTTTAAGTGAAGAAGAGCGTATCGTACTTACCTATTTTTATAAATCGGAAAGACTGAATCGGGAAGAAAAATTCACCGTTCTGCTTACGCCTGACAACAATCATTTCTCCGTAATTGCAGATTTGCAAGAAAAAGGATTGGTTTTTAGATTGCCTCACGAATCTGTATATCCAATTCTTTTAATTGACCGACAGTTGCTTAAGACTGATTTTTCTGATGAACTAAGGGCATTTTTTGGGCCCGCGTACGATGATCTCGGCTTAGACTATCAGGATGCTTTAAATGTAGTCTGGTTATTTAATAAATTCAGTAGTAAAGAGAAACAGGTAAGTGCTAACTTAATCGGGACATACCTGTTTTTTAGAAAAAATACTTTTATGGCATCGCCTCGGGTTTACGACGATTTTCGCAGGAAGTTCAGAAACATTGTCAATCGACTAGAATCTTACAAATTTTTAGTTAGAAAAAATGGCAATAAGCCAGACTTTGAAGCGAACGCAGGATTCAGAGAAAGTCCACTTACAAAAGACTGGGTAAAAAAATAATCCAAACAATTATTATTATCGCAGCAGCAACACATCCCCCTCATACACCCTTGCCACACCATCGCTAAATACAATCTCCGCAACCCAGGTAAACACGCCGCCTGCGGCCGCTTTTCCCTGCAAATTCGTCCCGTCCCAGCGCAAGGCACCGGCGCCGGGTAGTTGGTTATGCTGTTCAAAAAGCAACCCGCCCCAGCGATCAAAGATAGCAAACCGGCTGATGGCCGTCGCACTCTTACTGGGAAACAATGTGAAGTAGTTATTCGCTTTATCTTCGGTTATATCCGGCCGGAAGACATTCGGCGCGTACACATCCAGGCGCGGATGTACGATCAACAACAGACTATCGGTCGCCGTACAACCCAGTGCGTCCTGTACTTGCAGGGTCACGAGACCGGACCCATTCGGCATGACCACGGCTGCCGTGCAGTCAGCACAGCGGAGCCCCGTGCCGGAAAATTGCCAGGCATACTGTTGGGAGCGGAAATCATTCAGCGGCGTCAGTACGACCGAGTCGCAAGCCAGCATGGTGATGTCAGGCCCGAGCGAAATGATAAACTGGGGCGGATCGGTTAGCGTAATGGGTATTTGCACCCGGCAATTCAGTGAATCAGCGACCACAAACGCATACACCCCCGCCGGCAACCGGTTAAAAACCGGCGCACTTTGCGCCCCGCCGTTATTTAATGAAAACCGCAAACGACCCGTTCCGCCCTGCAAATTGATCGCCCGGATCTGGCCAGTGCTGTCGCCGAAACAAACCGGCTCGGTAAAAGCAGCCTCCGCCGTCAGGTTAACTTCATACACAAAAAGGCTGTCCGAACCGGTGCAGCCATTGACCGTCGTCACTGTCACGGCATACCAGCCGGGCTGTGCGGCCAGCAAGGTATCGGCGGTGGAACCATCCGACCAGGCATATTTGACATAATTGCCGGCGCGTAAAGTGCCCGGCGCACCGTTGCAAACGATCGTATCCTGGCCGGTAATGGCGTACCCCGACAAGTCTTCCGGCAGCAGATCAACCGGAAAAGAGACTGCCCGACAAGAGGGTAATGCCAGATTAGCCGGAGAGTTGGCCACGACCAAGCGATATTGACTGGTGTCGTCGGGGTTTTGCACCGTATAAGTAGGGGTGTTAGCGTTACTTACCGCCATCCAGTTGAGCCCGTTATTGGCGCTGACCTGCCATTGATAGACAATGTCGTTGTACGGCGAATTGGTGAGCGTGGCGTTGAGGGTGAGCGATTGGCCCAGGCAATAAAAAATAGTAGCCGGCAAGGTGATTTCCGGTCCGCAGGCGCGAAAAGAAATATTGTCGATGGCCAGGTCATTGCCGAGGCCACCCGGTGCATTGTTGCGCAGGGCCAGTTTGACGCTGGTGACGCCGGGCGCAGTCGTAAAAGAAAAACGCGAGGTGTGCCAACTCTCGTCGACCGGCACTTTGCCGGTTTCACAGACGATTGCGCCGTCTATTTCAAACGCCACATCGGGCTGGATCGGCGCTGGGCCTATACCCGCTTCATTGATACAGATGATATCGATCGAGAACTCGTACAAGGTATTTTCGCAGACCGAGACCGTTTTTTCAAAAAACAATCCGGGCTGAAAACTGGCATTGATGACCATCATATACCCGTTGGCCTCCGGGCCATTGTCCATAATATCGACCCAGAAGGGATTGGCGAAAGAGCCCCAGGACGTGGTGTTATTGGTAATCGTATAAAAACCATCGTCGGGTGGGGGACTGGTATCGTAGGTATAACCGGGGGCAAAACCGGGGTTGGCCTGCACAATATTCGGTATACCCGAGCCAAAGTCGCCATTGGGGAAAATATTATCGCCCAGATTGCCGGTACAGGTACTTACGCAAGCCGCGCGGGGCTGCACCGGCGACTGTGCGGGGACCATCCCAACCGTACACAGCATAAATAAGCAACTAAAAGCCAGGCGCATCGCGTGTTTTTACTGGCAAATATAGCATAGTTGTAGCGGAAATGCAGCTTCACTTCGGGCTGGATAAAGCATATCCAAGGTAACGTTGCAAGCGTGGTGCAGTTAAATTTGCAGGACGACCAG
>JBBRDQ010000157.1:0-12373 GCA_038203695.1 Chitinophagales bacterium
CATCCCGTAAGCATCATTCAGCCCTCCATGCCACCAATTCATTGGTGTTGAAAATCCCAAACTGGAACACATCCTATCACATTTCTCAGCCCATCCGATTTATCGGTGGGCGGTCCACCCAACGTATTGATGGGCGGTCCACCCAACGTATTGATGGGCGGTCCACCCCATGTATTGATGGGCGGTCCACCCGATGTATTGATGGGCGGTCCACCCCATGTATCGGTGGGCGGTCCACCCCATGTATTGATGGGCAAGTCCATCCGACATATCCGCGGGCCATCAGCAGCGTACAAACCTTTCTCCCCCCACCCGACGTATCCGCAGGCCATCCATCCGATGTATCAGTGGGTAGCCCCCCGCATCTCCCGGATCCGTTCGTCATACAACTGCCGGAACGACAACCGCGGCGACTGGCACAAATACACTTTGGTGCCATATTCCCGGGCATGCGGATTTTGCACCTGCCCGACGAGGCGGATATCGGCGAATAATTGTTGAATGTCATCGCCCAGTTCGTCGTTGATGTAAATGAATGTCGTGATTTCCCGGGGCAGCGTAGCGGGCGCCCAGAGCAGGTAGGTGTCGCTGAAGGAGAGCACCGGTGGCAGGCCCTGCTTGCGGGTATACCAGTCCACGGCACCGGCCTGGCCATAATTCTCGGCATAAATCAGCGTGGTGTTTTGGTCCGGCGACTGCTGCCAGGCGGTCCTGGTCAGGTCGGCGATGGTCTGCCAGCCCAGCATATCGGCATAATCCTGCGGCAGGTCGTGTGTTTCGCCGTCCTCCCAGGTTACTGCGCCCGTCAGGCCGGTATTGCGTTGATAATCAGCACAGTACACGATCATTTTGTCTACCGGCAAGCAGGGCATGGAGAACGGGGTCACGGCCAGTCCCACGGCCAGGGCAACTATGCCGAGCGCCCAGCGCGCTATATGGCCACCCCTGGATTGCGCGGTAAGCGTTTCCCAATACACCGCGCCCGCTGCCAGCACAAACGGATATAAACCCAGCGCGTAGTAATCCTTTCCCTTACAAATCAACAAAATGACTTCGGTGAACACAAACACCCAGCCGAGCACGCGAAATGGCCGGCCGGTCCCGGTGAAAAAGAACCCCACGCCCAGCGGAATCAGCAGGATCACTGGCAGATGCGACAACAACTGACTGATCAAAAAACTGGCCGGTTCGACGTGCACTAATTGCCGGGTAGCCAGGGCATCCAAATGATGAAACACCGGAAAACCGTGCGTTGCCTGCCAGATCAGATTGGGCGACCACACCAGCAACGCCAGCGCAGCCGCCAGGTACACGGGCCTTTTGGTAAATAACCGCCGATGCTCTGTCAGCAGCAGCCCCAATACCAGGGCAGTCGCATAGATCAGCAACAGGTATTTATTGAGCAGGCCCAGGCCGAGCGCCGCGCCCAACCACAGGATCCACCGGTCTTCCCGGGTTTTCAGATAGTACAGCAGCAGAAAACTGCACAACGTCCACCAAAAAATATCGAATACGACCGGTTGAAACATGACCATAGTCCGCAGATACGGCGGACAAAGCAGGATCGCCAGGCCGGTCAGCGCTTCGGCGTATAAACCGCCGTTCATGATCCGCGCCATGCGCATGGCCAGCATGAGGGTACCAATGGAAGCGAGCAACGGAAAAAATCGCACCGCTTCCGGCGTATGGGCCGGAAACAGGCGGATCAGCGCCCCCAGCGCCCCGATCATCGGCGGATTGGACCAATATCCCCAATCCGGGTGACTGCCCAACGCCAGGTACAGTAATTCATCGCGGTGCAGGTCGTAGTCGGGGCTTACTGCAAAAAAAGCGATGATCTTGATGAGCACAAATACAGCAATGAGTTGGGTCGATTTGTTTAGCATGGGCAGGAAGCGTTTTTCAATTTTTGGTTAGTTAAGTACGAACGCGCATAACGGCTAAAAGCACCTTTAAATTAGACAAATCGAATTCTTTTTAGCGCAATTATGCTACGGCTACTTGCTGCCTTGTAACCCAATATTTGCATACGTACAAAAAAAGCCGCTCCGGGTTTCCCCAAAGCGGCTTTATATATCTGGTAAATTTACCCTTTACTTTTCACGTTTAATGCTGCACCCTCAGAACTATCCTTCTTTCGTAATCTCTTCAAATTCAACATCCTGTGCATCCGAAGGGCCACTGCCGTCCCCGCCAGTTGGTCCGCCGGTCGCATTGCCGTACGGGTTATTGGCGTCGGCACCACCGGCTGCCTGTTGGGCAGCGTAGATGTCCTGGCTGGCGGCGCTCCAGGCAGCAGTCAGCGCCTCCGTAGTCGTATCGATGCGGGAGAGGTCTTGTGCTTTGTGGGCTTCGCGCAGGGCTTCCAGTTTGGCTTCAATATCTGCTTTGTGGTTGGCCGGGACTTTATCGCCGTATTCGCGCAGTTGTTTTTCCGTTTGGAAAATCAGCGTATCGGCGCTGTTCAGTTTTTCGGCGCGTTCGCGGGTCTGGCGGTCGTTGTCGGCATTGGCTTCGGCTTCCGTTTTCATGCGGGCGATTTCCTCTTTGGAAAGACCGGTGCTGGCTTCGATGCGCACATTTTGCTGTTTGCCCGTTGCTTTATCGACTGCTGTTACCGACAGGATACCGTTGGCGTCGATGTCGAACGCAACTTCTACCTGTGGAATACCGCGTGGGGCCGGCATGATACCGTCGAGCACAAAACGACCGACCGAGCGGTTGTCTTTGGCCATTGGGCGTTCGCCTTGCAGGATATGGATCTCTACTTGCGGCTGGTTGTCGCTGGCCGTCGAGTAGGTTTTTGATTTCTTGGTCGGCACCGTTGTGTTGGCTTCGATCACCACGTCGTAGATACCTCCCATCGTTTCGATACCGAGCGACAGCGGCGTTACGTCGAGCAACAATACGTCGTTGATCGAACCGCTTAACACGCCACCTTGTACGGCCGCGCCGATCGCCACCACTTCATCCGGGTTGACCGAACGGTTTGGTTTTTTACCGAAGAATTTTTCTACTTCTTCCTGGATCCGCGGGATACGGGTTGAGCCGCCGACGAGAATGACTTCATCTACCTCATTTGGCTGCATACCGGCATCTTTCAGGGCCTTGCGGCAAGGCTCCAGCGTACGTTGGACGAGCGGGTCGGTCATTTGCTCGAATTTGGCGCGGCTGAGTTTCATCACCAGGTGTTTAGGCACACCATCTACTGCAGTGACATACGGCAGGTTGATTTCCGTCTCCGCGCCGCTCGACAATTCGATTTTGGCTTTTTCTGCGGCTTCTTTCAGGCGTTGTAACGCCATCGGGTCTTTGCGCAGGTCAATATTTTCCTGGCGTTTGAACTCGTCGGCCAGCCATTCAATGATGACCTGGTCGAAGTCGTCGCCACCGAGGTGCGTATCGCCATTGGTTGATTTTACTTCGAATACGCCGCCGCCCAGCTCGAGCACCGAAATATCGAACGTACCACCACCGAGGTCATATACGGCAATTTTCATATCGCGGTCGCGCTTGTCCAGGCCGTAGGCCAAGGCTGCAGCCGTCGGTTCGTTCACGATCCGTTTTACGTCCAGTCCCGCGATCGCGCCTGCTTCTTTCGTTGCCTGGCGTTGGGAGTCGTTGAAGTAAGCCGGCACAGTGATAACCGCTTCGGTGACCGTTTCGCCGAGGTAGTCTTCGGCTACTTTTTTCATTTTTTGCAGTACAATTGCGCTGATTTCCTGTGGGGTGTAGAGCCGGCCATCAATATCGACGCGAATCGTATCGTTTTCACCTTTTACCACTTTGTACGGTACGCGACTGACTTCTTGGGTCGATTCGCCAAAGCGCATGCCCATGAAACGTTTAATAGACGACACCGTTCTGGTTGGATTGGTGATAGCCTGGCGCTTTGCAGGGGCGCCGATTTTGCGCTCACCATTGTCGAGGAAACCGACGACCGATGGTGTAGTGCGGGCTCCTTCGTCGTTGGCGATTACGATTGGTTCGTTGCCAACCATGACGGAGACGCAGGAGTTGGTTGTACCTAAGTCAATGCCAATGATTTTTCCCATGTTATTATAGTTGCTGTTGAGTTTTTGAATGATGATTTTTGTGGAGCAAGGTGTTCCTTATACTCCCGACATTTAGCAATCGTTGTGCCACGTGAAAGAATCTGACGGATTGGCAGACCGAATGCTTCAATCGGGGAAGAATTGACAGAAAAAAGGGTTTCGACTGACAAAATGTTTAAAAAATCGGGCCAAAACGGGTGAATAACAGAAGATGATCGTCAAATTAAAAAAAATCAGGTTGTTGCAGTAACTTGCGCCGCGACTTTTGCCAGATACCTTCTGATCCTATGAACAAGAATATTTCCATTGTAGTTGGCGTAAATCTTTTGCTCGCGTTGTTCTTTGCTGTGCTTGGCGCTACCAACAGCGACGTAGCGTGGGTCGGTGCGGGTATCCTGATGTTTTTTCAGGGTGGTCTTAATTTTGTGGCCGGTCTTATTATGGTTATTATCGGCCGTCGCGAATGGGGATTGCCCATGTTATTAAGTGGAATTTTGCTGGCTATTATTGGGTTTGGGGTATGTGTAGGTGGTATGGGAAACCTGAATGTGCATTGATAGTAGATGGGTAATTCGCCTTGAAAATTTATAATAAAAAAACCAAATGGACGAAATCAAAACACCTCCCGACGCCCTTGCCGCTCCCGTGATGGAAGCGCCACCGGTCATTCCCGACTATGCCGAACGCAGCCACGAAATTTTATCAGTTGAACTTGAATATTATCTCCGCGAGCGCCGCCGGGTCAATGACCTGGCACCTCCCAGCGAAGATGACCTGAGTGGACTGTGCATCTCTGGCGGCGGCGTGCGCTCCGCCACGCTTGGCCTGGGCACCCTGCAGGCTTTTACCAAAGCGGGGATTCTCAAAAGCTTTGATTACCTGAGTACGGTCTCCGGTGGCGGGTACATTGGCTCGTGCCTCACCTCGCTGCTCAGCGCCGAGCCCGATAAAATAGACAAGGCCGGTACGATCAAAAACGAGAATAAGCGCTTCGATGTGACCCACGTCGGACTGGATGAAGCCAATTCACCGTTTGTCGGGCTCAATAAGAAATACGAATACGACCCGCTCGAAAAAACGGAATTGAATGTAAAACAACAACTCAATCACCTGCGCCAGCACGGCGAATACCTGACCCCCAATAAGTCGATTTTTGGTTGGGACATCGACCGGGCCATTGGTGCGCTGACGGGCGGGACGGTCATCAACATTGCCATTTTTCTGCTGCTGATTGGCATTGCCGTGACGGCGCACCATGCGTTGTTCAGCCTGATGTCTGGCAATGCGTTTATGCAGGTGTTGCAGGAGCCGGTAACGGAGACCCGTGCATGGGCACAGGCAAACCCGCAGGACTTAACCTTTAGAAATCTTAGTTCCTGGGAGGAGGCGATGAAAGACACTAATTATGTTAAAATGTCCACGATGGAACAATTGTCCATCTGGTATGAACATCAGTTGTCGCCGCAGATTGGCCTGATGAAGATCGCGTTAGTCCAAAAGTGGTATATCGCGGTTGGTTTTGTTGTTTTTGGCGTAGTAATGGGCATATTCTTCGTGATCTGGTCCCAATATCGCCCTGTTCCGGTCGCCTTGGCCGAACAGGATGAGCAGAAATACGACGGCAAAAAAGTAGGGAGTGTACACGAACGCGCGGCAGGCACTGAAATTTTGCAGGCATTTTCAAAACCGTTTATACTGACTTTCAACACGTTCTGCTATTTTGTCGGCCCGATGGCGGCTTACCTTTTCACGATCATTTGTTTTCAGAGTGGCCTGCTGGAGGATTTTAGTTATTTTATCATGTTACCGCTGCCGATTTGCTTTTCGATCGGCTTGTTTGGATGTATTCATATTTCCATTTCCTTGTTTGCAATCAATCGGGGCGAGCAGGTGAGCGGGCGTTTGTACCGTTCATTTTATTCGGGTATGCAAGGGGCCGTATTGCTGGGGCTGCTCACCGCAGTCATTTTTCCGGTCGTGCTGATTCTGCTATTTGGGAAACACGGCGCGGCGGCAAATCTGACTTTTTCCTTCGTTCCGGTAGCAGTGGCTTATTATTTCACCATGCAAACCCTGGGTGGTCGCTCCGGAGGTGGTTTTATGTCGGCGATCGTGGCCAAGTTGCAGATGCCGTTGCTCAACCTGTCTATCCTGTTGTTTGTCGGGGTCGCTTTGGCCTGGGTTTCGCAGGGCTTGTACGGGTTGGAACAATATATGGAGTCGCAGGAGGTCTTTAATATTGCGCGATTGACCTCCATTTTTATAATTTTAGGCATCTGCCTGCTGATTCTCATTTTCCTCGGCTTTCGCGCCAATTCCAACGATATTTCCCTGCATTATTTTTACCGCGACCGATTGGTAGAAGCTTATCTGCGGACGAGCGGGCGGGTGAGTCGCCCGAAACAGGAGCAGCCTACCCGCATTCAGCCCAAGGGTTTGTTCGATGTAAATTTACGCAACCACGAGAATCTGATGCTCAAGGATCTGGGCAAGGGGAATAACCGTGGTCCGTACCACCTGGTGATCGCTGCGCTCAATCTGCAAGGCTCCAATGATCCGGCGCGGAAGACGATGAAAAGCGATCACTTCATTTTTTCAAAATACTTTATTGGTTCGCGTACAACGGGTTATGTAAATTCAGCCGTATACAATCGCGGCAATACCCGCCTCAGTTCGGCCATGGCCATTTCCGCCGCTGCCGTCGCCAGTGGCATGGGACCGCTCAGTTTTGCCGCGTCCAATTTCTACATGACGCTGTTCAACCTGCGTACGGGTTACTGGATTGACAACCCGTGGCATTTTATCCAGAAAGAAAAAGAGAAAGCGCTGCTCCAAAAGGGCATCAAGCCCCGCCGCTCCTGGAGCGACCGGATCAGTGCATTTGTGGGAATGCCGTTTTGGCTGCTCTACCTGTGGCGTGAACTCACCGGCAACCTCGGTGCAGAAACCGAAAAGGTAAACGTCTCCGATGGCGGCCATACGGGCGATAACCTTGGTTTACTGCCTTTGATACAACGCCGGTGCAGCACCATCGTCGTCTGCGATTTTGAAGAAGACGGACAGTTTGGCTTCGGCTCTTTCAACCAGGTTGTGCGGTTGGCCAAAGCGGTGTACGATGCGGATGTCAAGATCAAACTGCGCGACCTGATGCCGGTAAAAGATGAAAAATCGGGGGCATTGTACAGTCCCGCCAGTGTGGCCACTGGTGAAATCGTCTACACAGATGGTAAAATTGGCCGGATTGTCTATTTGAAATCCTCTATCAATTTACTGGAAGAGGTTACAAAGACAACCGACAGTCCACCGCCAATGCCATTTTTTGAACCCGCTCCGGTATTTGTACTGAATTATTTCAAAAATAATCCGGCATTTCCGCACCAATCTACGGCCGACCAATACTTCGATGAAGTCCAGTTCGAAGCCTACCGGATGCTGGGTGAGCATATCGGCAATCAGGCGGCGAGGAAGGTGGTGTTTGGGAAATTGGAGGGCCGGACGATTCAAGGTGGCGATTCATAGGTAAGGCGAATAATGGGTTGGCTAAAAATAATTCGTTTTATCTAATTTAGAGGTGTTTTCAACTACACTACTGGACATACTCGTTTTTCGCCATCTATACCTTCCACATTTTTAAAACTTGCAGGTCTTGTGCCAACAAGATGCCCAGTAGTATAGATTAGGTGCCATACCTGTATCTGGAGCATTTGCTGGATTACGATCTTGGTGTTGTGGGGATGGGGAGCGTGCGCACAAACACATCTATCATCTTGAAACCCCCGATTTTAATCGGGGGCTAAGCGAATCTCATCCAGCCCATCAGCCTTCTTTTCAGCGCATCGCATCAAAAAGGTGGAAGTGGATGTTTGAAAAGAAGGCTGATGTGGTTAGATGTTAGGCTGGGCCGCCCGTTGAAACAAGCGGTTACAAGATGTTTGATGTGATTGGTTGCACACTATTAGACATACACGTTTTTCGCCATCTATACCTTCCACATTTTTAAAACTCGCAGGTCTTGTGCCAACAAAATGTCCAGTAGTATGGTTTTCAACCCATTATTCGCATAGGTACGGTACACGTTCCTTACCAAGGTTGAACGTACTTTTATTTAAGACTCGGTCTCCACCAGCTCCCGCACAATCACGCTCGCTACCGTCAGTCCAAACAACGCCGGGATGTAGGAAATCGTCCCGTAAAAGGACTTTTTGAAGCGACTGCCATCCGTCATCATCATGTTTTCCTTTTCTACCAGTTCGGAAGAGAAGACCGCAGTGACTCCGCGCCGCACGCCCTTGCGGCGCAGCCCTTTGCGCACCTGTTGGGCAAAAGGACAATTAAAGGTCTCCGAGATATCGGCTACCTGCACTTTGGACGGATCGAGCCGGCCACCCGCCCCCATACTGCTCACCACGCGCACATCCTGTTGTTTGCAGGCGACGATCAGGTATTGTTTGGGCTGCACGGAGTCGATGCAGTCGCAGACATAATCATATTGCTTGAAATCGATCTCCTTGACCGACCCCGGGTCCAGAAACGTATCTATGATCTTCAGGTCGAGTTCGGGATTGATATCGCGCATGCGCTCGGCCATGACGTTGGTTTTCAGTTGGCCTACCGTGCTGTGTAGTGCCGGCAACTGCCGGTTGATATTGGTTATATCTACCGTATCGCCATCCACGATCGTCAGGTGGCCCACGCCGGCGCGCACCAGGAATTCAGCGGCAAAACTCCCCACACCGCCCAATCCAACCACCAGGACATGGGTGTTTTTTAATCTTTCCAGGGCTGCTTCGCCGGTGAGCAGTACGGTGCGTTGCAGCCAGTGCGGTGCAGTCGGTGGGGTAGGGGAGAGAGGTTCGTTTGTCACAAGTAGTCGCTTATTTCGGGCAAAAGTAGTAAAATACCGTCAGTCAGGTAGCAACCGTATGCAGGCTTAGCCCGTTTGGCAAGAGAGCGGGGGTTAATTTCCGCATGACTTGGTTTATCTTTGAACAACATGATAAAATAATAAACTTATTCGTAAAATAATTGTCAAAACACCGATTCTGTTTTGGTGAAATAAACCGAAACAAGCCGTGAATGCCTGCACAACAACTACTCTTCAACAATATGCTATTATTATCAAAAAAAATCTGGATTTCCAGCGCGGTGGTACTCTCAGGGCTAGCCGCTTTTTTGTACCCGTCTTGTACCAGTGAATACGTCGATACCGGCGTGCCGGTCTGTTTTGAAAGCGAGGTCTTGCCCATTTTTCAGTCGAACTGTACCCAAAGTGGCTGCCATAACGCGGTTGAACAGACCGAGGGTTATGATCTGACCAATTACGACGGGATTATCCGCCGGGGAATTACCCCCGGCAATTACCGCAAGAGCAAACTGTACACGGTGTGTGTGCCCCCGTTCAACACGATGCCACAATCGCCGTATTCGCCCCTTACCGATGCCCAGCTCACTACAATTGCCCTGTGGATCGAGCAGGGTGCGGAAAACACTACGGATTGTACCAGTACCGCCTGCGACACGACCACTGTGACGTATTCGGCCACGATCGCGCCTCTTTTCGCCACGTATTGTACGGGTTGCCACGGCGGCAGTCTTCCGCAGGCGGGCATCGACTTGAGTTCCTGGAGCAGGGCCCAGTCGTATGCGCTCGATGGTAGTATGCTGGGCTCGATTGAGCGCACTTCCAATTATTCGCCCATGCCCAAAAACGCCAATAAACTCTCGGAATGTAACATCAATAAAGTGCGGCAATGGATTGCCAACGGCGCGCTGGACAACTAAATCAACTTGCTTACATGAAACAATATCAACATTTGTTACTGGTCGGCATCTGCCTGCTCCAGGTACTGACTGTAAAAGCCCAGGAGCCCAGCCTGTTAGATGCGCTTGGCGAAGAAAAAACCACTGACTACGCCACCAATTCCTTTAAAGGTACGCGGGTCATCAATGCGCAAAGTATGGAAATGCTCCACCCCGGCACCATGGATTTTCGGATTTTACACCGGTTTGGCAAGATAAACCGTGGTGCCTACGAATTTTTCGGACTGGACCAGGCTACCATGCGCATGGGTTTCGATTTTGGCCTTACCAAGAATTTGATGGCCGGCATCGGTCGCAGCACCGCTAAAAAAGAATTCGATGCGTTTGTGAAATACCGCATTTTGTGGCAATCCAAAGGCGCGCGCAATGTCCCGGTTTCGGTGATCTGGGTCAGCGGTATGACGGTTAATGGGCTGAAAGATGTGACGGGCGTCGCGGAAATACCCACCACATTTGATCGCCGACTGGGCTATTATCACTCGCTCATCGTGGGCCGCAAACTCAGCGAACGCTGGTCGCTGCAACTAGCCCCCACGCTCATCCACACCAATTTTGTACAAAATCAATTGATTCCCAATAACTTGTACGCACTGGGTTTTGGCGGGCGCTTTAAGTTTACCAAACGGATGGCCATCGTCTGGGATTATTCGTACGCGTTCAACCGCTTTCCGGACAATATTAACTACAATCCGCTTTCCTTCGGCATCGATATCGAGACGGGCGGTCACGTGTTTCAACTGCACTTTTCCAATGCAGTCGGGATGAATGAACGCGCATACCTCACGGATGCCAATGGCGACTGGTTCAACGGCGATATTCAGTTTGGATTTAATTTATCGCGGGTTTTCCAGATCAACCATAAAAAAGGTAAAGCACCGGCTAGCCCGGAGTGGAAGCAGAAGTGATGTTAACTATTCCCTTCCGAGACGTTATTGATACCACAAAGGGCGTTACAGCGATATACTATTTTCATTTTCTACGTCTTAAACTCGATGTTTGAAAAATAAGCGTGCTGACACGTGGCAATTTTAATAAGTAACACATTGTCAAACGCTTGTATAACCTATAACTCACAACTCATAACTTTCTTTCCATGTGTAAGAAAATGCTTTTTCTGGTGGCAGTGGCCGCCCTTTTTAGCGCCGATCTAAGCGCTCAAAAACTATTTACCCGCGACGGTAAGGTCAATTTCAATGCAACAGCGGCAAGTTCTCCGGAAAAAATCGAAGCGACGCATACCAGTGGTACATTCGTACTGGAGCAGGCTTCCGGCAAGATAGAAATGGCCGTATTGATCAAAGGTTTTGCCTTTGACAAGGCCCTGATGCAGGAGCACTTCAATGAGAATTACCTGGAAAGCAGCAAGTTTCCCAAGGCTACTTTCAAAGGTGGGCTGGACAAAGTGGCCGACGTGAATTTCACCACAGATGGCACCTACACGACCAGTATTTCCGGCGATTTTACCATTCACGGCGTGACTAAAAAAATAACCACGCCGGTGATCATTACGGTAAAAAACGGCGCGGTCAGTGCAGCGACCAATTTTCTGCTTACGCTGAGCGATTACGGAATCGACATTCCCTCGCTGGTGGCAGATAAAGTGGGAGGAGCCTTCGCTGCAGTACTATCAGGGGGGCACCCTCAAGACGATCCTTGAAGACGACTATCTGGAGCGGCAGCGGCCGAAGAATTGGCCAGACGTCATGGTAATCACCCCGGCGATCTGGGAGATGAGCCCGCAAAACGTGCGCGATCGCTTGCAGGTCGTGGGCAAGGTGCGGGGCGTGCTTTATGAAGGTGGCCTCGCAGCCGTGGAGCTTTGGGTCGTGCGCAAGCAGCTCACGGCGGACGACCAAATGGAACCTGGCGCTAGTATTGGCAAATGAACCCGGCTCTTGTGTGTGTTTCCTCTGCTCGGCGGCGGTTGTATCATTGCCGCCATGACTCGAAGCACCACGGCGATGCTCCGATCGCTCTTACTGGCTGCAGTCTTCGGCTGCGCGGCTGCGTTCTCACTGGGCCAGTCGGCCACGACACAGGCTGCCAGGCTGGCAGTGCCCACGGGGACGCGGGTGCAGGAGGCTCGGTTAGCGCTGGACGAGCTGTGCGCAGCGCGGGGGCGCGGGCCGCAAGCGCTGCCGACGACGCAATTGGCGGAAGAGCTGCTGGGCAAGGCACAGCGACGCGGGGATGATGCTGGTTCCACCTACGCCCTGCTGGAGCGGGCGCGGACACTAGCGCTGGGGTTGCCCAACGGTTCTCTGGCGCTTCGGGCCACTCGTGCGGCCGCTGAGCAGTTTCAACTCGACAGCTTCGCCCTCTTTCGCGACACGCTCTCGCAGCTTGCGCTCAAAGACACCCCCGCACCGCTGGTGGTGCATCATTCGATCCGGCAGGCGCTGCTCGCGATTGAACAGGAGCGCTATGATTACGCCGCCAGCTTCGCGGACATCGCGGTGCGAGCGGCCCGCCGTTCAAAGGACGCGCGCCTGCTGCAG
>JBBRDQ010000158.1:0-12347 GCA_038203695.1 Chitinophagales bacterium
GCGAAAACCGGTTTTACGACATCGCGCACCGTAATCGTTTGGGTTACCATCGTCGTATTGGCGCTGGCATCGGTTACGGTCCAGGTGCGTTTGATGATCTCTTTGATCGGGCAAGCGCCGTTCATCGTCGTCACTACCGGACCAGCCAGGGTTGGCGTGCCACAGTTATCGGCGAAGGTAGGGCTGGTAGTTGGCAAAGCGTCACCACAAGTGATGGTGATATCGGCCGGCGCAGTGGCGGTCGGGAAAATATTGTCGACTACTTTTACCAGTTTAGTGCAAGTGGCTAAATTACCGCTGGCATCTTTTACGCGCAGGATCACGGTTTTATCCGCACCGGCTACGTCGGAGCAGTCAAACAATACATTGGCCGTGAACGTCACACCCGTGCGGGAAGCATCGAAGTTGGAAGCCGTCAGCGTTGTGCAGTTGTCGAAACTGCCCCCGTTAATGGTTGCAGCAGCCAGTGAGGCCGTGCCGCCCGCAGTCAGTGGAAGCGTCAGTACGCCCGGCGTACAAATCGCGTGTGGCGCGCTGACATCATTAACCACTACCGTAGTGGAACAGGTTTTTGCGTTGCCCTGGCCATCCGTTACCGTCAGTACGACGATATTGTTGCCCAGATTGCTGCAATCAAAGGAGCTCGGAGCGATGGCACGGGTAAAGAAACAGTTGTCGGTAGAACCGTTGTCGATCGAATCGGCCACAATGCTTACCGCAGGATTGGCAGGCGGAACGTCCGGCAGGCTTATCGTAAAGGTCGGGCGGCATTTTGCCACTGGCGACTGTGTATCAACAATAAGTATGGTAAATGAATACGTCGTCAGGTTGCCAGCAGCATCTCTAAACACATAGGTTACCTGGGTGCTGCCAAATGGGAAAAATGAACCCGGTGCATTCGAACGGCTTACCAGGGTAGCAGCGCCACCGGCCGGCGAACAGGCATCGACGAAGGTCGGTTCTACCCAGTTAACCAGACTCAGACAACCGCCTGTGTTAGCATTTTGCGTAATCGTGCTGCCGGCAATCGGTGCCTGGATCAGGATATTCGGACCTGCATTGGTGACGAATGGTCCGACCAAGTCGGCTACGGTCACGTTAAAACTACAGACCGACTGGTTGCCGGCTGCATCTTTAAAAATATAGGTAACCGTCGAGTTACCGGTATTGAATTGCTGGGAAGCCGGAATGGTGTTGATCCCGGTCAGTGGAGAAGCCGCAGTCGTCGCACCGGTAATGGCGTACGAAATGACCGTTACGCCACAGTTATCCAGGTATTGACCTGGGGCGGTCAGCGCACCGGCAGAAAAACTTACGCCCGGCACGTTGGTAGCGAAACAAACATTGGCATTTGTGGAAACGGATACGTTGGTAAGACAGGTCGTTTGTGGTGCATTGTTGTCAACCACTTTGACCGTAGCCGTACAGGTGCTGGTATTACCGGCATCGTCGGTTACTTTCAGGGTTACAATCTGGTTGGTAGTGGGCGAGCAGGCAAAAGTGTTGGGCGATACGGTGATGGTATCGATCCCGCAGTTGTCGGTCGAACCATTGTTGATCATGGCAGCAGTCAGGATTGCTGTGCCGGGATTAGTCGCACCGATTGGCAGCGTAATAATACCAGGCTGGCATTTGGCGACCGGCTTTTCATTTTCTTTTACTACAACCGTAATATAGATCGTATCGACGTTCCCGTTGGTATCCGTGAAATAATACGGAATCTGGGTTGTATCCACCGGAAATTGCACCGTTATCGGCGTTACCGTATGCAGTATATTCATATAGTCATAAGGGCTTGGCGTTACACCGCTAAACAGGCTTGGTGTCGGAACGCCATTTACAATCGGTATGCCTTCCGTAATAGCAACCAGGGGACCGCAGTTATCCGTGGCATTGTGGGTCAGGTAACTCGGGCGGTAGAAGGTCACTGATTGTGTGCAGGAATTCAGCGCTACATTTACACTAAAGTTGTCGACGTAGTTTACCAGGGTTGGGGGGGCCAGGGTTACTACCGGAGGCGTTGTATCCTGCACTGTGATGGTCAGCGAGCAGCTGGCCATATTCAGGTTGCCGTCTTCAGCGGTCCAGACAATTGTAGTCGGGCCTAAAGGCAAAATATCGGTATCGAGGGTGCTGCCGCCATTGTAATCGTTGGAAACAGTTACACCCGCACAGTTGTCGGAAAATGAGGTCGGGTCAAATTCTGCCCCGGAAATGGAGTAATCACAAAAAGCCGAGGCGTAGACGGTTTTGCTGGGCGGACAGGCAATGACCGGATCGGTGTTGTCTTCTACATTTACAGAGAAACTACACATGTCCATCAAACCATACCCATCTTCCACAGTGTACATCACGTTGGTAACGCCCAACGGGAAAGAATAACCGTTCAGGTCACCCGCGCCGGTAATACTGTTCGTCAGGATCAAATTACCAGCGCTCGTACAGTTATCGTCAATGGTGGGTTCTGCACCGGTCACAAATGTATATTCACAGGTACTGCTTGCATTTACGACGGCAGACACCGGACAGGCGATGGTCGGAGGTTCGTCATCCTGTACTGTCAATGAGAAATCGTCCGTGGCAAAATTGCCGCTGGCGTCATATATTTCATACGTAATCACGTATTCGCCTGCTTCAAAAGATTCAGCACCGACGTCAAACGTTGTGCCGAAAAAAACGTCGCCCGTGGTGATGTTCTCCACAATATAGGAAACGGTCACGTCAAGCGGGCAGTTATCAAAATATTCACCGTCATTCAACGGCAAGATAGGCATGTAAGCCATGCTCAGACCTACGATGCCGGTTACAAAACAATCCCCGTTGCCGTCGTCAGAAGTATGTACGGTCATATCCGCGGGTGCTGCGATTTGCGGCAGAATAGCATCTTCCACATATACTGCCAGGCCAATAATAGCGCTGTTTTGTAAAGGGTTGCCGTTTTCAGCGCGTACTTTCCACCCCAGTAGCGGTGCACCAAAAGTAAGATCGCCACAATCAAAAGGCACCGTTATGCCTTGTGTGGCAAAGTTATCGTCGCTAAAATACAGGGTGCAGGTACCGCTGTAACCGATAGCGGGCGCTACGGTGACCGCATCCAGCGTTACATTGCCGGCGGCGTCTAATTGTAAAACGATTTCAACGGGTGAGGGCGGCGTGTAAGAAATGCTACATTGCGCCACTGCTTGCTGCGTCGGAGTGAGCAGCGCGAGAAACGTGCATAACGGTACCAGCCAACGCAGGGTTGAGTTGCTGTTCATGGTTAAAATTTTAGATGATGGGAAAAAATGTGGGAACGAAGAAATCGTGAGGAAGGGTAAGGGTCCTTGCATCAATACGATCGGTTTGGATGATAAAATGTTGTTTTATATTCAGCAATTCTCTGCCCATAGGATTATGCACAAAGCAGAAAAACTTTTCAACACGGAAAACCAACCATACAGGCGGAGGATTAAAAGAGTAAAATAAAGTGCAAGAGTACAACGAAATCCGGAAAAACGAGCCCTACTGTTTTTAACACTTAGTTATCTTGTAGATTAAACGTCTGTCTGTCAGACCTTTACAAGCAAAAATAGGGTGTTAAAAAAAATCCGTATGCCACCGCCGTTCCCTCACACAAAAGCACAAAATAACTTTAACCAATAATCATACCAAAATGATGGTAGATTTCAATTGTAGTTATTTTGGGATATAATTTTTTAATTTTGCCCCATGGGAAAGAAAAAACACCACCACCAGAAGTTGCGAAAAAAAGGCATGGCACCCGGCACGCTCCTTTATACGGGAAATCGTACGGAAGACACATCGGCTACTACGGTGTGGTATGCGGAAGAGAAAATAATGGAGCGAAATTATTATGCGCCGGAGCTGGGCGAGTCGCAAACTGGCGTTACCTGGATCGATATCCGCAGCCTCACCAATGCCCAACTTATCGAGGAAGTGGGCACTAATTTAGGCATCCATCCCCTGGCACTGGAAGACGTACTCGACACGACGCAACGCGCCAAACTGGAAGAATACGACAATGGCTTGTTTATAATTCTGCCCGCACTCCGGTTTGACAACGTTTCTATCGACCTGATCAGCGAGCAAATCGCGGTTTTTGTCGGTCATGCCGTAGTCGTATCTTTTCAGGAAGACCCCGACGATACCCTGGCACCCATTCGCAAGCGCGCCACCGACGGCGTAGGTCGGATTCGCAAAAGAGGTGCCGACTACTTGGGCTATTGCATCATCGATACCATTGTCGATGGTTACTATCTGGTAATGGATGATATAGATGGCAAATTATTTGAACTGGAGGCACAGATGCACCGTGGCGCAGCGGATACATCGTGCAAAGCCAAAATATTCGAACTTAAACAGGTCGTCGGACAGTTCAAACACCGGATGGTACCCCTGCGGGATGCAGTCACCCGTTTTCAACGCTCAGACAGCGATGTCGTAGCGGAAAGCAGCCGGCTGTACCTGCGCGATGTGGTCGATCACGTCTCACAGATACTGGACGGCATTGACAATCAGCGCAATACCTTATCCGATCTGGAATCGCTCTACCACACCGAAGCCTCCAACCGGCTGAATAATGTCATGCGACTACTGACCGTAATCAGCACGATCTTTATGCCGCTGTCTTTTATCGCCAGTGTGTATGGAATGAATTTCGATGTCATGCCCGAATTACGCAGCCCATACGGATACCACGTGGTGCTCGGCGTCATGTTTTGCATCATGTGCGGGATGCTGGTTTATTTCCGGGTAAAAAAGTGGATCTGACCGGTCGTTTTTATTGCACCGGTTTTTCCGGAGGCGCTACGAGTTTTTCCGCCATTTTCAATACAGCCTCCATGTGTGCGGGGTCGTCGGACAAAATGCGCAGGTTTTTTTCGTACTCGTCCTGCGTAGTCCCCTGCATTTCGAGGATCTGCATATAATATAGGTGTGCGAGGCTGTCTTTCGGGAAACCGCTCAGGACCTGCGTCGCCGCGTCGGCTACCGCTGCATCGGCGAGAATGCGGGCAATTTTTTCATCTGACAGGGTAGGCTGCTCTTTTTTGTCGTACTGACAAGCCACCAAAAAAAGCAGCAGCGCGGTTACAAGCGCCAGAAACAGGGAATGGCGGAAAATATCGACCATCATACGGTATGAAATCTGCATTTGTCAATCAAATGGCTGCAAAATATACAAACGCCAGCGCCTATAAAAGCGTCTCCTTCGGAAAATAAGTGCGCACTACCCTGCTGTTGCCTTCGTGCATTTCATCCCAGTGTTGGGCATCCGTTTCGATCTGTACGATCCCACAGGTCGGTACATTATCGATGAAACGATCGGAGAAATGATTAGCGACCATGGTGAAGGTCGGATTGTGGCCAAAGAAAAGGACCGTTTGCGCTGTAGCGGGCAAGGCGCTCACCAAGCGCAAAATCTCGGTTGGATCGGCTTCATAAATGCCGGCCTCTCGGCGCACGTCTGCTTCGGGTATTGTCAAAGTGCCCGCAAAAAACAAGGCGGTGGTAAGGGCGCGTTTAGCCGGACTGCTCACCAGTAAGTCGGGTTTTATGCCCTGCTCGGCCAGTTGCTGCGCCATCAGTGGCGCTTCCCGCAAACCCCGGGCATTCAGCGGCCGGTCAAAATCGCGCAAACCAGGACTGTCCCAACTGGACTTGGCGTGGCGAATCAAAAAAAGTGTTTTCGACATAAAGGCTATTGCTGCACTAACTCGACTTTATAAACCAGGTAATTTGTATCCCCCTGCCAAGGGAATGCATCGTTCACTTCATGGTAAGACAGGCGTACATTTTTACCTTCACACTGCTGTAATTGCAGGTAAGTGGCCCTGTTTTCCACCGAAAAATTAAAAATACTTTGATCCGTCAGCATAACGCTCCCGCCCTGATGAATCTGCCCCTCAAAGGTCTTAAACATATACCCGCGCTCGGAAATTTTAAACAGAATACCGGCACGGGTTCCATCGCTGTACACCCAGGTACGCCAAAGGTAATAACCAGTAACAAACACGACAAATACGGCGAGCAAAAGCCACAGGAAACGCTTGGCAAAATGCCGGGTCTTTTCTTTTAAGGTATCAAGTTGGATGGACATCGTTTTGAGTTTTGGACGGTGATAACGTGGCTGTAGGTTTTATTGTATATACAAAACCACTTTGCATTGGCGGTAATTTAAGTTTTGCCAGGCGAAGGTAGGTAATTTCACCGAAGTACCGCTACAAAGCAGCAAGCGGTAGGAGGTAAGATGACCTGCTTACGCATATTTACCCGTTGGCCGTCCTTGTAAAGCAATGCCCTGCAAATCAACAACTTTCCGACCCTTTTAGCCTTGGACAAAAATATTTTATAAAAAAATTGTGTAGTCAAATAACTACGCTTATGTTTGATTCTTATGTTTCGGCATGTTACTTGGTGGTAGTGGGCAACTTTATAGAGCAAGTTTTAACGTGGAAGGAATTGTTCATTTGGGTTTTCCAGTTTACCTTTTGACCATAATTGGTTTATGGAAAATACTTGCGGTTATAGCAATACTTATTCCTAAATATTTATTGCTAAAAGAATGGGCATATGCAGGTTTATTCTTTCTTCTTTCAGGCGGAGTAGTTTCACACTTTGCCAGTGGTGACGGTATTTTACCAGCATTACCCGTTTTTATGTTTACGTGCTTAACCGTTATTTCGTGGTATTTAAGACCTAATGAAAGAAGGTTAATTCCAAACAATTCATAAAATGAAAGAAGTAACTCACACTACTGGCATTCCCTTTTTCGCCATCTACACTTTCTACGTTTTTAAAACTGGAAAGTCTAGCGCTAAGAAAATGTCCAGTAGTATGAATTGAGTGCTACCCCCGGATTTGGATTACGATCTTGATTTTGTGGGGATGGGGAGCGTGCGCACAAACACATCTATCATCTTGAAACCACCGATTTTAATCGGTGGCTAAGCGAACCTTATCCAGCACATCAGCCTTCTTTTCAGTGCATCGCATCAAAAAAGTGGAAGTGGATGTTTGAAAAGAAGGCTGATGTGGTTAGGTGTTATGCTGGGCCGCCCGTTGAAACGAGCGGTTACAAGATGTTTGATGTGATTGGTTGCACACCACTGGGCATTCCCTTTTTCGCTATTCAGACCTTCCCTATTTTTAAAACTACCAGGTCTCATGCTAAGAAAATATCCAGTAGCATGGAAATAACTTATTAAATTAAGGCGGATTACGCTTTCGTACCGGCTTTGGTGATAAAGCGGAGCGGCACGAGCGCACGGGCGCACGGCTGAAGCATTACCCATTCACCCTGCCTTACACCCCCTTCTTGCTGCCCCAAATCTCCACGTGCAACCGGTCGGAGTACCGGAAACCGTAATTCTTACAGATTTCTACCAGCCAAAGCCGTTGTGCGGCGAGGCGCTCCCGCGAGGTGGCCTCGGGCATTAACCAGACTTTCTCGGGGGAAATGTGATAGGTATGCATTAGTTCCAGTACTTCCGCCAGATCGGCCGGCTGGGCGACCACAAATTTAAAATTGGCCTTTTCGCTGCCGGCAAAAAAGCGATACGCAGCCGGTTTTTCGCGCAGTTTCCGGCTGTTGTTACTGTTTTCCAGTTTGGGCGAGACGTTGTATTGGTCGATGCTGGCATCAAATTCAGCAGTCGGCACAAGGGTTCCGTTAGTCTCGGTTTCAAAGCGGTAGTCGGGTGAAATTGTGCGTAGGGCGTGCATAAGTTGCACTAAGCCAGGTTGTTGCAACAGCGGTTCGCCACCGGTCAGGATAATATTTTTGCCGGAAAATGCCATAACGGCTTCCACCACCTCGTTTATTTCAACCTTGGCTACCCACTGCTTTTTATCAAACTTGGTATAACCGGGCATTGCATCGTTGATATGTGGAAAGCGGGTATTAGTCCAGTTCCAGGTGTAGTCGGTATCGCACCAGATACAGTGCAGATTGCAAAGCGACGTGCGCACAAATACGGAGGGCACGCCGACACTTTTACCTTCACCCTGGATCGAGTAAAAAATTTCGGGCTGGCCGTTCAGTTTAGCCAGTGTAAGGAATTGTGAATTGGGCAAAATTGGATTTTTTGTGCAAAGGTAGCATGCAGAGCGCTACATTTGCCCAATGAAGCAAACCGAAACTGTCGAAACTACCCGACTGCATCCTATTCTGGTCCGGGCCGTCGCCCAGGCCCTGCTCGCTATATTTAAAGAAGGGCGCAAGGCCGATAAAGTGATCGAGCAAACGCTCAAACAGAATCCGAAAGCGGGCAGCCGCGACCGGGCTTTCATCGCCGAGACGACCTACGAGGTGGTGCGGTATTATCGCTTTTACCGGGAAATACTGGGCCGAACCCCGCAATTCGAACCCGATTTCTGGCAAATGGTCGGCGTACATTTCTTTGTGCACAACATTTCACTACCGGACTGGAACGAATTTAAAACGTTGAAAATCATCGATTTAAAGGAACGCGTGGCCCGTGCAAAAGAAATGCGCGCCGTACGGGAAAGTATTCCCGACTGGCTGGAGGAACGCGGCACAGCCGAACTGTCCGACCGCTGGGAAGAGACGCTGCACTGGCTCAATAAACCGGCCCAGGTCGTGCTCCGCGCCAACCGGCTGCGTACCAATCGCGATGCCTTGCAGGCTGCTTTACTGGAAGAAGGCGTCGAAACGCATCCGTTCGGTCCCGACGATGCACTGGTGCTCAATCGCCGGCAGAATATATTTACGAGCAAGCAATTTCGCGAAGGCGGTTTTGAATTACAGGATTACAGCAGTCAACTGGTCGCGCCTTTTCTGGCGCCCGCGCCCGGTATGCGGGTCGTGGATGCGTGCGCCGGCGGTGGCGGCAAAACCCTGCACTTAGCCGCACTGATGGCCAATAAAGGCAGCCTGATCGCCCTCGACACGTTCGACTGGAAACTCAAGGAACTGAAATTGCGCGCCCGCCGGGCCCGGGCCACCAATATTGAAACGCGGGTGATTGAAAACCGCAAAGTCATCAAACGCCTGTACAACAGCGCCGACCGTCTGCTGCTCGATGTACCGTGCAGCGGACTGGGCGTACTGCGCCGCAACCCGGACTCGAAATGGAAAGTTACCCCGGAAAACATTGAAAATCTGCGTGTTGTACAGCAGGACATCCTGCAATCCTATTGCCAGATCACCAAACCAGGTGGTCGCATGGTGTACGCCACTTGCAGCATTCTGCCTTCGGAAAATCAGGAACAGGTGGCCGCGTTTCTGGCCTCCGAGCCCGGCAAACAGTTTAAGTTATTAGAAGAAAAACGCATTCTACCCCAGGATGAAGGGTTCGATGGGTTTTACATGGCACTGCTGGAGCGCAGTTAAGCAATTCGTAATTCGTAATTTTTAATTCGTAATTGATGCTACAGGACTACGCTATCTATAATCTTTGGGCGAATCGCACCCTGGTCGAATGGCTGCGTACGCATCCGGCAGAATTGCTGGAGCAGGCTACACCATCGAGTTTCCCTTCGTTAAAATTGACTTTTCTGCACATCTGGAGTGCCGAGGAAATCTGGATGCAGCGACTCCAAAAAATGGTACCGACTGCTTTCCGGGCTACTACATTCGTTGGTACCGCCCAGGAAGTACTGGATGGATTGCTAGAAAATTCAGCCGTGTTTGCAGACTTCATCCAGCAACAGGACGCTGCCTTTTTCCATGAAATCTGTGATTTTCAACTGCTTAATGGCATGTCGCATCTTCGGCTGCGTTCTGCTATGGTGCTGCACTGTATTCAACACAGCACCTATCACCGGGGACAAGTGGTGACTATGGCCAGGGCATTGGGACTCACCGATCCGCCTTCGACCGATTATATGAAGTATTTATCGAAAACCAGTTAACCTGCTGCCATTCACCAATCCACTACGATGCGCATTCTCCATTTTTCCGACACCCACCTTGGCTACCAGGCCTTCGACGTTGTCAATGACGCCGGCATCAATGCCCGCGAGCAGGACGTATACGATGCTTTTGAACGGGTGATCGATCAGGTGATCGAATTGCGGCCCGATGTAGTCATTCATTCGGGCGACTTTTTTCACCGCCCCAGCCCGTCCAACCGCGCTCTGACGGTGGGGCTCGAACAGTTGCGCCGGGTGTGCAACTTGCAGATTCCCACCATTATTATCGCTGGCAATCACGAAACGCCCAAGACGGTTTTTACCAGTCCGATTTTGCGGGCGTTCCGCAGTCTGGAATGCGTTTACTCTTGTTTTGGTAATACGTATGAAGTGTTCGAAGTGGGAAATATCGCGATCCACGGCGTACCACATATCAACGATTTACGGCTTTTACAGGAAGAATTAACGCGGCTGGAGGTTATTCCCGGCAAGTTCAACATCCTCCTGCTGCATACCTCGCTGGGCAAACGTTACCTGATGGAAGAGTACGGCGAGCAGGTTTTTCCGGTGGAATTCGAACGTAAATTGCGCGATTTTCAATACATCGCTTTGGGGCACTGGCACAATTACCAGCAAACCGATATCCTGCCCAACGCCTGGTATTCCGGCAGTCTCGAACGCCTGAGCGATACTGAAATCGGGGCCGAAAAAGGGTTTATTGTGCTGGATATTTTGCCCGATGGGACGTACACCCAAACTTTTCACCCCATTGTCAGTCGCCCCTGGCTGCGGGTGGAAGTGCAACAATGCCATACAAAATCCGTTGTGGAAATCAGACAGGAACTGGAACAATTCCGCGACCGACAGGATACCACGGGTGCAATTATTACGCTGAATATCAACGAAATAAAACCGGAACAATCGCTGGAGATATCCAACAGTCACCTGCAGGAAATTTTTCCGGACGCCTTTCAGTTACTACCCAAACGCCGTACTTTTTCGGATCGAACCTACGTTCAAAACCTGGAAGTGAACCAGTTTGACAGCCTGGACAAACTTTTTGCCGGGTACATCCGCGAAAAATACAAAGACGACGAGATACTGGCGGGCCAATTGGTAGAACGCGCCAACCGGTATTTTGAAGAAACCTGAAGACCGCCCAAGGAAATTTACCGCTTTCAGGCAACCATAATTTATAAATGAACATCAACTACCACATCTAAGAACCTAATGCAACAGTGGACCGACGCAGAATTAGTGAGTGGTGTGCTACGCGGCAATCCGACGCACCAAACGGCCCTGTACAAACAGTACAGTGTACCGATGTTTCGGGTATTGCTCCGTTTTGCACGTGACCGTGCCGAAGCGGAAGATATGTTGCAGGATGGGTTTATACGGGTCTATCGGGATATGGGGCAATTTCGCAGCGAAGGGGCGCTGGGGGGCTGGATCAGGCGAATTATGGTCAATACCGCGCTCAGTCATTTGCGCAAGCAACGGGATTTTTTGCGCGATGTGGGCGACTTTACGCCATTCGAAAACCAGATCCGCACCGAAGAGGATTTTGCTTCCAATATGGATGCCGAAACCCTGTTGAAATACCTGCAAAAATTACCGCCCGGCTATCGCGCCGTATTTAATATGTACGCGATCGACGGGTTCAGTCACGAAGAAATTGCCGAACAAATGGGCATTACCATTGGCACCAGTAAAAGCCAATTGTTTAAAGCCCGAGAGTTCCTCAAAAAAATAATCGATAAATCTTTCATTTCATAACAATCACAAAGTCCTGATAATCAGCGTAATGACCGAACCGAAAGAATTTCAGCCGCTCGACGAATTATATAAAAATGCGTTCGAGAATTTGCCGCAAACACCTGCCACATCGGGCTGGGATCTACCTTCAGATCAGGTGTGGGCCAATATAAACACCCAGATCACGTCGTCCAAAAGCGGTTGGACCCTATCGACTATTGCTATCCTCAGCACCATTTGTATTACGGTAGCGGTCGCATTGTATTTCACTTTCCGCGACACTGCTGTACCCGCTGCGCCACTGACACAACCAGTGATCAGTGCTCCGCCAGTCGTCCAGGAAGAGGTAGCCGCGCCAATCGTTGCCCCGGTGCAACCGGAAAAAGCACCGGTTTTGGCCAATCCCAAAACTAAGTCGCAGCACACTACCACTAAGGCCCCAAATAGTACTGTTGTTCAACCCACTGCACCCGCGACGACCCGTCCGAAGGATGGCGCTTCGCATCAATTGCCGGGTACGACTCCGCAGCCGCCCAATTCCACCGAGGAGCGAAAAAATTCATCCAAGAATTAATAAAAGATGCGGCGAAAAGTGACAAAATGAGTTCGTTCTTTGCGTGATACCGTATTTTTGTTAAAAAATCGCAATTATGACTAAAACCGTCCTTTTTCCCGTCCTTTTCATCAACCTGCTCGCCTGGTCGAACTGTGCCGATAAC
>JBBRDQ010000159.1:0-12286 GCA_038203695.1 Chitinophagales bacterium
TAAGGTAATTTACCTACCTTTCGTGCCGAAATTCCAACTAGTATGGCACAACGAAGCCTTTCCCAACCGTCCCCTTTGCAGCCACCCGGACCCATCCGGCCGCCATTAAGCGTACTAATTTTGTACGCCTGCGGTCAGTTGGGCTGGTCGCTGGCGGGGTATAGCGTTGGCAATTTGCTGATTTATTTTTACATGCCTCCCGAACAAGGTACGCCGATTTTTCCATCGTATTTGTACCAGGGCGCGGTATTGGGTGTGTTTACCCTGATCGGCATACTAAGTGCCGGCGGGCGATTTCTGGATGCCATTGTTGATCCGATCGTGGCCAATTGGAGCGACCGAAAAGTATCGCGCTATGGCAAGCGCCGGTGGTTTATGCTGGTGGGTGCCGTACCGTTTGCGGTATTCAGTTACCTGGTTTTTCATCCGGTGCAGGTGGGCGAAAGTGCCACCAATTTTGTCGGACTGGCCGTGGTAATCAGCCTATACTACTTCTTTTTTGCCTTTTATGTGATCCCTTACACGGCCCTGATCGCGGAGTTGGGCCACACACCGGAAGACCGGTTGCGCATCAGCACCTTGATTTCGGTGGCCTGGGCGCTGGGATTTATTTTGGGCAACAGCGCCTATGCGCTACAGGGTATTTTTGAAAATGCCGACAAGTCGAACAGCGTCGCGGCCTTTCAAACATCCCTGGCGATTTTAAATGGTATTGCGTTGGTATTCATGCTGTTACCAGCCTTGTTCCTGCCCGAAAAAAAGTACGCCCGGCAGACAAACTCCGAAGAAGGGATTGGCCGCGCCCTGCGCCTGGTTTTCAGCAACCGCAACTTCCGGCAATTTCTGGTGTCCGACCTGATGTACTGGCTGGCCGTCACGTTTATCCAGTTGGGCGTAGGATTTTACACGACCCTCCTGTTGGGATTGGATAAAGGATACGCATTTACCTTTTCTTTGGTTAGTTTTCTGACCAGTTTTATATTCTATGCCCCGGTCAATATTCTGGCCAAACGCATTGGAAAACAACGACTTATGCTGGCGGGGTTTATTGTTTTCGCCATTGTTTTTTCATTCGTAGGCATTGCCAATAAAATCCCCTTACCCAAAAGTGCCCTGTTGTACGGATTGGGCATTATGGCGGCTTTTCCGCTGGCCGTTTTCGGTATTTTACCCAATGCGGTCATTGGCGATGAGGTAGAAAAAGAAGAACAGCGCAGCGGCCGGCAACTGTCCGGGATGTTCTTTGGCGTGCGTGCTTTCGTCATGAAAGTGGGAGTTTCATTGGCCAACCTGATCTTCCCTTCGCTGCTGCTGGCGGGCAAAAGCACCGGCAACCCATTTGGAGTGCAATTGACTGCAGTAGCGGCCATTGTGTTTTGTATAATTGGCTGGACGACGTTTCGGAAATACGAAGCAGTTAATACCAACGGGTAATGGACTGGAACAATGTGTCAGAAACTGTTTTACAACCACTATTGAAGCGGTTGTAAAACGGATTTTAAAGACCTGGAATGATTGGTCAGCCAGACACCACGGCAAGCAAATATTCCACAGGCTGTCTGTCTGCGCAGCCACCGGATTTGAATACAACAGTGCGACGAGTATGCACCCCCCAATCAAGGAACCTGGATTCTATGTTTTCACAAGGAAAGGTTTGGTTATGATTTATCGTACGCTCAATCTTTGTAACAGTTCCTCCTTCTCCGATTTAGCCACTGGAAGCCGCACACCATTGTCCAATTCCAATTGATCCTCATTTTTATGGTAGAAACGGATATGTTCCAAGTTAACCAAATACGAGCGATGTACCCGGTAAAATCCCAGGTCCTGTAGCATGGTATCGTATTCTCCGATATTCTTGGACACTACGACCTGTTTGGCATTATACAGGTGAAAGGTCGCATAAGCCCGGTCGGCAGCGATATAGATAATGGTGTGTATGTCAATGTATTCAATGGTATTGTGATTGGCAGGCAGGGCGATGCGCGACGGTTTTTGGTGGATTTGCCGACGCAGCATACTGTTGAAGAACAGTTCGTAGCGTTCAAACATTTCCCGGTTGTTGTGGTTGTGGCTGGCGCGCAGCACAGCGGCCATGATTTCTTCTGCCAATGGCGGCTTATTCAGATAGTCGAGTGCACTCAAACGGATGGCTTGCTGGGCGTACTTATGATGCCCCGTCACAAAAATCACTTCAAAATGGACGGGTTGAAGCTGTAACAGCATCTCTAACCCGCTCATGCCATCCATTTCAATATCCAAGAATACAAGATCGGGTTGCAGTTTTTTTATCTGCTCAATTCCTTCCCGACCGGAGGTGCACATACTGAGGATCTGCACCATGGGGCAGTGCGTTTTCAGCAGGTGCGCGAGTGTCTCATTGCACTGGGGATCGTCGTCTATCAAAATTGATTGCATGGGATTAATATTGTAGAAACCGTTCCTAAGCGGTTTCTCGACAAAGACAAATGTAAGACACAAGATAAATCACCGTTGCATTTTGTCCTATTTTTAAAATTCTCTTGGCGCAATGAGTGGTTAAATTAAAACTACTACCCGCGTGCCCGACGGGCTGCCATTTGCAGCGGTCAAATCCGTAAACTGAATCGGGTTAGCCACCTTGTGCTGATGCCACAACTGCAGGCGGTCGGCGGTGATTTTCAGGCCCATCGAAGGGTTGGTGTTGGCGGATTTTATCGAACGCCCGATGCCATTGTCTTCAATAATACAGCAGATATGGCCGCCCGGCGGTTTGGAAATATGGATTCGTAGCAACCCCTGTCCCTCTTTTTTAGGCCGAATACCGTGGATGATCGCATTTTCAATAAAGGGCTGGAGGATCATGCTGGGAATACGCGTCTCGAAAGTATCCACCTCGTCGGCGACCTGGATGTCGAATTGAAAGCCCTGTTCGATGCGTTTTTGCTCTACTTCCAGGTATTGGGTGAGCAGTTCGATCTCTTTTTCCAGCGTAACCGTCGGGTGCTGCGAATTTTCGAGGATGTTGCGCATGACGCGGGCGAACCGGCTCAGGTAATCACTGGCCGCAGCCGTATCGTTGCGGACAATGTAACTGTTGATGGCATTCATCGAATTGAAGAGAAAATGTGGATTCATTTGGGCGCGAAGGGCCCGCATTTCCACCTCGGCAACCTTTCGGTCGTTGGCGGCTTGCTGGCGCAGGCGGAAAATATAAAACGCACCGCCGCCGAGCACCAACAGGGCGCCCAACAACCCGATAATGCGGTTGCGCCGGGCGGCATCGGCTTCCTGTTCCGTTTTCAGGGCAGCTACCTGACTGGCGTTTTGGGTTTGGGTGAGGACGAGTCGCAGTTGCTGCGTCGCCAGCGAGTCATCTTTGCGATGAAGGGAAAGCGACTGGATCTGGTTGTCGCGGCCTAGGAGTTGGAGTATGATTTCGCGTTTTTCGGCGTCCGTTTTATTGCGAAAGAGCTGGTCCGTTTGTTCGCGGATGCGGATTTCGGAAGCAAGATTCCGATTGGCCAGTTGGAACATCTGCAAACTGTCCGCCACGATCTTCCGCTCAAAACCGAAACTGACTTCGGCGGCCGTCATATCGCGGATTTTATCGGCGTTTAGCAGTGAGTCTTCGTAGATTTTGTACTGCACGTAGGCGGCGTAGGCTTTGGGGAAATCGGCGGAGGCGGAGGTCGCATAATAACCCGCCAGCAGGTTGTAGGCGCGGGATGCTCCGGCATAGGCCTGATTGTGCGTTGCTATTTCAATGGCTTTTTGATAGTAATAGACAACACTGTCTGGATGGGTATTGGAACGCGCATACACCAGCCCTAAACCCGTGTAATAATTTATTTGACCACCTACCTCCTCTATCATCCCGGCAGTGTTTTTATAGTTGCGCCACGCTTCATTAGCCATTTCGATGTTGCCGAGTGCTGAATAACAATTGGCGCTTTGCAGCCAGTACTGCCCTATTTCAAAAGGGGTTTTAATTTTGGGTAAAAGTGGGGTTGCCTTATCTATGTAGGTTAAAGCAATATGGTGATTTTCACCAATCTCCCAGTAATTTGCTACTGATAAATAACCCAGGAATAAATTACTGGTGTTTCTATACTGTTCTGCGTGCTGGATAAGTTTATTCGCGTACAGCAAAAGTCGAGCGGTATCCTTAGATTCTGCGAAAGAAATTGCCAGGGACCTGTAAGCGGGTGCGAGCAGGTCCTTTTGATTATATTTATCGGCTAAGTTCGCCGCTTTAATATTATAATCAACCGCTTTCAGTGCATTCCCTTTGTTTCCAAACGCTGCCGCCAGGTTTAAATTTACCTGGCATTCCAATCGCTGGTCTTTTGCATATCTCGCCATTTCAAGGGCTTTGTTGAGCACTGTAATCGCCGAATCGTATAATTGCAACCGGGAGTACGTGCCCCCTAAATTACCGTAAACCGCTCCGTGCGCGTAACCGTACTGTTCGGCAATCTTAATGGCTTCCCAATTGTAAAACAGTGCTTTACGCAGATTAAATCTCCGGTTTTCAACCGCACCCATATCTTTTAAATACAAGAAACTGCCTTTCCTCCAACCTATTTTTGCAGATTGCAACTGCAGCAATTCCAGGATACTAACAGCCGAGTCCTGATCGAACGGCAGCAAATAACGGATGGCCAGACGATCCAAAGCGAGCAAACCGATCGTGTCCTTTTGATGGGTTTGATATACATTCCACAGGCTGTCGATTGCGTGCCTGTCCTGCGCCTGGCTGCCCGTAGCAAACAAAATACTTAGGACGAGGAGGGCTGATGTTTTAGTCATGGCGAGGGTGGTTTTATTATTTATACGCGTTATCGCACGCTCCATGTTTGTAAAAATTCTTCCTGCGTCGATTCTATTACTGGAATCAAAATTGATTGCGTGGGATCGATATTGTAGCAACCGTATTAAGTGGTTACCTGACAAAGACAAATGTAGACACAAGATAAATCACCGTTACATTTTATCCCGTTTTTTTAAATTTTCCTGGCGCAATCTCTTGGTTGGCCCAATCGTGCCCTTCGGAAACAAAACCACGCAACTCGTAAAAACGCCCAAACACACCCGCCAAATCCCCTGAACTTTGGTGCATTCATCCAATGGTTTGAATTAGTTGCCTACCTGTTTACTGAATACGTCATTAACCTACATCCGTCATGCGCATAAAAAAAACCTTTACACCTACTTCGATCATATTGATGGCAATTGTAGCAGGCTCGCTGACATCTGCTTCCCTCGCTGCCCAACCCGCTAACGATAACTGCTCCAATGCACAAACAATCCAGGTAGGCGCATACAATGCAGCCTATCCTGGCACCACTATTGGCGCCACGCATTCTACCCCGGAAGCAATTTGCGCAGGTGTGGACGACGACGATGATGTGTGGTACCAGTTTGAGGCCACTGCTACGGCACACAACGTCTTTTTACAGGGACAAAACGGCTTCAATGGCATTCTGGAAGTAAGCAGTGGTACTTGTGCGAGTTTTACCAACTTGGCGTGCGCCAATACGACAGGGTCGTCCGGCATAGAATATGTGATACTAACCGGCCTTACGGTCGGCAATACGTACTTTATACGGATTTACTCCGCCACCAATAGCCCGTCGGCGCAGGGTGATTTTGAGATAAAAGTGGTAATGCCCAATGATGTTTGTACGGATGCCATCGAACTAATACCTGCTACTGGATTGGATGTCCGGTACAATACTACGCTGGGTGCCACCGCTTCGGGGCTGCCTGCAGCACCTTGTGCCGGCACTCCGGACGATGAAGTATGGTTCAAGTTTACCGCTGCGCATCCTTACAATACCGTACACGTGTTCATGGACGGTAGTTTCGATGGCGTGGTGCAAGTACGGAGCGGTGCTTGTGGCAGTCAAACCAGCGTGGCTTGCGCGAATAATGGAGGAAATGGGGATCTGGAGGAAATTACCCTGCCCAGCCTGACGGTCGGGCAGACTTACTACATCCGTGTATGGTCTTTTGGAAATGGTACGGCTACGCAGGGCAATTTTTTCATCTGCGTCACGGAGTTTATTACGACTACGCCCGTCGCGAATGATGAGTGCAGTACTGCCATATCCATTACCCCCGCTGGTACCTGTACAAGTACCAGCGGCACCACCCTAGGCGCTTCCGCATCGGCCCAACCAACCATCTGCGACGGCGGTACCGATGACGATGTATGGTATCAATTCATCGCTACCGATGTAGATCATACCGTTCAGATGGAATGCACCAATTTCGACGGCGTGCTAGAAGTTCTTTCGGGCAATTGTGGCGCACTCAGCAACCTTGGCTGTTCGGATATTACGGGCTATGGCGGTATTGAAGAAGTGTCGTTGACGGGCCTGACCATCGGCAACACGTATTACATCAGAATGTGGTCGTATGCCACTGGATACGACCAGGGCAATTTTAATGTCTGCGTAACCGTACCACCCATGCCACCTGCCAATAATAATTGCAGCGCAGCTACGCCCCTTATCGGAGCCGCTGTTTGTAACTATACGGCCGGGACTACGATCAATGCGACCAATTCCACCGGGTCATTTTGTTTAGGCGATGCGTTCGATGATGTATGGTACACTTTTACGCCGACCCAAGCCGATTATACCGTTCAACTTAACTGCCTCGGCAGTTTCGACGGTGTGATGATGGTCGGAGAGAATACCAACAATTGTACTTCAATTGGTAATTTGAATTGTTACAATGCAACCGGTGCCGGAGGTCTGGAGACCGCTACCCTGACGGGTCTGCAAATTGGCATCCCGTACTTGATTCAGGTATTTTCCTTTGGTGGCACCGGGGAAGAAGGCAATTTTGAAATATGCCTGATCGCCGATCCCGTCACGCCAGTCAATGACAACTGCGGCGGGGCTATTGTCCTGATCCCGGGCCAAACCTGCAATTACACGACCGGTACAACCCAATTGACCGATCCCACCAATACGTATACGCCGCTGGACTGCCCGTACGGCAACGCGGACGATGATGTATGGTATAAATTTACGGCTAGTACTCCCCAAGTAACTGTCCACCTTAATTGCATCGGTAGTTTTAACGGCGTGATGGAAGCCATGCAAGGCTTAAACGGCGGCAACTGCACGGGTTTCATCAGTGCCGGATGCAGCAATAATACAGGCGGTGCCGGACAAGTAGAAACGATTGAAATGAACAACTTGGTCGCAGGCGAAATCTATTTTATCCACCTTTGGTCTTTTGGCGGTGCGGGTAGTCAGGGCGATTTTCAAATTTGTGTGCAATTGCCCCCGGCACCCACAAACGACGATTGCGCCAACGCCCACAACCTAACACCCAGTGCCAATGCAACCTGTACCGCTACATCGAGCAGTAATGGCACTACGGTCAATGCGACCAATTCCGCCCCGGCGGGTACTTGCGCCGGCAATCCAGACGATGATGTGTGGTATTTGTTCACGGCGACGAGTCCGTTGCATTTGATTCGAATGACGTGCAACAGTGGTTTTGATGGAGTGCTGGAACTCCGTTCGGGTGCTTGCGGCGCATCAACTTCCATCGTCTGTACGAATGCTGCGGGCAGCGGCGGCACCGAAGAACTACGCCTAAACAACCTGACGGTGGGAACCGTTTACGCTATTCGCATCTGGTCATTTGGCAATGGCGGCAGTAGTACAGGCACTTTCGAGGTGTGCGTGACCTCGCCGCCCATTAACGACGATTGTCAATACGCCACCTTAATTACCGCTAATAATAGCCCTTCGTGCGCCAATAGCACCAATGGTTCCACTGCTGGGGCGAGCCTTTCTGCGCCCGCGCCCTCCTGTGCGTCGGGTGATATGTTTGCGGATGTATGGTATAAATTCGTGGCGACCAGTACCACCCATATCGTCAATGTAACGGGAAATGGCGTGTATCCAAAGGCATCGGTATATGCCAGTTGTGGCAGTAGTGCCATTGCTTGTATCGGCATCGGATTAAATGAATTTGTATCCGGCGCGGCTACTGGTTTGACCGTAGGCAACACCTATTATGTGCGGATTTATATGGCGGGACTTGCTGGTACATTTACGCTTTGTGTAGCGGTGCCACAGCCCAATGACGAATGCGCGAATGCCATCACTTTACCAGTTTATACCTCAATTTGTGGTGCCAGTACCGCCGGAAGTACGGAGCATACTGCACCGTCCAGCGGTAATCCTGCTACTTGCGGCACTGCGGACGATGATGTATGGTATGCGTTTGTGGCGACCAATGTTAGCCATCGCTTAAAAATAGTACAAAATACGGGTTTTGATGCTGCGGTAGAGGTGCGCACCGGCTCATGCAGCGGTACAATAATTACTTGCCAGAACAATAATTCATTGGGTATTGAATACGTGAATTTAAGTAGCCTAACCATTGGCAGCACGTATTACATCCGAATATTTAGTGCCGCGGGGCAACAACAAGGGCAAGGCAGCTTTACCATTTGCCTGACTGCACCTGGCACGCCTCCGGCAAACGATAATTGCAGCGGAGCCACTACGATTGTTCCACAGACTTCCGGTGCCTGCGTTTATACCAGTATGAGTACCCTCAACGCGACAGCTTCCACGCAGGTCTTGTGTTCTACCACACTCTACAATGATATTTGGTATCAATTTACCACGAATATAGCCGGAAATTATTCATTCAGTTACCAAAATCTGGTGGTCTTGGAAGGTGCTCCCACTAACATTGGTATGGCACTTTATACGGGTGGTTGTACCAATTATTCCATAGTCAATCAGTCCTGTGTAACCGGCTACGGCAGCGGAGGAAGTGGCTCTCGAACGCTTGCCCTGTCTGGCAATACAACCTATTATTTTCGAGTTTGGGCGAATGAGCAATACAGTTTTGCCAATTTCGATTTTTGTATCAAATTCGAATCACCCAATGTCCCGGCTAATGATGAATGCGTAAATGCCATTAACCTGGCACTGCCTGTTTCGCTACAATCAGTTTCGACGATCAACGCTACGCAGTCGGCCGATCCTTGGGGCTGTAACCAGAGTTTTGTCGGGACTGATATTTGGTACCAGTTTACGTCTCCCGTTACTTCCACTATAACCTTTGGGTATAATAATATGGTAGGCTTAAATGGCTCACCTTCGGGCTTGGGGTATGTACTTTATACGGGGTCTTGTGGCAACCTTACCCCTTATTATAATCAGTGTAGTTTTATCGCGCAATCCGGTATCCCTGGTACTGGTCAGTATGAATTATATGTACAGCCAAATACAACCTACTACCTCAGAATATGGATACCGGGAGGCATCAGCGGCACTTTCAACCTTAACCTAATTCCTGAAACCCCTCCTGCAAACGATGCCTGTGTTAATGCGGAATCGCTTTACCCATTTGGGGGCTTTTGGGTAGCGAGTTCAAATGCCACAGATTACGCTACTGAATCCCTGCCGACCATTACCTGCGGGGGTTCCTCGTCAGATTTTGTTAGAGACCTGTGGTATAAAAGGACCATCACAACGGCTGGCAACTATTCTGTAAAAATTAGAGAACTTTTCACTGGAAGCCCGGCCCGATTTATTGTTGACATTAAAAATGGCAGTTGTGCCAGTAATGTCTATCTAAATTGCCTCCAGCATACCACTGCTTTCGGCGATAGTATTGTGCAATATTTTGCCCCGGGCGATTACTTATTCCGAATATTCCCTTATTCGCCCCCCTTTTACAATTCAGGTGAAGCATTCCTCTTTTCAATGTCTGAAAACCCCTTGACCGCCCTCCCCATTGAATTGACCACCTTCACGGCTAAGCCCCTCCCAAAAACCAACCTGCTCCATTGGACGACCGCCTCCGAAACCAACAACCTCGGCTTTGACATTGAGCGCAGCCGCGATGGACGCACATGGCAAACCCTTGGATTTGTGGCCGGGCATAACAGTACCAGTACACGACAGGATTACGGGTACGAAGACCTGAGCCCTTTACCGAACCTGCAATATTACCGCTTGAGACAGTGGGATACCGACGGCGCATCCACCTATTCACCCATCGTATCCGTACAGCGCACTGACGGTTCGTCTTTTACGGTGTCGCCCAACCCCAGCAGCGGCTTGATCATGCTTCGCTGGGCTGAAGATTTGCCCCTAGCCACGCCAATCACCCTATTCAACAGCCTCGGGCAGGTCGTACGCACGCTGGTCGTAGCCGAAGAAACAGCAATATTTACCCTGGATATCAGCGATTTGCCCGCAGGGGTGTATTATTTGGCAGGGAGCGGAGCATGGGTAAAAGTGGAGCGCCTAGATTAAGTTTACTTAAAAATTTCACCCCATTTCTTAAACATCACTTAACCTCCCAAATACTGGAATAACGCACGGTCACCCCGTTCTTTGTAGGGTTCTTTTTGCACACCTTTCACAATCTAAAATCACTACCGCATGAACACGACCACCACGTTCGACCTCGAAACACTGCTCGCTGAAAGCGAAATCGAAACGCCTGTCAATCTGCTCGACGACGACGCACAAGACGTTGACACCGAAGAAGCAACTGAAGAAGATGGCTTAGACGAAGTTGCTGACGACGAGGAAGAAGAATCTGCTGAGGCTGCTGAAGACGAAGCAGAAGCATAGTTCAATCCACGCCCTCGCTTGGCCCCGTCATGCTGACACCAATCAGGATGCCGGGGTTTTTTCGTCGGGTTATTTGCTTTCGGTTGCCTTGATTTTAAGTACAATGCCGGTGTACAAACACTGGTGCAATTCCACCGCCTGTCCCGGCATTACTTCCCGAAAACGGTGCAATACCGTAGCATCATTCAGCAGCGGGAATAGCGGGCAATACAGTCCGGATTACCAGTGCAGTCCGGCGGTTTTTTTGCCGGCCCTCCGCCGTTTCATTCGATACGAGCGGCGTGAATTCGCCCCGGCCAACCGGAGTCAGTTGATTGGCATTGACATTAAAATCGCGAATTAACAACCGCACCACATTCGTCGCGCGTTGCAGACTCCACTCCCAGGTATCTTTCAAGTTTTTTTCTTTGGGAGGAAGCACGTTGTCGGTATGGCAGGTCACCTCCACTTCGAGCTCGGGATGGTTGGTCAGGTATTCAGTCAGGGGAGTCAGTGCGGTTTTGCCAGCCGGGCTGACCAGCATTCCGGTGGCATCAAACAGACTTTTGTCGGGGAAAAGCAGGGTAACTGCATCAGCCTCCAGCGCGACCAAGATCCCGCCGGGATTCGAAGCGGGATATGCCCTGACCAGGCTTTCGCGCAGGTCATTCAAGGCTTTGGTACGTTTGCCTTGCGCGTCTTTTACGCGCTGAATGATCGCATTGCGGCGCCCCAGTTCGGATATCTTTTCTGCCAGTTCTTTTTCTGCGGCAGATTTTTCAGTAGCCAGTTTACCGCTCGATTCACCCATTTGCTGGGTACGGACGGTTAGTTCCTTGGTGAGGTTGCGCAATTCCAGTTCCTGGCTGCCGATGGTCCGATTCAAATCACCCACTTGCTGCACCAGGGTCGCAGCCTCCGTCTGGCGGATGATCAATTGCTGCGTCAAGACTTTTTCCCGGGCCTCGCTTTGCGTACGGGCAGTTTGCTCCGCACGGTACAGTTTGGGTTTTACGCACGCCAAAACACAAAAAACAAGACCTAAAATACCCAAAAAATGTAATTTTCTCATCTATTTAAAAGGTTGAATAGTTGCTATTTACAGGGTTGAAGCAGGAGTACAGTAAGCCGGGAAAATAACTCATACCCCATAACCCATAATCTCCGAAAGTTCCCCCACCCGGTCCAATACAATCCGGCCCTTGTCGTCCTGACGAACCGTACCGCACTCTGCCACCGGATCATGTTCGAAAAACAGCACCTGCCGTTCGCGGACCGCCGTTTCCAGCATTAATTTTTTCTCTTGCAGCGTCTGCAATGGACGGACATCATACGCCATTACATAAGGCATGCCAATATGCCATTGCGAAGGCATCGCGTCGGCACAATACAACACCGTGCCTTGCGGGGTACGCAACAAAGGGGCCATCATGGCTTCCGTATGGCCGTAGAAAAAACGAATGTGGAAGTCTTTCAGGAAAGCAAAATTTTGCCGCACCGGTAAAAAACGCAGCCGGCCTTGCTGTTGCAGGGGCAGAAAGTTTTCCTGCAAGAACGAAGCCTTTTCGCGCTCATTCGGTTGCATGGCCCATTGGAAATGGCGTTCGTTGGACCAATAGGTAGCATTGGGAAAAGCAATTTCGACCCTGCCCGTCTGCTCATTGCGCCACAAAGCGCCGCCACAGTGATCAAAA
>JBBRDQ010000160.1:0-12208 GCA_038203695.1 Chitinophagales bacterium
CAGGAGTCGCCGATGCGGGTAGTTTTATAAACATCCAGTCCGCCTAAGCCCGGTTTGCTGTCGGTGCTGAAATACAGGGTGCGCAGATCAGGGTGCAGGAACGGGCTGCGTTCGTCGCCTTCCGAGTTGATGACCGAGTCCAGTTTTGTCGGGGTGCCCCATTTGCCGTCGGGATGGCGTTCGGAAATGTAAATGTTGCGGTCGCCGCCAAACCAGCCCGTGTACTCACTGGCTTCAAAGACCATCACCCGGTTGTTGGCCGCGACTTGTACCAGACCGACCCAGCCGAATTTTTTCAGGTTGGTACTGTCGAATAAAACCGGTTTGGTCCAGCCGGTGGCGGTTTTTGTGGCCGTCTGCGATTTGCCGCCGTTAAACAACATAATGGTCTGTCCGTCGCCGGAAAGCGATACGGGTGCCTGGTTGTAAAACCCGGACAGTTCTGTCACGACCACGGCTTTCGTCCAGCCGGTATCTTTTTTATACGAGACAAACACGTCTTCGCCGTCTAAGTTATCAGGGCGGCTATTCGCGCAGAAGTACAGCGTTTTGTTGTCCGTAGAAGGCACCGGTACGTATTCGGAGGCAGTGGTATTGATATTCGGACCGGCGTTGACGGGTTTAATGCCGTATTCCGGGCCGTCGACGATGGCGAGCAGCTGTTTGATGCGTTCTTCCTGCAAGGGGAAGACCGGGCGGGCGGTGTACAAGACCTGGGAAGCGCGTTTCCATTTACGCTCGCCCATATAGATGTTGTACATCTTGTTGAAGGCCATATTCGCGCGGTCGGAGGGGGCCGTTTTGCGGATATAATTGAGCCATTTATCGTGCATGGATTCGTCGAACGGGCCTTCCGGATCAATCAGTTCGCCGTTCATGGCCATTTTTATTTCTTCCAGCGCAGCGCGTTCTTCGGGGGCAAAGGTTTTTACCGTGGCATCGTCGGGCGTATTGGCCTGCATGATTTCGACTGCCCGGTCGCGGATATACGGCGCAAAACCACTGCCTGGGTATTGCGCCAGGAATTGCAGAAAAGGTTGTAATTCCTCGCTGTTCCAGGTTTCGGGAAACACATCGCGGGCATCGTCGAAACTCAACGGGTGCTGCCGATTTTCCCGGTAAAAACGACCCAGCCAGTCGGAGCCTTGCTCTTGCAGGAATTTTTCAAACACCTGCCGGTTCAACGATTGGATGGCATTGGGGAACGTTTCCTGGATTTCATCCTGAAACGTATTCAGCAGGTACGAATACTCGGCATACGTCTTGGCACTGCGGATGGCTTCGCCCAGCATGTCGCCGCGTTTTTCACTGATGGCTTCGCGGATATCGTCGGGCGGATTCGGGAAGGCTTTGCTGTAATCACCGATTTCTTTCAGCGTGGTTTTCGGATTGCGTTCGATGACGCGCCAGGCATTGGTGGTCGACTGGGTGCGCAGCCCTTGTATTTTCGTACTGCCGACTTCATATTCTTTGGTGAGTTCGGTACGGGCGCTTTTGGGCAATTCCTCCCAAGCGGCGGCGGCTTTATCCTGGTAATCCATACCCTTGATGTAATCTTTTTTGGGATTGGTCGTGCTGGTCAGTGCTTTGGCCATGCCATACCACGCAACGGCCTGTAAATCAGGATTCAGCGTATCTTTGGCAAAGGCTTCGAGCGCAGCGTCCCAGTCTTTGTCGTCGAGTTTTTTAAATCCTTTTTTAGTCTGCGCAAATACGGGCAGGACTAAGAAAACAAGCGCGGCACAGAACAATTGCCGGAGTAGGGTGGGGTGCATTTTCATAACAAATAGTATAAGAACGTGGAAAGATGGATGACGGAGTTGGCTAGATCATTTTGTAACGCGTGACGGTAGTAAAGCTGACAATTGCAGAGAACCGTTGCCCTGATTTTTTATTGCAAATATGTAAAAAACTAAGAAATCGTCAGAAAGTTAGTTTTGGTATATGCCACCGCTCAAAAATACAGCAAGGCTTACGGATTCGGACAACTTTCAATCAGACCTCTTTGTAATTTGCCTGGGTCAGCCATTCAGTCAGGGTCGTTTCGTATTGTCCGGTTTGAAATGCCCCTGGTTCAAACCCCTTGGTGTGGTCGACTAGTTCCAGGGCGGTCTCCAGATCGAGATTTTTTTGTGCCTGTACGCAGAAAATTTGTTTGGTGCCCAGAAATTCCGCCAGGTATTCCTGTTCCGTCTGGCCGGGCGTGGGAATGATGATCGCTTTTTTACCCAGCGCCACCAGGTCCATAATACTGCTGTAGCCGGAACGGCACACGATTGTATGGGTAGTCGCCAGTACGCTGTTCAACTCTGCGGAAGTCAGATAACTCACCATTTCCACATTTTCTGCCACGAACTGGTGCGTTTTGCTTTGCGTTTTACCCTGAATGAAAATGAATTTATGCGGGAGCAGCATGGCTTGTTCGAGCAGGAGTTGCTCCAGGATAGTGCGCTGTGGCTCCGGGCCAGAAAGTACGACGGCTACATCGTATTCCTGCTCTTCGAGCGTGTGTTGCAACCGCGACAGCGGACCGATAAAGCGCACATTTTTATGCACGGCAACCGGCTTGTGCGACAGTTCGCCCGAAAGATTTTGATGGTCATCGGCAGCGTCCGGCACCCAGACTGCATCAAACTGACTGAAGGCTATGCGCAGGGTGTGATTGGCGGCCCACTGCAGGGCTTTGTTGGGTACGCGCAAGTGCAATTGGTGGGTAAGCAATACGCTGTTCGCCTGTTTACTGAAACAACCATAGCGGTTGTCAGAAATAATACCGTCGATTTTGTGTTCCTGCACGATTGCTTCCAGCGCATAGTACTCGGCACGCACAGCGTACAGGATGCGAGGCAACTGTGCGGCAATATTGCGCACCATGTTTTCCGAGGCGTATCGCACGCGGTAGGAGGGTAATTCGAGGATCGGCAAATGCGGGAATTCAGCACGCAACAGGTGTAAGGCTACCCCATCGGAGGCTAAAAAAACCGTTGCGTCCATTCGTTCCAAAGATTGGATGATCGGAATACAACGGGTGACATGGCCCAGCCCCCAATTAAGCGGTGCGACAAGAATGCGTTTCATGATGTCCCCGACCGAATTATGGCGCCGGGTTTAAAATGCGGATTTATTTTGAGCGTTTGGCTTACATTCGCCTTTCTTTTGTAAAAGTAAAACCTTTTGGGATATGAAAAAAATTAACTGGGTACGTATTGCTTTTTTCCTGCTCCTGGTGGGCATGGTCGTGCTGGAAGGCTGTCGTTTGTTTAAGCCGAAATGCAATTGTCCACACTTTTAGGGGTGTTTTGAGTTGCTTCGGGTTTGGGTTTTGAGTTGCACAAACTTCCATTCCAGTCTGAAGCAACTCAAAACTCAAAACCCGCTACGCAAAATTATCCATTGAGCCGAATCTCGTCGTCGTTCCCTTCGTAAAAACGGTATTCGGTGAGCTGATAATCGGCGTGGGCGACGATGCGGATCCACTTGTTGTATTTCATAAACCAGCGCATCTGCCGGCTCGGAAAGCCTTTTTTCAGGTATGCCTCCAGGTAGGGGTGTGCGCGCAGGTACAACGGCACTTTGGAGCGCGACTGCATGATAAATTCCAAGTCGCGTTCAATGTCATCGGTCAGCAGAATGGTCGCGTTTACTTTGCCCGTGCCATTGCAGGTGGGGCAAACTTCGGCTGTATCCACCACCACTTCCGGACGGGCGCGTTCACGGGTGATTTGCATCAGGCCAAATTTCGACAGCGGCAGAATGGTGTGCTGGGAACGGTCTTTCCGCATAAAATCCTCCATCGCTTTGGCCAGTTGCCGCTTGTGCTCCTGATTCTTCATATCGATAAAGTCGATTACGATCAGTCCGCCGATATCGCGCAGGCGGATCTGGCGGGCAATCTCTTCAGCGGCTTCCAGATTTACGCCTAAGATAGTTTGTTCCACGTCGGCCGTACTCATCTTATGACCGCTGTTCACATCGATGATGTGCATGGCTTCGGTCTTTTCGATGATAATGTAAGCGCCACTGCTCATGGTAGCCGTTTTGCCAAACGAGGCTTTCACCTGTTTGGTAACGCTGTACGCGTCGAAAATCGGTTTGGTGCCGGTGTGCATCTGGACAATGTTGACTTGATCGGGGCTGATATTTTGCAGGTAAGCCCGTACATCGGCGTACAGGTCTTTGTCATTGACGACAATCCGGCTAAAACCATCGGTCAGCAGATCGCGCAGGACGCTGGCCGGTTTATCCAGTTCGCTCAGCAATTTTGCCGGCGGGGTTACGGTCTTCAACTGGCGGTAAATATCTTCCCACTGACCCATCAGGCGCACCAGTTCCTCATGCAATTCCTGCACCTTTTTCCCATCGGCTGCGGTGCGGATGATGATGCCAAAATTCTTCGGTTTGATGCTTTCCGCCAGCGTATGCAGGCGTTTGCGCTCTTCGTTACTGCCAATCTTCTTCGATACCGACACGACATCGGAGAAGGGCGACAGCACCATGTAGCGACCGGGGAGGGTCAATTCACACGACAGGCGTGGGCCTTTGGTGGAGATTGGTTCTTTGAGGATTTGTACCAAGATAGGCCAGCGTTTGTTGAGCACCTGGTCTACTTTGCCGGTTTTGACAATTTCGTCTTCATATTTGAAATGGTCGAGTTTATGGGTGTTGATGCTGCCATTCATCACGCCATTGGTCCATTTCACCAGCGAACGCAATTTCGGGCCCAGATCGGTATAATGTAGAAATGCATCTTTGCGATGGCCGATGTCTACGAAAGCGGCGTTGAGACCGGGCATCATTTTACGGATTTTGCCGATCAAAATGTCGCCAACCGTAAAATTGTTATCCGTTTTCTGGTGGTGTAATTCCACCAGGCGCCCGTTCTCAATAAGGGCAAGTTCAACGCCCGACTCTGCGGCGTTAACAATAAGTTCTTTATCCACGGTATATAGGTGGTTTGCAACAGGCGGGTGCTTTCGACAAAGCAAAGTCCTTTCGACCGAATACCGGGGTCGGTACGGGCGGCAAAAATGGACCGTCGAAGAGGTCGCTGGAAAGGGTAGAAATTACAGCATGGATGTGCAATGGCGGCGAGGAGGGCTGTTTCGTTTTTGCTTGGGCGGACAAAAACGCAGCGAACGTCCGGTCGGGCGACCTGTTTGGGGGCGAGATGCTCGCCGTATTGCACGGTTTATATCGGCTGTAAATTCATCGGAAACGTGGCGTACATGGATAGAAAAGTTTAGGTGTATTGGATAGGATTTATGCTAACACGCTGTAAATAAAGTATTTACAGCAAAACATTTTGGGGGAGACTAAACTTTTATTCCATAGCGGCACACAGCGAAAAACTTTCCGGTAGCAACGAGGCTTCCGGAAAGTTTCTATGTGTTCGACAGTTACGTCTGACGCTGACCCCGGCGTGGTATTGCTTAACTAAGCGAATGGTCCGCCTGTGGTTCAGACATTAGCGTTTCTTCTTATGACGATTCTTACGAAGACGCTTTTTTCGTTTGTGGGTGGCGATTTTGTGACGCTTACGTTTTTTTCCGCACGGCATACTGCTGCAAAATTTGGGCCTGCGCTTTGGCAGACAGGTTATGAATTATGAGTTTTAGCCGCCGTTACAGAGGGCTTTGAACTCGTTTGCTTTATTGTTATTCCCGGCTCCTTCATAGGCTTGCGCCAGTAAACAGGGGGTATTTGGATTCTTTTTATCAAGCGACCAGGCTTTCTCCAAACGCTGTACAGCGCGGTCCCACTGGCTCGTTTTTATGGCTAAACGTCCCAGTGCATTAAAAACAGCGGGCGCGTTCGGATATTTCGTTTCCATATCCCGCAGCATCAGCACCGCCCGCATCGGATTGTCCTGTGGTGGCGCTTCGGCGTAGACCAGGGCGAGATTTACCTGGTGTTCTACTTGATCGGGTGCGAGGGAAATCGCACTTTCAAAGGCTTTTACGGCCCGCGCAGCGCTATAACTGCGTATTTTTTCTTCTTTTGCGGCCAGCAAACCATTAAAATAGGTAGCGCCGGCTACGGACCATGCTGCATCGGTATTAACAATATTGGCTACCTGTTCGGCATATTCACCGGCCACAACAAGATTGCCGATGCGGTACCATGAACCCGATAACTTTTTAAGCAATCCGACTTTTGCCGTATCCGGCAGGTTATCGGTCGCCAATTGTTGATCTAACACAGCGATTTTAGACGCCTGTTCAGTGGTCAGTTGGAGCCTTGCTTCAGCGATAAGTGTTTCAAAATCAGTGCTTGCGCGGTTAATCGCGCGGGAGGATTCGATCTTCTTCTGCTTATCAGGTTTGGTACTTGCACCAAAATACAGTCCGGCAAAAAGCAAGACCGCTACTCCAATAGCCAAAATTTGCACCTTATTCATAACTTATCAGATTGCGTAAACTTGACGATTTAAACGGTTAATATCGTCAGCAAGCCGCAAATTTATTATTCTTCGCCTTCATCACTTGGCAGCGAAGTAACATTCTTCTTCACTTGTTCCATAAAAATTTTCGCTGGCTTAAACGACGGAATAAAATGTTCCGGAATTTCCAGTGATTTGCCTTTTTTAATGTTACGACCGACTTTTTTAGCGCGCTTTTTAATCACAAAGCTGCCAAAACCGCGTACGTACACGTTTTCTCCGCCTTGCATGGTGGATTTTATTTGTTTGAACATCTCCTCGATGGCGACGAGGACATCCACTTTTGCTACGCCGGTTTTTTCGGAAATAGCGTTAACAAGGTCGGCCTTTCTCATGTTTTATTTCGTTGATTTTGAACAAGTTATGAACGAAAATTATGTTTTTTTTCAAAACGAGACGCAAAGATCGCATAATTCTTGACATTGGAAAGAATTTTGTCAAAAATTTCTGTTGGGTCACGGTTTGAAGATGAACACCAAAGATTGTCCCGGGGGGCTTTTCTCTGATTTTAGACCGCAAACTCGTTGAAATTCGGGATTTTACAAATAAAATCAGGAAAATTATTCTTTGTACCCGGCTTCGGAGGCTTTTTCCCTACTTTTGCCCACTATTTACCTACACGATCTTATCTATATGCTGCTTTCGATGACTGGCTACGGCCGCGCCAATGGGAATTTTGGCGACAAAACAATTGCCGTAGAAGTGCGCGCACTTAATTCTAAATTGACCGATGTAAAACTCCGGCTACCAGGGGATTACAAAGAAAAAGAGGTAGAACTGCGCAAGTTGGTAATCGACCATGCCGAACGTGGGAAGATCGATCTCATTGTGGATGTGCAGAATGCCGATGGCGCTGCCGCCGTCAGCCTCAACGAAGGGCTTTTTCGGGGCTATCACCGGGAATTGATGCGTCTTACTACCGAACTGGGTATTCCACAAGGCGATATTTTACAGGCAATCCTGCGCATTCCAAACATCGTGGCCTCTCCCGGCGGTGAGGTGGATGAAGCGGAATGGGCCACTATTTGTGCCGTAGTGACCCGCGCACTCGACCAGTTCAAGGCATTCCGGATCCAGGAAGGCGATGTGCTGGAAGCGGATTTACGGATGCGGGTGGAGACGATCCGCCAGCTGCTGACGGAAGTGCCCCCATTCGAACAGGCGCGTTTTGTGAAAATGCGGGAGCGGCTGCGCTCCAACCTGGAAGAAAACCTGGGCCGGGAAAAAGTGGATAACAACCGTTTTGAACAGGAAATTTTATTCTACCTCGAAAAAATGGATATTACGGAAGAAAAGGTGCGGCTCGAACAGCATTGCAAATACTTTATTGAGCAGGTGGAAAATCCGCAGCAATCGGCCGGCCGGACACTTAATTTTATCTCACAAGAGATCGGCCGCGAGATCAATACGCTTGGTGCAAAAGCATACGACGCTGATATTCAGCGTATTGTGGTACAGATGAAGGACGAGTTGGAGAAAGTAAAGGAGCAGTTGGCGAATGTATTGTAGTTTATAATTTGGGGCAGTTGTAGTATCGGGGTGACTTTCGAAGTCGCCCCGACACTACACTACTGGCACTGGCCGCCGCTCAATTCGTATTGGCCGGCACCGGTTTGTTTTACCTGCATTTGGTAGGGCTGAGAAAGGTTTTTCAGTGCGCTTTCAACGGACTGATTGACGGGTGGTGCAGCGTCAGTATGCAGGCAATCGCGCATGTTGGGATTGCGCAAGGTGATTTTTATTTGATAATATTGTTCCAGATCGGCGATGACCTGATAGATCGGTGTGCTGACAAATTCCAGGTGGCCAGTCTGCCAAGCCAGTTCATTAAAGGAACTTACCGTAGTTTGGATCACTTTGGCTTCTTGCCGGCGATATACCGCTTTCTGGCCCATCGTCAGGGTAGCACCCTGGCTTTTTCCATCCGGTGAAAAATGCACTTTGCCGGTGCGTACCAGTACCGACACATTATCGCCCCCGTTTTCCTGTTTGATATCGAATTGGGTGCCCAGTACTTCTACCAGGCCGCTGGTTTGGGTCAATTCGACCCGAAAAGGCTGCGCGGCATTGTGCGCTACTTCAAAATAACCTTCGCCCTGCAATTGTACCCGCCGCTCTGTACCAGCGAACTGGGCAGGAAATGAAAGCGTGGCATTTTTCTGGAGCCAAACGTGGGTGCCGTCAGGCAGGTCAACTACCTTAATCTGATCACCGCTGGCAATTTGCTGTAGTGCGGCTGCCGGTTGGTTCCATTGGAAATACAGGAACGAGCAAAAACCCAGCAATACAAAAACAGCCGCAGCCCGTAGTAAATAGGAACGCAGCGCAAAGACTTTTCGCACCGGCTGCGTATGAATACGCGCCGTTACCTGCTGAAAATCAGCATCGAGATCTGGATGGAAAGTCTGGCCATAATCGGCTGACTGCTCCCAGGACAGGCGAATCTGTTCGGCAAATTGTTGGTTCTCTGAAGATTGCGCTATCCAGTCGCGTAATGCAACCGACTCTTCCGGGGTGTTATCGCCGGAAAGTTCTTTGGTAAGCAGTAAAATATAATTATTGGTTTGCATTGTATGCAAGTTATATTGGTTTGGCGCACCAGTGTTTTAAAAACGCCGTACGGGTGAATGATCACCTATTATGTCGTTAAGACAGCATAACAGGGTGAATCCCCTATCTGTACAGCCACCATTTTAGCAGTAAAATGCCAATCGACGACAAATGGCGGTATTCGGCCAGTGCTTCGCGCAAGGTCTTCATGGCTTTCGTGATTTGATTTTCAATGGTCTTTACGGAAATCCCCAATTGCTCGGCGATTTCCCGGTGCGATTGATTTTCAAAGCGGCTCAGGGAAAAAACGACGCGACATTTTTCCGGCAATGCGGCAATGGCGCGGTGTAAGGCCGATTCCAGCGATTCCTGCCGCTGCTGTTGCGCCATATCCCCGGTCGAGGTATCCACAGCTACTGTCATCTCCGTCGTATCGTCTATAAAAAGGGGGCGTTTGGTTTTCAGGTAATTGAGGGCGCGATTTACGGCGGCGCGGCGCAAATAAGCGCGCAAAGAGGTGTGGATATCCAGTTCGGCGCGTTTGCGCCATAACTCCACAAACGTCTCCTGCACAATGTCCTTCCCGGTGTCTTCATCGGCGATCAAACGCGACACATCCCGCAATAGCAGGGCATAATGCCGGTCGAAGATGCTGCGCAGCGCCGATTCATCGTCCTTGCGCAGGGCTTTTAACCAATCTTGTTCCGTTGTGTCAGTGGCTGAATTCATGATCGTATGTCTCGATTGGACAGAGTCTACGTTTTTTCTAGAAAATTAATGAAAAATTATTATTTGGCAAAGGTGCATAAAAATATTGGTTGACAAAACGTTTCTGTAAAAAATAAAATATTGAAAGAATATAATTTCTTTAAACCGGATTTTCAGGCAAAACAATCGCTTTGAAAACAGGCGACAAAAGAATATATTTTTTCAGCAGTATAGGGGATAATGTCAGCGTACCTGTCATAATAGCAAAAGGACCTTCCCGAATATTGGTGAAACTATAATGCCTGCTTCATTTCCGTTACTACAAGTAAACACACAACTGCACATGGACACAAAATTGATATTGCCCATCCTGGAAACCAGCCCACTTTTTGCGGTTCTGACTGCCGAAGAACGCATTTTGCTGCAGCATAATACCACTGCACAGACGTACGCCAAACATCAGGTCTTATACAAGCCCGCCCAGGGCGCCAATAAAGTTTTTTTTCTGCTCAAGGGTATTGTAAAAGTGGCCATGCACGCAGAAAAGAAAGATATTATTAAATATGTGGTGCGCGCAGGCAACCTTTTTGGAGAAACGTGCCTCACTGGAGAGCCGCTGCGCCGCGATTTCGCTTACGCAATGGACGATCAGGTCGAGGTGCTGGAGATGGATGCCAACGCGGTGCTCAATGTAATGAAAAGTAATTTTGTGTTTGCACAATCGCTGTTACACTTTCTGGGCGAAAGACTGCGCTACACCGAAAATCAATTGGAGAATGTAGTTTTGAAAGATTCAAAGAGTCGCATTATGGACTTTTTGCATCAAATGGGGGTAGAACAAGGCAAACGTATCGGCTTTGAAACGCTCGTTAAACACAACATGACCCACCAGGATATCGCCGACCTCACCGGTACCAGCCGGCAAATGGTGACAGCGGTGCTCAACCAACTCAAACGATCCAACGTATTATACTTCAATCGCAAGAAAATTCTTTTCCGGGATTTAAACGCCTTGCCAATTGCCGTGTAAACACTCCGCAGTATCGACATGACTGCCAGCGACTCGCTTAAAAATTTTGCTTCATACGATAGAATGGGTTTTACTCGGGCGGTGCGCAAAGGCGCACCGCTTTTTTTATGTTTTTCCGGGATCGTGTCGGGCGTTGCCCAACATTGTTGATTTCGCCCCTTTGGGGCTTGGATGGATGCGGGGCTTGGATTTTTTGTCTATAAAATGTTGGAAATATTATCTATTTTGTGGGCGTTGCCCAACGTTATTTTGTGGGCGTTGCCCAACGCTGGTGATTTCGCTCCTTTGGGGCTTGGATGGATGCGGGGGTTGGATTTTTTGTCTATAAAATGTTGGAAATGAAAATATTATCTACTTTAATTGCTTTTTGCTGCACGACGTTGTTGCTGGCCCAAAACATGGAACTCAATTTGCCGCGTTACCTGACGGCGGAAGAAGAACAACAGATGTGGTCGGCCCCGCCGGATAATAATCCTGTCATTGGATTTACCAATCCGCCATCCGGTCCGGTACGTGCCATGGCGGAATGGGAGGAATTGCAGGCCCTGGTGATTACCTGGCGCTCGCAGCCGGATATTCTGACCGAAATCGTCCGGGCGGCGCGACTGGAATGCAACGTTATTATCTGCTGCAACGACCAGGCGACTATTACATCCGCCCAGGGTTATTTGGTTGGCAAAGGCGTGGATATTGCCACCCATGTGCAGTTTCTGTTAGCCCCCAGCAATAGCATCTGGGTGCGCGACTACGGCCCCAATTGTGTGTATCTCAACCAGGTCGATTCGCTGTATTTCGTGGATTGGAAATACAACCGCACCACCCGTCCAAAGGATGATACGATCGCTACATCAATCAGTCAATACCTCAATGTCCCGCTTTATACGACCAGCCTTGCTCCAACCGATCTGGTTAATACGGGCGGTAATTTCATGTCCGATGGGGCCGGAACGGCGTTTGCGTCAAAATTGATCCTGACTGAAAACCAGTCCGGCAATCCGTACGGGGCAAGTACGAAGACAGAGTCGCAAATCAACGGGATTTTGAACGACTATATGGGCATTGAGCGTTATATTAAAATGACCATTTTGCCCTTCGACGAAATTCACCACATCGATATGCACATGAAACTGCTGGATGAGGAAACGCTTTTGGTAGGACAATACCCGGCCGGAACTGCTGACGGTCCGCAAATCGAAGCGAATATTCAGTATGTGCTGAGTAATTACACCTCGGTATTTGGTACGCCCTATAAAATAATCCGTATTCCAATGCCACCACAAAACGCTACTTACCCAAATAACGGCGGCGATTATCGCACCTATGCAAACGCTGTTTTTGTCAATAAAACGGTGATTGTACCTTTCTATGAAATGCAATTCGATACAACTGCGCAGCGTATCTGGGAACAAGCCATGCCGGGATACCGAATTGTCGGCGTCAATTGCAATGCCATCATTCCATCGCTGGGCGCTATTCATTGC
>JBBRDQ010000161.1:0-12154 GCA_038203695.1 Chitinophagales bacterium
GACGATTTCGGCATCATGAGTCGTGGGCATCTGCTTCCGCGTTTCCAACAAATTGCCCTTAAAATCATAGCGTAAATTGGTCGTTTGCCCGCTACCGTCCCGGTGCAGGTGGATTTGACCTTTGCCGTTTTCGGCGGCATCGTATTCGAGGTGCTCTATTAAAAAGCGTTGCCCGTTTTTTTCCAAAAAAGTATCGCTTGGGCGGTGCAAAACATCGTACCCCGTGGTCAAGACGCGCTGTTCGATGGTACTCCCGACCCCGTTTTCGTCCCAGGCCAGCGTAGGTTTGCCCATACAATCGTTCAGCATCCAACGCTCGCCATTATCCATGCCCTTTTGATAGAGGCGGTGACCGAGCAGGTCATATCGGTACTGCATCACCGCGTTGTTGCGCGCATCTATGACCGCCCGTACATTGCCCTCTATATCCAACTCGACATAAGTGGGGTAAAATGCTTCCGTCAATTGGGTGGTATTGCCAACCGGTTTGTTCCACCGATTGTGGTCAAGGCCAAAAAACGGCCTGCCCAGACAGTCCAGATAGAGAATGGACGGTGTATCGGCGTGCACGACTGCCTTTTTGGCGGCATCCGTATCCTTATTCGTCCTATACCATTCGCTGGCTAAAACCGTATCATTTTGGTCAAACGTGCGCTGTTCCCAGGCATCAAATTCGACTTTGGTAAAAGTTTTATCGGGCAGTTCGGTTTTAATATTCCGACCAGCGCCATCGTAGTACAAAACGGGCGTAACGCCTTGATTTCTACTAAGATCTTCTTCGCTTTCATAATGAGGATGATCCGAAAAATACGGCTCATACTGTTTGATGGGTTGGCCTTTGTTGTTCAAAACGGTGCGCCCGTTGCCGATCCATTGCGCCGCTCCTTTGGTATTAAGTTCGGCCTGCACTTTTTTCAAAGCCACCTTGCCCAAACCATCGGAATATTCGATACTGATCTGGTATTTTGTGGTGGGAGGTGCGGTTAATATCCCATTTTCGAAGGTTTTAACGTGTGTTTCTCGCGCAACGGTGGCTACCCGGGTCGGTTGCATATCATTTCTATCCAAATCATAGAGCAAACATGCCGTAGCCGTACCCAACAGGTTGGCTGCCTCCCCCTGCGGATCGTCAAAAAAGGCATTGATTCGCGCTTGCGTGAAAACCCAATCGCCCCCTTCCAGCGTATCGCCTTCGCCATTTTTTCCGATAATAGCCGTGGCGACGACCATGCCCAATTCGTCGGTGACTACTGCTGAAAAATTGCCATTGATGTCTTTCATTTTCGTCGGCGAGAGCGTCCGATAATCGAAAGCCTCGACGCGGATTTCGTGGCCCAGCGCGTTGGTTGCTTTGGCGATGCGGATGAAAAAATCATCGTATTCTACCCAAGAGCGGATTTCAAAGGGGTCTTCGTAGCCAATGGGCGCGTAAAATTGACTTGCCACCTGTGCGGCGTTTCGGTCGGCGGTCAGGAAAATTGGCTTCCCGGAACTGATCCAGTAATTGGGCGTGTCCAATTGTTCGTATTTCCCTTTTTCAAGCAACATAGCCGCCCAGTCGCTTTCCGGCAATTTGTCGCCGTATAGACCGCGCAAAATGTCGGGCGTGAAAGCCAATTGATAGGCTTCCCAAGGCAGGGCGAGGCTTTCCAGGCCGCCAAAAGGCAGGGCATGGGCCAGGTCGTTGCTGCGGTAACGGGTCTGGATATGCTCTATGAGGCGTTTGCTCGATTCAGTGTCGAGTTCCGCGCTGTCATTCAATTCACTCAGTCCGCCCACCCTGTCGGCCATTTCTTTTTTTATAAAAGGGTCGTTTTGCCGGTTGAAAAAGGCCCCTATACATTCAAAGGTTTTGACCGCAGCGGGCAAGGGCAAGCGATAGTGGCCAGGCTGGTCCACTAAGTCGTTGGTGAAGGCATTTTCGGTCAGTATGACCTGCGTTTTATGCTGTGCCGCCCGTAAAAATGCCTGATGCTGCCCCTGAAAAGCCGCGCTGCCTTCAAAATTATAGATTGGCAAGGTGGATTGTTTGTCCGTTTTTCGACCATACACGATGGACACTGCTTTGGTCACCTGGCCATATCGGTCACTTTCCAGGTTCATCGTGTGGGCAATGCGCGGGTCTTCGGGCTTGCGCTCGTAAGCGTAAGTAATCGCCTCGCTTTCTTTTACCGTGAAAACGGCGTAGCGGTTGTCGTCGCGCACTTGCAATAATTGGATTTCGCAATTGTGCGTGGCGACGGAATAGGGCACTTGCTCTGTTTCTTGTGCTTTTGCTTGAAAATCTATGAATGCAGGGTCATTATCCGCATAGTTTTTGGCTTGTTTTTCATCGGCGATGCGTTTTTCGGCATCCAGACCGAATACCTCTTGGCGCAAGGTCATGCCCTTGCAGGCGCGTAAGGCTTCGCGCCATTCCAGCGCACTTAATTTATCTATACTAAAATCGGATAAATTATCTGCCGCTAAGAGAACGGCATCCGGCAGTTCGGTTTCCAGGGTATCGGTGGTGAAGCCGTTTGACTTAAACGCCTCGTACCAATATTCTTTTTTGAAATGGCTTAAAATACGCTCCTTGTCCAAAAACGCACCTGTATGAAACCACGTTTTGGTCAGCACAGGAGGCTGGTGATGCTCCTTCGGCACGGTGTTGCTGGCGCCAGCATTTTCAAAAACATCAAAATCCTCCGCGTCAGTTTGATCCACCCGACCAAAGCCCCGAAACTCGCGTTCGGCATGGTCATAGTAACCGTGGTGATAGGTGTATTGGCTGGTAAAACGTACATTGGTCACGACTTCGGTCACCACCGTCTTGCACACCACCTGCACCGGAAAAGGCAGTTTGGTGATCCAAGGGGTTCCATTCTTTTTATCCGCTAAATAAAAATGGGTGGAACTCTTGTATTCCACCTCTGTTTTTTTGCCCAATCCGTTTTCGTGACTGCGCATAATGTGCGGTTTTTTTCCACCCATCAGATCGATGTAGCGCATGGGCGCTTTCCGGTAGGCGGGCATTTCGGAAGACCATACGATACAGGCGGTCCCGTTGCCGAGCAAGTCGGTTACCGTGACTTTATTCGGTTGTTCGGTCGGGAAAAACGGCTCGATCTCCGTCGCATCGCTCCAGGCATTGCCGCTGAAATTGAGGTAGGCTTTAAATTTGTTTTTACCCAGGTAAATAATGTCTGTGGCACCGGTACCGCTGATATCTGCCAGTTGAATGTAGGCCGGGTTGAACAGTTCTGGGTGATCAAATACCGGAGCGTTACCCATCGTCACTTTTGCGCTGAAACGCCCGTAACCCATATTCGCCCAATAACAGATTTCGCCATTGCGGATCCGGACAATGTCGGTCATGCCATCGCCGGATATATCGGCCAGGAAAATGCGTTGTTCCTGATCCGCAAAAACGACTGCGGCACCCAGTTCTTCGTCATAAGGTTTTGTGGCTAATTCCGGGGAATCGTAGCCGATTTTTCCTTCGTTCTCCCACCACCAAAATGCGCCGAGGTCGGATAATACTACTTCGGGTTTTCCGTCGCCGTTTACATCCAGCATTCGCACATTGGGATCGCGCAGATCGAGGTTCAAGGTTTTCAAAAAAGATTTGAACGGTTTCCACTGATCTTCGTCCGTAAACTCAAAATAACCCTGCAAGCCCGGCGAAGTCACCACCAACTGCTTTTCACCATTTGCCTCTAGGTCCTGCAACTGCAAAACGCCGTTGGATAAACCGGTGAAAGAGGGTTTTGGAAGCACTGCTTTGGCTGGGGAAAACTGGACATTCCCATCGTTGTCTCCACCTAAATTAGATTTGTAATACCAGCCATTCGCCTGTTCGGTCAAGATGCCGTTGATGCCTTCATTATACAAGTCCGTCCACTGATAATTGCCGGAAAGACCGGTAGGGGCATGGACCAAATTTCCTGCGGTTACAATTTTTGCTTCTGTATTCCATTTCAGCCACTGGTAATCAAAAGTCATGCGTGGTAAAGCCTTGGATGCGTAAGCATTATTCCGCCAGACGTATCCTTTCTGCGTGATGCCTACCAGATAAGTCAATTCCGTGGGTCGGTCACTCTCCGCTTTTTGGTCATTGGAAAGCGCGTAATCAAAATCCAGCGAACGCACCAGCGTGGGTATGCCGCCGTTTAAATCCGGAAAAGTATGGAACATTAATACCCGCTGACAAAGCCGGTACGTCCGCATTTCAAAACAGGACCTACAGGATGAAAACGGGTCCTTTCGGGGCGACCAGGGACCATTGTCGAGTGGTGTAGGGATCAGTGCGTCATGCTCCCCAAAGTCAAGCACCAATTCAAAAAAATGCGCATCGTTTACGGGTAATTGAGCCTGGTAAGGGTTGTTTTCATCTATATAATAAGGCGTTTGATTGCCGTATTTTATACGTTTTAAATGTTTGTTTACAAAGGGAGCATTTCCATTGAAGCGATTCTTTTCCTGAATGTCATTGTCGACTTTGAGCAAGTCTTCGGCCTTGTATTCATACCAAACCCAGGAACCTTTGTCATCGAAACTAAATTCCGGCAGCCAGGTGAATATTTTATCCGAGTCATTCGGGTCGGCGATGCGACAGCTGGCAGAGTATCCGAAGAAGGTGGTCACGTTGTCGCGCGAAGTAACCCGCCAGTAGTAACCGTGATCTTTATGGCAGATCCGCTCTATGCGGGAGAAGCCGCCTTCTATGCGTGGACGGTAGGTACGGACTGTAAAATCTCCACTTTTTTCCTGCCTTATTTCCCACTTCCCATTGTTCAAGTCCAGATGAGGCACCAACTCCTCTACGCCTGAAAACATAAAACTGTCTTCTTGATTAACGTTGAGATCGTTACTGTCCAAATAACGGGGCAAGCCTTTATCGGTTCGGCGTTGAACACTGGGTAAGCCCAAATCCCATCCAATGCCGAAGAGACTGTTGCCCGTACCAGAATTGTACGACAAACTCAGCTGTGGCGTAAAGCCGTTTCGATTGGGCGATAATGGTAGCGGAATGGAAAAAGAGGCGGTGCCGTTGGCGGCATTGACCTCAAATTTTTCATCAATGCCTTTGATGGCTCCTCCGCCTTTAGGCAAACTGATTTGCGGAATCTCAATGGCATTAGACTTTGTGGCGCGCTCCTGAGTGAGCGTGTCCAATGCTTTTGATTGTTGCCCGCTGGAAGTGGGCTTTTCATTAGGGCGGTCTGCGGCTTTCATTGCAAATGGTTTTGGTGTTTCCTGCTTCCCTACACTCCGACACAAATTATTTCATACGATCAGTCAGTCAATTGAATGAAGTACAATGCAAATAATATTCTAAATAATTTAATATTTTAATTATATTATTTGTATTTATAAACAATTAGTATTTAAATTTAGATGTTTTTTCAGTAAAAGTAGAATATTTTTCGTTTGTGCGTATGGATATGTAAAAATTCTTAAAAGATTATCCCTGTTTGTTGTCGAACCTTAGAAAAGGGCTGCGCTAGCGCTAATGTCGGCTTAGTATTACCCCCAATTCAAAACTGGTGTATCTTGTGCCTAAACAGTAACCAATTTCACTTGTCATCATGGGATTCCTTTCACATCTGGGCCCTAAAGCGCACATGCCCGACATTATCCTGCGCAAAAGAAATCGCTACAAACATATGGACGCCTTCACCCAGCAAGTGATGCGCGGCCCGTCTGAACTCAGTGGAGCAGAACGCGAGATCATCGCCACCCTGGTATCGGCGCTCAATGCCTGCCAGTATTGTACGGGCGTACATCGCGAAGTCGCACGCCTGTTCGGCATGGAAGAAGCGCTGATTGATGCCTTGGTAGCCAATATCGATACCGCACCAGTACCCGAAAAACTCAAACCGGTGCTGAAATATGTGAAAAAGGTCACGCAAACCCCTTCCAAAGCTACACAAGCGGACGTGGACGCCATTGTACAGGCTGGCTGGTCGGAGCAGACCGTGGAAGATGCCGTAGCCGTCACTGCCCTTTTCAACTACTTCAACCGCCTGATAGATGGCTTGGGTATCGAAGGTGATAGGCAACTGTATCAGATGGGAGCCGGCTTCCTGCACAAACGCGGATATGTTTTTCCGGGCATCGTGGCGTGGTATTTCAAGACGTTCGGGTTTAAGTAGGGATCGTTTTACCGCCGAAAAGGCGTTGCTGTACGATCGGCTCTAATGTTCTGGGAATCGTCATAACCTTGAAATAAAAACAAAAACATCCTTGTTTTTAAAATTGAGTTTAAAAATAAGGGTGTTTTTTTAAAATAGGTTTTAAAAATGCCATCTGCTTAATCCATTTTTACTGTACGCACCGCCTCTAAAAGCCCAACATCCTCCTGCCATTTTTTAAATTTCCGTTCGTAAGCCGCCTGGGTTTTGGTAATCTTTAAGGTGTGCGGTGTTCCCTGTTTAAGGGTTTCCATTTCCAAATCGATCGTCACACTTTTGATGGCGTGTTCCATCTGCTGCCGCAAGGATTCATTTTTGCGGTACTCAAAAACATGCTGCGTGGGAGAGACTAGAAAGGGGCGGAGGATTTCCCAAATTTCCTTGTTGTATCGGTCGATTACAGGGACTTCCCGGCTCCAATCGGGCGGTGGCGTGGGCATGACCGCTGTGCGTGCCGATACTTCCCGGATGCAAATCATGTGTAATGCGCCAGCCAGCGCACGATGCTCTTGCCCCCCGCTTAAAAGAATCGTCGCCAATACTCCATTGACATATTTGCGCGGCAAGGATCGCGTAATGGTGGTCAATGCGTTTTTAAGCCATACCTCGTCGCTATTGTAATATTCGCTGAGCGACAATACCTTTTCAAGCATTGCCGTAATGACTGCTTTTCGGGTTTCCGCTTGCGTATAGTACTGCGATTTTCCCAGGTCTGCGCAGTCAACCTTTTGTATATACAAGGGAATATGCCGGACTTGGCGGAAAAAGAAATCGTTCAAGGCAACGTCCTCCAGCACCTCTATGTGTTGCAGGACGTTTAAAAGATGGTTGACAACAAAAACATCGTCCGTATCGGCGGCTTTTTGAAAGATGGGCGCAAAAATTTCCGGGCGATATTGCTGCAATAGATCCGCCCATGCCGCTACGGTGATTTTGTCAAAAACTGTGGCCAGCCAGTGCGTACAATGATTCAGCAAGAAATTTTCATCTTTCAATTTTGACAATACAGCGGCCGCAGCATCAAAATTCCAGTCGTCATTCCCGCCCTCCCGTAATACAAGCCCTTGAAAACCAAGGAGTATCTGTTTGGTATAATCCTGCGGTTGAAGTACTTTTTTCTCCCAGTTTTGGCCATAATAATCCAACCACTGCAATTGTACCGGCACTGTGGTGGCAGACAATATTGCGGCGTGCCGGCTTTTGGGCCATAAAATAACCGCTCCGTAATGATACCAATATTCAATGGTCATTCCGGCATTTCCGGTATATCCCTCTTCTTCTTTTTCGAGTGGATCGCCGGTTCCCAGCTGCACATTAGTGATCAAATCTTCTTCTTCCAAGCGTAAGACGCCCAAGCCTGGTCCTGTGTCGCTGCTCCAGTGTTCGATACAAAGGCTTGTTTCGTGTACGTCTCCCATGGTACCATCTTGTGCTTCCGGCTCTTCGTATCGGCCCCTTCTGTTCCGGCTTCTGTAATCGTAATAATCGGAAGAGCCGCCCTCCATATCGCCCATCTGGTAATGCGTGACCAGCGCCAGCCTGCCGAAATACCCGGCTTTATCGGCAGCAGCCAACAATGCCGCTGCTCTCGGCTGGTCGTGGTGTTTCAAACTTGCCGCGGAAAAATTGGCCGGCGTATATTGATGCTCAAGTAATATCACCTTCGCCTGATTTTCTACTGTAGGCGCCCAGGTTTCGAGCAGTGCCGCCATGTCTTTGGCCTGGGCCATAAATTGCGGGGCTTGTACTTTTGGTGAACTGGAAGTATATACTAGGTTGTACACCAGGCAAATCCGATAACCGGAGGTAATGGGCTTTATTTCATGGTCACAATCGGCAAAAAAAGCGACGTAAGGGATTTGGTAATTGCTGGCCGCCGCCGAAAAATCGATGCATTCCTCTCTGCCATCGAAGCGAATGTGCAATGCCCCACCGGAATGGCTGGAAGGAAGCCCGACGACCAGCGTGCCGAACATGCCCGGTTCTTTTTCCGAATCTTTGTGGGGTAGAAAGAAGTCGCCGGTTTCATACAGCAGCAGTTTGTAAAGCGATGCCGTTACTTCCCCTTCGGCTATGCCCAGTCCGATTGTAGCATCCGCGACGATTTCTTGGATAAAGTGGGCCCAGGCATCGTGATGAAAAGACAGTTGGCTGGCGTCGATTTCCCAGGCGCTGCGTACCCTGGCGTCGGTGATGGTCCGGCTGCCTTTCCCGAAAGGGGCTTTTTGGGAAACTTTAAGGATGGCACTGGTCTGTATCGCGTTTAAGGGAAGCCCGACTTCTCCCACGCCCTGGATATGCAAGCCCGGAAAGGTGAAGTTTTTGACGCCGAATGTGGCAAATGACCCGTTGCCGGTTATGGTTTGGAGGAGGGTTAGGAGTTTTGTTTCAATAGATTGCATAGTATGTTTATTTTCCAACTGGTTAGCGAATCTGTAAATTCAGGTGACTATTGGATTAAGAAAAATGCTTGATTACCAGGGTTAATGACGGGTAATTTTAAGTCATCCCGCCATTAAGTACCCATGCGAACTTTTCCCGCCAATCATTTTGAATGTTGAATCTGCCACTGCTTTATAAGGTTGTCTGGACTACGGATCAAATTAAAGCACTAACCTTTTGAAAGTCAGGCTTTTACTCCCAAAATTGATCAGTAACCCCACTTCCAGTTTGTATACTTTCAAATAATTCAGGGCCTGGGCCAGGTGTACATCTTCCAATTGAATGACGGCTTTTATCTCCACCAATACTTTCCCCTCCACTACAAAATCTGCCCTGCGGATGCCGATGGGGTCTTGCAAATTTTTATAAAAAATAGGTTGCTCTATTTCTCTGGCAAATTCCAGGCCGACTGTTCGCATTTCGTACGATAATGCTCTTTGATAGATTACTTCCTGGAAACCATTGCCCAGAAAAGTGTGTACTTCAAATGAGGCACCGATTATTTTTTCGGTGATGTCTTTGTACTTTAAAGTGGTATTCATACTGGCAAAATAAGAGGATGGAGCGGATATTTGAATCACGGATGGAGCGGATGTCTGAATCACGGATTTTTTAAAGGATTACGCAGATTACACGGATTTTAAGGGTGTCTGAATCACGGATTTTTAAAAGGATTACGCAAATTACACGGATTTTAAGGGTGTCTGAACCACGGATTTTAAAAGGATTACGCAGATTACACGGATTTTAAGATTATGCAAATTACACAGATTTAAAGAAGCATGCACTTTAATCCGTGTCATCCGCGTAATCCTTTTAAAAATCCGTGATTCAGACATTTTTAACGCCCCAAGAAACGCTTTTTGCGGAATAGATTTTTTCAGTTTTGTTTTATTTGTGTTTTTATTTGGAGAATGAGAAACTTGGAGAGGAGATATAGTAATTTACAATAGGTTAGGAGCCAGCCACTTCCCAGCCCTATTGAGATTCACTTTAAAAATCTGTAGCCGCACCAAAATTTACCCCTCCCCATAATACCGCGCGCCCAGCGTAACGCCCTCCTGACCAATCCGTTCTAATCCAAAACGCCCAGACTCCCACGCCAGCGAGGCCGTTTGCGCCGCCGTATGCAGCGCAATATACGCCGCGTACGAAATCGCTTTGCGCGCATCCAGTTTGGCAAAAACCCGAAACTCGGCCGCCACCGCTGCCCAGCCCGGTTGTACAATCCCTTCTAATACCTTGGCCTTCGAGCCACTGCCGTAGGCGATAAAACCGATGCGTTTGCCGCTCAGGTTGCTGCCGTCGGCCTGGTCGGCATCCAGGGTGCTCATCAGGGCCAGGAAAATAGAAGCGGTGTACACATTGCCGGTTTCCTGGCTGGCGCGCTGGGTTTTTTCCAGTTTTCCGGCGACGAAGCGGCGGTAGAGTGGGGACTCGCTGACGGATTTAAGGAAAGCGATCTGCGCCTTAGCCAGGGCTTTTTCATCGGCGAAGCGCATCAGGTCGAGATTGGGGAAGCCGTATTTGGCCAGGTCCTGCGCCCACACGCCTTTGTCTTTACGTTCCTGGACGAATTGCTCCACATACATCCGTTTGGCGTGAAAGGCATACGGCAGGTGGAAGGCGATACGCGCCCAGCGCTCGCTCAGCGCCTGGTACTGGTCTTCGCGGAAGAGCCCGGTAGCGATGGCCCGACGGCGGAAATCGCCCAGTGCTTCGACCATGCGCTGCTGATAACACAAGTTGGAATATTGTCCGTCAAAAACCGGCGTCTCGGTGAAGTGCTCGCGCCGGGGTTTGTAGAAATCGTGGACGCTTTCCATCGCCACGCCGGTGAGTCGACGCAAGACCAGCAGGCGCGGATGCCAGGTGACCAGCATGGCCACTGCGCCGGCACCCTGGGTGTATTCGCCGGTCGACTCCAGTTCGTATTTAGCCACATCGCTGGCGACAACGATGCCGATGTTTTCTTTATCATTCGCTACCCAGTCTTGGGTGGTTTGCAGGGCATCTACGGCACCGATACAGGCGAAGGTCATATCGACGACGTCGCAGTGGCGGAAACAATCGGGTCCGTATTGCGGACCGAAGCGCTGTTGCAGCATGTCCACGGCATAGGTTGCCGTCGGTTTTGAGCCGTCGAGGGCACTTTCGGTGCCCAGGTAGATGCGGCCGATCCGGCGCGGGTCCAGATTGTTACGGGTAATCAGTTCGGCAATCGCTTCGGCGGCCATGGTGGCGGCATCCTCATGCGCATCTGGCAAGGCCATTTTATGCAAACCGAGGCCCTTGGACAGTTTTTCGTACGGAATATTGCGGTGTTCGGCCAATGTGCGGATATCCAGGTACAGCTGCGGCGCGTAAAAAGCCATGTCGTCAATTCCGACGGGAAGGAGGCGTTGAGCCATATTTTGCTATTGAATTGTTTACGAATTTTGACACAAAAATTGCCCAGACGACGTGGTGTATCGTTGGACAACAGGACTGTAACAAAATGTGGTTAGGAAAGATTAGGCTAGGTGTTAGCAGCGCGCAAAATGATCGAGCCGCAAAGGTAGAAATTTACAGTTAAACGAAAATCAATTCTACGGGAATTTTGGTGAAGGCAGTTGCCGGTACTGGGTGGATGGGTGAATCAGTACGTTTGCACCGGTTGCCGTAAGTGGTTTTTTTACAAAAAATTGCGGTCAGACAACGATTCCATGACAAGGGAAAAATAGCAGTAGATGGTTACTGAAAAACATCGGACGGTTGGCGAAAATTTGAAAAATGGCGCGAAAATGTCCGTTGTTTAAACCGGGTCTCCAAAATGTTTTATAAAATAAGTAGTTGATTATCAGCATTTTATTTTAAAACATAAAATATTAACCAAAAAAATACATGAAATTATTTGTATTTAAAAACAAGTTGTTTATTTTTGTAGCGTAATTGAAACAAAACAGCAACAGGAACAAAACCAGGTAGTTATGGAACTCGAAGTTTTGGAAAGTAAAAAGGCACCAAAGTGGTAACCGCCACGAACCTGCACGCGGTGCTGCAACTACCGGTGCGCCAGTACGGCGCTCAGATCCGCAAGTGGCTGCGCGACGTGTATGAATTTGAAGATGGCATCCGCCGTCCGCAGATGTACCGCGATTATGCCAAACGTCCACGCCCGGGTGAGCCGATCGAGGATTATTACCTGACGCTGGAACTGGCCAAACTGATTGCCCTGCGCACGAACAGCAAGAGCAAACTCAAATATGCGCGTCTGCTGGACGTCTTTGCGCATAATGGACAGATGAATCTGTTCCAAACTGCCGCCTGAACAGGGCGGAATTTATACCGCCCGAAACATACGTGCAGCGATTGTTTTGAGGCCGCATAAACTCCCCCCTGCGTGTTTCGCAGAAACCGCGTAGTTTTGTGGGGATAAAAACGATTTGTTTCCCAATAACTCAGCACCTTCTATGCGAATTCTCCTGCTTGCTGCATCTTTTCTGTTGGCTGCCGCTTTCACTCCGGCACCGCCTACACCTACCATTAAACTTGCC
>JBBRDQ010000162.1:0-12124 GCA_038203695.1 Chitinophagales bacterium
GTGCATAACCTGCTGGGCATGAGTGCGGGATATGGTCTGGGACGGCTGGTTCGGTTGCCGGAAATGGATTGCCGCACCTTGGCCTTTGAATCGGGTGTACACAACACAGCGCTGGGTTTGCTGCTTATTTTTACCTTTTTCAACCGTTCGGGCGGCATGGCACTGATGGCTGCCTGGTGGGGCATCTGGGATTTGGTGACTGGGGTGGGCCTGGCGACGCTGTGGCGAAAAACGAGTACGGCGGTGGTTCAGGTTTAAAAAAAGAAGGGGTGTTTCATAATTTTCGCTTATGAAACACCCCTTCTTTATAAGTCCCTAGCCCCTTAATTGCGGCGGAACGCCACCGGCATATTGTCGTCGTAATCGCCCGTCAGTACCGGGGTTTGTACGTTGGCCGTGTATTCGCGGACTTTTGTATATACATACTGGTATAGTTCGCGGATTGTTACCAGATAATCGGCATTCGCATCCGCTTTTCCTTTCAGACCTTGCAGCACGTAGTAGGTAAACACACCCTGACGTAGCCCATGATCTTCCAGGGATAGTTCATCGGATTTAGAAGACATCAGCAATGCAATGCCACCATCGGCTTCTTCGAACGCTTTATAATAACGTTGTAAGGTAACCGGAGCCGGTCCTTTGGAAGCGTAGTTGAGCGAACCACTGTGACAGGCATCCGCAATGCAAAGTTTATGCTTGGCTTTGCTCTGATTGAAAATTGCTTTCACTTCGTCGTGGCGCAGTTTGTTATTAAAGCCGTCGTAATCTACCGGCAGAAATGCGCCGTCGATACCGTGTCCGCTGTAATAGAACAACACTACATCGTTGGCGTCGGCTTTGAGAAATTTCTGGCGCATTGCCGTCAGGATACCTTCCCGGGTGGCATCTTCATCGACCAGTACGGTAATTTGTTCGTCGGGCAATGCACCGCCTTCCGGACTTTGCAGGAAGGAGTACATGCGGTACGCATCGTCATCGGTAAATTTCAAGGATGGCATGGCGGTATACCGGCCAATGCCGACGATAACCGCCCAGATTTTAACATTCTGGCTATTTTCGGTACGAACCGGGTCGGAAGGCACTTGTTCTCTTGAATCCAATTCTTTTACCGGAGCGCCATTTACCCACACCGCGCCATACACACGGCCGTTGGCAAAATACATCACCCCTTCTCCATAAGGCGCATTGTTGGCCCATTCGCCCTCATAGCGGTCGCCGTTAGCATAGTAACATATACCGCGGCCGTTCGGATAGCCGTCTTTGAAAGCGCCGATCCAGCGGGAACCATCGGGGTAATCGAAATAGCCCTGACCGGAATTGCAATAGATGGAATTACAATTGCGCAGCCCTACGACGCTTGGTTTCTGGCTATTTGGTTTCGTTGGCGTCGGTTTTGTTGACGTCGGCTTGGCTGGTGTATTGGCAGTACTGGTCGAAGGCGTATTATTCACTAATTTACCCAGGCTCCATACACCTTGGGTTGTTTTGCCATCGGGCGTTACCAGTTTACCCGTGCCATTTTTACGGCTTTGTTTCCAGCCGCCCTGATAGTAGGCACCGTCGGTATAAAACATGGTACCGGTGCCGACAAATTCGCCCTTCACGAAATCGCCTTCGTAGCGTTCCCGCGTTTTGAAATAGTACTTGCCTTTGCCGTTCGGCTGATCACTGGCCCATTGGCCGACGTACCGATCGCCATTTTTGTAAAGCATGGAACCTTCGCCCTGCATACTGCCGCGACTGAAATGACCGTCGTAGGAGTTGCCGTTTTGCAGCGACATTTTGCCGCGACCTTCGCGCAAGCCGTTGACAAACTGGCCGGTGTAAGTCACGTTCGTAGAATACCGGTACGTCCCGGTGCCATTCTGGCAATTTCCGCTCACACACTGAGCGGCAAGCGGGTTGATGGTTTGGATTGCCAACAAGAATATTGGCAACAAAAAGCGGACTAAAAGATTAAGACCCTTCATGCTGTGCAGGAATTAAATTGTTTTTGACAATGATGCGGGTAAAAAAGAAGGGTGCAAGTGTTGTATGGATTGATTAAAACTCGGAAACCGGGCTCTTGAATCATGCAGGTCGTATTGGCAAAAAATGGAAGACATAACAAACGCGCAGCAAAGCGCGTACATTGTCAACTCAAAGAAATACCGAGGCGGATTAAATAATTGCAAGAACATTTCTACTAACCTAATATTGTGCCATACATATCTACTTACATTTAAATTTGTATCTTTGCACCGCGCATTTTTTACGCAAGAATCTGATTTTCAATAATTTGTAAATTTCTTTAAGATGATGTTAAAAAATATCATGCTGGGCTTTTTCGCCCTCGTACTCGTATCAGCCTGCAATGCGCAGAATGATATCAAGCCGGGAACCAAAACATTTGGCCAGCCGGTGACCAAAGAAAATGCCATTACCTACGATCAACTTATTCCCAAAATGGCGGCCATCGATTCGCTGGCCATCAAGGTAAGCGGTAAAGTAAGTTCGGTTTGCATCAAAAAGGGCTGTTGGATGACGCTGGTGCCAAATCAGCCCGGACAGCCGGAAATGCGCATCACCTTTAAAGATTACGGCTTTTTTATGCCGAAAGACATCGTTGGCAAAACGGTCGTGCTGGACGGATTTGCGTACATCGAAACCACACCAGTGGATGTATTGCGGCACTATGCCGAAGATGCCGGTAAAACAAAAGAAGAGATTGCGGCTATTAAAGAAGCCAAACGCGAACTTTCGTATGAAGCGGCGGGCGTGTTAATCGTAGAATAAGGAAAAGCAACGAAACGAAAAATTGGCTCCGGGCGCACTGCCAGGGGCCTTTTTTTTGGGTAAGGAAGCCTCGGAATGTGTGTACATTGTTGAACCTTTCCCTGCTTTTCCGCTTTTAGATGGTTTCTATGTCCGACGATATCGTAATACGCGTTCTTCTGTTGCCTTTGGCCCTGCTCTATGGCATTGGCGTGGGGCTGCGCAACCTGCTCTATCGGGTCGGTGTGCTGCGCAGCATTCATTTTGACCTGCCGGTTATTTCTGTTGGCAATCTGTCCGTCGGCGGGGCCGGCAAATCGCCCCATATCGAGTACCTGATCCACTGGCTCGATCAGTACCTGGATGTGGCCGTCTTAAGCCGCGGTTACGGGCGCAACACCATCGGGTTTCGTGCCGTGACCGTGATCGATACCGCCCAACAGGTCGGCGATGAGCCGCTGCAATTCAAGCGAAAATTTCCGGACGTGCCGATTGTGGTCAGCGAAAGTCGCGCACTCGGGGTACCGGAACTGCTAAAATACAACCCCGCCACCCAGTGCGTGCTGCTCGACGACGGCTTCCAACACTTGGCCGTCCGCCCCGGTCTGAATCTGTTGCTCACTGAATTTGGCCGCCCTTTTACCCGCGACTGGCTGTTGCCGTCGGGGCGCTTGCGGGAATGGCGCTATGGCTATCGCCGCGCTGATATAATCGTAGTAACCAAATGTCCGCCCGCTCTTACCGCGCGCCAGCGAGCGGACATGCTGGACGAAATCAATCCGTTTCCCCGGCAACGGGTCTATTTTTCAAAATATGAATACGCTACCCCGTACGAGTTATTCCAGCGGGAAGTAAGCCGTCCGCTACAGCCCGATACCGATGTCTTGCTGGTAAGCGCCATTGCCAATACCGACTATTTAATGCAGCATTTGCGCACGGCGGTGCGCTCGATCCACACGATGGAATATGCCGACCATCACTACTTTACCGGCGATGATCTGAGCGACCTGAAACGTCGTTTTGAGCAGCTGCCTTCGGAGCGGAAAGTTATTTTAACGACTGAAAAAGACGCTACCCGCCTGGAAATGCACCAGTCTTTTTTCTGGCACAATCAACTGCCGGTGATTGTGTTACCCGTGCAGGTCGCCTTCTGCGACGATGATGCGGCCGCTTTTCAGGCGGATGTACAGCAGTTTTTGTTGGATTTTAAGAGTTAGGGGAACGAAACACTTCCGGTATTAGAATGTGGCATTCTGCCCGCAAAGAACAACCAGGATTTGGGTTTTTTAAATCGTACTGTGGCATAAGCAGCAGTCAGAAGCGCAAATGACTTTACTGCCTAGCGTTATTGCCGAAGTTGTGTTTCTTTGTGCCCAAAGGCTTAATCTTTGCCGATAAAATACGAATCCATAGAATCTAATCTTCCAGAAATATGACTGAACTCATTTGGGATGGCAAATACAAAGATGGCAAAAAAGTAAGTCCCGTCCGTATCGCGCTTCCGTTCCAAACTATCGAAACCGTCAACGAAAAACGAAAAGCCGGGCTTCAAACCGACATTTTCGCCGCTGCTGCTACCGCCGCTGCAAAAGAAAGCGGTTGGAAAAATCGTCTCATTTGGGGTGACAAGAAATATGTGTTGCCTTCCTTACTGCCTGAATTGGCCGGTAAAGTGAACCTCATTTACATTGATCCGCCATTCGACACCGGGGCGAACTTTTCCTTTACTGCTACCATTCCACAGTATGATAATGATGATGAAGGCACTGATATTTCCTTCACCAAGCAGCCGTCCGTCATTGAACAAAAAGCCTACCGGGACACTTGGGGGCGCGGGCTGGATTCCTACCTCCAATGGTTTTACGAAACCGCTATACTGCTATGATAATGACACAAGCAGACTTGGAAAGGAAACTTCAGCAACTGCGCTCGCTCCCTGGTGAGACGGAGATTGTAGAATTCAAAGAGGCCAACAACCAGTACGATTTCGGCAAACTGGGCAAGTATTTTTCTGCGCTGTCCAACGAAGCCAACCTTAAAAACCAGCAATCGAGCTGGTTAGTTTTTGGCATTGCTGACAAAGGGAAACAAATCGTAGGGACCAACTTTCGCCCCAATAGAGTTGATTTAGATCGTTTGAAAGGGGAAATAGATAATAAAACAACCAATCGAATAACATTTATAGAGATTTATGAACTCCAGTTATCGGAAGGTCGGGTTCTTCTTTTTCAAATTCCAGCAGCACCGCGCAGTATACCCATTGCGTGGGAAGGACACTATTATGGCCGGGATGGCGAAGAATTAGGCCCGCTTAATATTGAGGAAATGGAGCGCATCCGCGCAGGTGCAACCGGAGAAGATTGGAGTAAGGAAATATGCCTTGATGCGCGGTTGCAAGACCTTGATCCAATTGCCCTGGGCGTTGCGAAGAACAATTTTAGCAATAAAAACCCTCATTTAGCAAACGAAATGGCAACGCGGGATGACCTGACTTTCTTGAATAAGGCTAAACTTTGCATCAGAGGCCAACTTACTCGTTCCGCTATTCTGCTGCTGGGGCGTCCAGAAGCAGAACATTTTATTAGTCCGGCCATAGCTCGTATTACTTGGGTTTTGAAAGACGCTAATGGGATTGAAAGAGACTATGCACACTTCACTTGCCCACTATTACTTGCTGTTGATGCTGTTTACGCTAAACTGCGCAATCTTAAGTACCGCTATCTCAAAGGCGAATCACTTTTCCCCGAAGAAGTGGATCAATATGAACCTTATACTATTCGAGAGGCCTTGAATAATTGTATTGCTCACCAAGACTATCGGGCAGGTGGGAAAATCAGCGTTGTGGAACGGGAAGATGAATTGGTGTTTATGAATCTTGGTAGTTTTTTGCCCGGTTCAGTAGAAGAGGTAATCAGGGCTGATTCCCCACCTGCCATATATCGCAACCAATTTCTGGTACAGGCAATGGTGAGCCTTAAAATGATTGATACAATTGGGAGTGGTATAAAAAGAATATTCCAATATCAACGCGAACGGCTTTTCCCTATGCCAGACTATGACACGAAAGAAAATGTTGTAAAGTTGAAAATCATAGGTAAGGTTTTGGATATGGATTATGCACGGGTATTGGTTCGTAATCCATATCTGTCCTTAGAAGAAATTATGTTGCTTGATAAGGTGCAAAGGCAGAAACCCTTGAACGATAATGAAGCGAAGCGGCTTAAAAATCGTGGACTAATTGAGGGAAGAAAGCATAGTTATCATATTTCAGCTGTTGCCGTGCAGCCAACCGCAGATGAGATTCTTCAAGCACAATACATCCATCATAAAGGCTTCGATGATGACCATTATCGAAATTTGATCATAGAATATATCAAGAAATTTTCACCAGCATCTCGAAAAGGCATAAATCAACTTCTAATGAGCAAACTGCCTGATATTCTTTCTGATGCTCAAAAGCAAAATAAAATCCGGAATCTTCTCTCGTCATTACGCGAGGCTGGCAAAATCAGAAATGATGGATCTGACAGAAAGCCCAGCTGGGTAATTGCCTGACCGCCCAACCTGAAAAAGGTATTAGTAAGTAGTAGTAAAAAGTAGTAATAATTTGTATTTTAAAACAAATTGTATATATTGTAAATGCAAAGCATTGATAAACAATGTTTTGTATTCTGATTTTTGTTTTGGCAATTAGAAGAAACCTCAAAATTAGAAGTAAAAAATTTTCAACTCCTTGTCTGCACATGGCAAAACGCAGTAACTCAAATACCAAACAGCTCGATGCCTTCAACATCGAAGATGCCCTCCGTACCGCACCCTGCGTTCCTGCCATCCGTATAGCTGTGGATACTTGGCGAAAAGGCGGCTACAAGGGAGTAACCGCCACGACAAGCGAGCTGCCTAATTTTTGGTTTCGTACTGACCATATTCTACCTAATGGCTGGCAATTCCGGTACCACCTTGCCCAACGGGAAGCCATCGAGACACTTATTTATTTATTTGAAGTTGCCAAAGTTCGCTCTCGAACGGCATTACTCGAAAATTATGCACAACACAGCCGCGATTTGCGAATGCCGCCCTATGATGAATTTGCCCGGTATTGCGTGAAAATGGCGACAGGTTCGGGCAAAACAATGGTTTTAGCAATGGCGGTAGTTTGGCAGTATGCCAATGCTGTACGCGAAGATGAAACACAATAGGCCAAGACTTTTTTTAATGCTTGCGCCCAATGTCATTGTATTTGAGCGCTTAAAACAGATTTTGGAAGTGGCAATGTTTTTCGTTCAACCTACCTTATCCCCCGGCATTTCCAATGGTGGTGGGAAATGAATTTTTACTTCCCGATGCTTTAATAGAACATTTTAAAAAATGCCAAGATGCTTTTTTCAAAAGTCCAATTTTCAGTGACAGCCTTGAGACGAAGCATTTGATCAATATGATATGGCAGAGATAAATCCTACCTTCTAAAATCTCCTTGGCGAATATTTTAACAAGCGTGACACTGTTTGCAAATCGTCTAAAAACAAAAAAACGACTTACATGCCGTCAGCACATAAGTCGTTGATTCTAAAAGTGGGCCCAGCAGGAATTGAACCCGCGACCGTCTGATTATGAGTCAAACGCCCACTCTTTCCGTACCTTATTCATTGCTTTCTTTTAATGCTTTAAAACATTGAAGTACAGCACTTAAAGAAAGAATGCTCCGCTTTTACTTGCCGTTACTTAGAAGATATTTTCCATTTTTGTATGTAAATTGTATGCAAGCCGATACATTTGCACATACAAAACGCGAAAGCGATGAGCAAAAAAGTCACCGTTAAAATAGTTCTGGACACCCGACGAGCAAAGGTCAGCGGCCTTCACCCCGTAAAAATTCGCGTTACCTTCCAAAGGGAGCAAAAGTATTTCCCCGTCTTTGCCCCTGGAAAGCGCACCCCCTTTGACCTTTCAGCAGATGACTTCGCCCGTGTGTATGGCGACAAGCCAAGGGGCGAGTTCAAAGGCCACCGCGCCTACTTCGACACTATCGAGCGCAAAGCGAACAACACCATTGAAGCTTTGCCCGCGTTTAGCTTTCCGGCATTCGAGACTGCTTTGTTCGGGGAACAAGCCAGCAAGAAAAGCGGCAACCTGGTTGAAGCATTCGAGGCCAAAATCAAAAACCTTTTTGAGCATGGCCGTATCAGTTCGGCGAAGTCTTACGGCAGCAGCCTAACTTCGCTTACTGCGTTTAATCCCAATCTGAACTTCTCTGACGTTACCGCTTCCTTTCTTCGTGACTACCAATTTCACATGGACAAGGGCGGCAATAGCATTGCCACAACCGGATTGTATGTGCGCAACCTTCGCGCAATCTTCAACGAAGCAATCGAAGACGGGTTGGTTCCCCGCGATGCTTACCCATTCGGCAAAGGGAAAAGACGCTTTCAAGTTCCAAGTAAAGGCAATAAGGCAGAACCTTTGAAGCAATCGGAGGTAGCCAAAATTTACAACTACCAACCCCGAAACGAAGCAGAAGCGCAAGCCCGCGATTTGTGGGTTTTCGCATTCCTGCTCAATGGCGCAAATATGAAAGACGTGTGCTTTCTGAAATTTCGGGATATTGACTTTCACGGCGAACGAATCACCTTTTTTCGCTCCAAAACGAGTAAAACGGCCAAAGAACAAAAGCCTATTGAAGTATCACTCACAAAAGCGATGCGGTCAATCATTGACCGATGGGGTAACCCACCGGGCAACCCGGAAGAATACGTTTTCCCGTTTTTTAAAAAGGGAATGACAGCTGCCGAACAATTCCGGGCAAACGGGAATATCAGAAAGACCCTGAACAAATACATGGAGCGGATTGCTGAAACCCTATGTATTGAAAAAACGAACATCCACAACTACACCGGCCGCGATTCATTTGCGGCAGCGCAAAGATTGGCGGGCGAATCAGGTGACGCGATAGGTGAGGCATTTGGCCACGAAAACAGGGCAACCACCGATGCCTATTTGGACAAGTTTGGGAAGGATACGAAAGATAGATTGGCAGGTAATGCGCTTCGATTTATTGGAGAATTTGATCAAGACACTAAAAAATAGAACCTAACAATGAATGATACCGATGAAGACCAGATTCGATATGAAGTTAAATGCGTGAAAAATCCAGCGACTCAAATACATCCTGGACTAAAATAAAAAACCCGCTCCAACTTTCTACGGCCGAGCGGGCAAACGTTCACTTTCTAAAAGCATTAAAAAATGAATCCATTTGAACGCAAATTTAAAGCATTTGCACAGACTTTAGGCGCAAAAAATGCGCAAGGCCACGCCGAACACGTCGCCGCCAACTCTACCGACACTTTCCGGGACAAACCTTTTACCGAAGAATACCAAGGGATTTACAAAATTACCCTTTGGGGGCAATCGCTTGCGCAGGTGGTGACATACGCCACGACCGCCGGGCTTGGTGTGTTTGCATTGCAACACATCATCATTGCATCGTGGGGCATTTTTGTTGCCGTGCCGCTCGCACTGCTTTTCGCCTACGGGGTGGAACGGCTCAAACGCGCTACCCTTGCCATTGCGTCAAAGCATTTGTTGAAGTACAAAACCTTTGGCTTTGTCGGCATTGTGGCCGTCCTGGTGATGTGTGTGAGCATTGCCGCCGCCCTATACGGCGCGAAGGAATTGCCGGGGGTATTTTACCCAAAGCCACCCCGCACGGTGGACGCTGCCAACGTTGAACTACTTACCGCCGATATTGCCAAGGTGCAAACCGACATTGACCGAACTACGGCAGCATTGAGCAGCGGCAAAAATTGGGTGGCAGAAAACCGCACCCTGCCCCGACTACAAAAAGAGCGGGCGGCACTCATTGAAAAGCGAGACGCGGCACAAAAAGACGTTGCCGCCCGTGGTGACACTGACCACGCCGAAGCCCTGGCAGACCGTGAAACCAAGGTGCAAAAAATGCAGGTGTACGCCGTGGGTGCCGCCATTGTCGCCGAACTGATTTTCCTTTTTTGCACTGGTTTCGTTTTGTATTATTTGTTCCGGGCATTCGCAGAAATGGAACAAGAACAGGAAACCAACGATGCGCCACCAACGCATCAGGAAACCCCGATCTACCCAAAACACAACGGCACAACGGTTGCCCAAAATCTACGGGTTGACAATAGTAGTGCCACGCAAACCGTCCGCATGGATGCGTCCGCGCGCGCGGACGGAAAACGTGTAACGCAGCAAAGCCCCGATTTTCAAACGTTGCTACCTGGCCAACGGCTTTGCGAACACTGCCAAGCTGTTTACACCTACGGCCACGCCCGGCAACGGTTTTGCACCGAAAAATGCAGGATTGAAAACTGGCAGGAAAAGAACGGGAAGGAAATACGACACAGGATAAACGCAAAGGCATAAACATTCACACCGGGCAAGGCTGCCGGGTTGGGTGGCCTTGCCGTTTCAAATCTTTTTGAATATGAAAGAATATCAGTTAACAAAGGCAGATATAAAGCAATTCCAAGAATGGGGCTTTGATCTTGACGAAATCAATGATGCCGACCGCAATGCTTATACCTATGAGGATTGGTTAAATCCAACCCCCTCAATGGGGCTTTTCCCAATTGGCGGATGGGGTATAAAAGCCCCCTACCTGACTGAAAAAGGCGATAGCACCACAAAAGGAAATGGGAAATTGACTTTGTTTATCCTTCCTGAAAGCGAAGGCAAAAAAATTGAATTGCGCAAAGCCGAAATTGTAGAGGGCTTTGTAGTGGCTTATTTGAAGGGTTTAATCAGTTGGTTTGAAAGCCAATATGAGAAATCTTTGGAGCAAAAAGTCTTGGTAGAAAACGAGTTAAGAAAGATCCAAAAACTACTTTTTGAATATAATGATAATTTCCGTTATCACACTTACGGAGAAGGTTTTTGGCTGAGTTTCTACACTTATGCCCATAGGAAAGAGGGTTCAATGTGCTACTGGTACGAACGAATTTGCATAAACGGGGAAGATGCAACACGCGCTGTTTCAAGACACCATGCTACAATGACTGCAAATGAGTTAAATAGCCTACATCCTGAAACACTTCATTGTGTGGTTGCTGCCCTCGCCTTTCATAAATTCAAAAAATATCTCAATGACAAATTAGAAATCGAAAAACCTATTGAACTGGCATTTGAAGATTGGAAAATCAGTAGCGACAACTGGAAAACCGTTGATCTTTACCCGTTTGAATTCCCGATAAATCAGCCTTTTGAGCGACACTTATCAAAATGGAAAGATGAACAATACAGATATTATTCACTTTCAAATGAAGAGTATAGAAAAATAGCCAACGCCCGAAACGATATTTTTGAAAGGCAACTTGCCCTTTTCCTCCAAGGTCAGATTGAGGGTTTTGAGAAACGGTATTCTACCTCCTTTGAACGCGAAAACCTTGTAGAAACAGAGTTGGAAAAAGTCAACGACTGGTTAAAAAACAAAGGGCTTTCAAGTGCTTACGTTTTCCCAAACCCCAACGGCGGCACTATTATTATTTCTGACCTTGTTGGACTTGCTCGAAAAGAAGGTGAAGACGCAAACCTATTCCCTCATTGGTACAATGAACTAATTGTACAGGGAAAGGATGCCCGCCCCTTTATTCAACCCAATGCAGAATTGCCTTACCCTATTGCTGTCTTTGTGCTTTACAAGTACAAACAGTTTTTGGAAAATCGCACTGTGGAAGCCCCTTCACCAAAACATGAAATTTCGCAAACTGCCAAACTCAAAGAGAAGGCAAAGGAACATTTACGCATCCTCAGTGGGCGAAATGTGCATGGGCGGCAAATAATGGCCGACGCTGACTTTCAACGCCTACAAGGGTATGTTGAAACAATGATTGAGAAGGAAGATTTGCCTGTTGGATTGGAACCTGTTTTACAAGTTAATTTCCCCAATGGACACATCATTTACCTGTTCTATCTCATCCACAAAGACCTATACACAACCAAGAAAGTTAAGGACTATTTTATTGACTTCTTACACAGTGTTTTTGAACAATTGACAGGGGGGAAAGCAACAACCAAAAAGAAATTTTCAGTAAAACCGTCAAGTTGGGAAGGAGATTTGGCAATCATAAACAGGTGATTCGATGGTGATAAATAGGTGATAATGGTGACGCGCCTTCACCTCCTTTTTCTCCCGATTTTTGGCATATTTCTTTGCCCTGGCAATTGTCAAAAGAGTTGCCATTAAGCAAATGGAAAATCCGTTTCAGGCAATTATCGAACGATTGGGGAGTATTGAATCTTTGCTTCAAAAAATCCAATACGACAAGGACACCGCGCTGACAGACAACCCTACCACCCGCAAAATAATGTCCCTGGCAGAGTTTTGCGAGTACGC
>JBBRDQ010000163.1:0-12110 GCA_038203695.1 Chitinophagales bacterium
TAAACAACTGAAATTATGACAGTTACTATCGAAACATCGGGTATTCAAGAGGTTGAGCAACTGCTCATATTGCTTAAAAGTTTGGATATCAAAAACATAAAAATTCAATCTTCGCCTTCTGTGTTACAGTCTAAGATTACACGAGGAGACAAAAAGATTGACCCGAAGTCACTTTTCGGCATCTGGAAGGACAACCCAAGGACGATAGAACAAATTCGTTCGGCTGCCTGGAAGCGCAATTGGAATATTTGATAGGGTACTTTGTGATACCAATATTTTCATCAGCGCCTTCAATGGCAGGGAAAATGCGATCGATCAATTGAATAAAATTGGTCTTGATGAAGTCCTTTTGTCTTCCATCACGGTCATGTAACTTTTCCAAGGTATGGGTGACAAGACCGAACTTGCCCAGATGAAGAAGAAGATAAAATATTATGATGTTGTACAAATTGATGAAGCCATATCGCAAAAAGCAATAGAATTTATCGAGACATTTAGGCTCAGTCATGGCTTGCAAATTCCGGATGCAATCATTGGGGCAACTGCGGCCGTTCACCAGATACCACTTCATACGTACAATGTTAAAGACTTTGATTTTTTGCCAGGTATAATTTTTTATCAACCAGTACAATAAATAACACCTCGAACATACCCTTAATACCCTTTGAAGGACTACCAGGGAAGCATCATGCTCGACAAAAAAGAGGGATGAAGGAAGTACGCATTTTGTATTGTTTCTGGAATGGAACTTTTCATTTGATGATTCATAAAGGTTTGATTCAGTGACATTTGAAAATATTTTCTGCAAAAATTTCAGTCTGCTGATATTTTTTGTACCCTTGTATGTTAGATGTGCGAGGTTCGCATATTATCACGTTAGCGGTCATTGTAGGACGACACTATACGCTTTCAATGTGTGAATGATGAAACTGTCTCTACAAATTGTGTAACACTTCCTTAAATTTATTGTAGGAGTTTTACAGGACGGTAATTATATCGAAATTAAAATTAAAAAGATGGAAAAATCAAAAGTATTACGTGGACTTGCTACAATTAGTTTTTATGCAACTGACCATGAAGCAGCAAAAAAATGGTATGCTGAATTTTTAGGCATTGAACCTTATTTTAATATTCCAGGCTATATCGAATTTCGTATTGGTGATTATCAAAACGAACTTGGTATAATTGACAGTAAATATGCTCCGAAAAATCATTCAACAAATCCATCGGGTGCAATTGCATTTTGGCATGTTGATAATTTGAATGATACATTAGAAAAATTAATTTCTATGGGTGCAAAAGAATATCAACCTATAACTGATAGAACCGATGGTTTTGTTACAGCCGCTGTAACTGACCCATTTGGAAATATATTAGGTATAATGTACAATCCACATTATTTGGAGGTTTTAACTACTTTGAAAAAATGAAGACAGTAGCGGAAAAAATGGGAATTAAAAAAGGGTCGAAAGCATATTTTAAAGATGCTCCTTCAGATGCCGTTACATCAATAGACTTACCCGACATTGAGTTGGCTGAAAAACTTTCAGGGGAATTTGATTATATACATTTGTTCGTAAAACAGCAGAGCGAGCAGAAAAATGTTTTTCTGAAACTTAAGGAACACCTAAAATTAGATGGTATGCTTTGGGTTTCTTGGCCAAAAGGTGGACAGCTCAATACAGACCTGTCATTACCAAAAGTGATTAGTATTGGATACGAATTTGGACTTGTAGAAAGCACTTGTTTAAGTGTGAATTCAACTTGGTCTGCATTAAAATTTACTCATCCAAAAAAAGGAAAAATTTATAATAACAGCCACGCAAAACTAAAAACAAGAACAACGAACCGCTAGCAAGGGTTTTGTAAAAGTGGGGCATTTGTACTTAATCTGAGCATTGGAATTCTAATCAACATTTGTGCTTCGATTCCCCCACCTTCGCAAAGCCCTGCTCGTTGGTACAAACAAGAAAGGGTAACAAGGATAGCCGGGCACCGACCACAACGAGTGCGATAAATATTATTTGTCAGCAGATTTTGGCGACAGCGGGTAACAGGAAGTTCAATTGAAAAAATATAATAAAGTAAATAAAAATTGTGGCTTTTTGTTGGCTGATAGTTGAAAAACTTGGACGCAATAAGATTCGAGCGCGGTATTCGCCCAAAAAATCCGCTCCGATTTTTTCGGAAACGAAATGAATTAGTGTTGCTTTCGATATCGAAAAATTCAATTTTCCTATTTATCAAACCAAAAATTTTATTTCCATGAAAAGTGTCTTCTCTTTTGCCATTGTCTTTTTTTGGGCCAATTTTCTCTTTTCCCAAACCTGCACCGCCAATCTTTTGCAAAATGGCGGTTTTGAAAATGCACTTTCAAATTGGGAAGGCTCCGGCGGCACCATTTCCACAACTGCTTCAGCGGGCACGAAATCCGTCAAACTTTGCCAAAATGGAAATCTTCGCCAGACGATTTCCATGACGGCGGGTAAAAATTTGACCCTCCTTTTCAAGGCCAGAACCGAAACCGGGACGGACAAAATTTTGAGTTACATCAAATATTTATCGGCATCGTACCAGCCGCTCGTCACTGAATTTTTTAATTTTTCAACGAACACGACTTTTGCCGGCGGCACGGTTTCAAAAATTGCCCCGACTGGCACAGTATGGGTCGAAATTGGCTTTTTGAAAGAAACTTCGGGCTGCGTTTTCGTCGATGAAGTTTGTTTGAGCGAAGGTGGCAACACCACCAATTTGCCTGACCTGACGGCTGAACTGGTGTTGTTGAACGGCCCCAATTTTTTCACGGGCGACAATGCCAACATCAAAGCCACGGCACGAAACATCGGCCTCGCGGCCGCCGCAGGCGGCTCGGATGCCTTCGGTTTTTACCTTTCGTCCAATCCTGTTTTTGATGCGTCGGATATCAAAATCCCAGCGTCCATTGCCACGGCGGCCAATTTGCCGGCTGGATTTGTCGAAGTTTGGGACTTTTTCAACTACTGGTTGGGCATGGCTCGCCCGGGCGGTATTCCAACGGGTCAGCAATATGTATTGCTGGTGGCCGACCCGTTGAACCTGATTGCCGAGGCAAACGAAACGAACAATGTGGCCTCGGTTTCACTAAATATTACGCCCAAACCCAGCATTTCTTGCGCGGGCGACCTTCTAATAAATGGCGGTTTTGAAGCCGGTGTAAATGCCTGGACAGCGGCGGGTGGCACACCATCTCTGAACAGCGGCGTGAACTTGACGACCAACGGCGCAAGCCTGAAACAATACGTAACTGGCACGGCAAGTGGGATATATTCGGCAAAATGTCAACTCAATGCGAGTTTGCATGCGAGCGGAAATGCCAGCCTTATCCTACGATTTCTCAATGCCTCGAAAGTCAAAATTGACTCGGCCATTGCCAATGTGCCAGTTGTGGAGGCAGTCGGCATTTTTGAAGTTGCAAAAACTGCGCCCGCGGGCACGGCCTTTGTAGAGGTTGAGGTTCGGCGCAATTCAGCAACGGTTCAAAGTGCTATTTTTGTTGAATTTGTTTGTCTGGTCAGTTTGGGCGGCGGTGGCGGTGCAGATTTGGAAATCACCCTTTCAGCCGACAAAACCACTGTGCCGCAGTGGTCAAATATAACTTACATCATCACCGCAAAAAACAATGGCACCGCCAATATTTCATCGGCTGTTGTGAAAATTGGCGGCTGCGAGGCGGGTGTTTTCAGACTGTTTGACCAAGATTTCAAACTCGTTTATGCCAACACGCCTACCGCTCCGACGGCTGGAAATTTCAATTTTATCACCCAGGAATGGACGTTGAATAATTTGGCGGCGGGGCAATCGGGCATTTTGACCCTCAAATTGTTCACCATCGGAACGGCTGAAAAAAAGGTGGTCGCTTTTTCAAAATCACAATCGCCCACCGACCCCGACTCGCAGCCATCAGCAAATCCACCGACAAATTGCACGTCGTCGCAGGATGACGAGGCGGTTTGGACAATCAATTTTGGACAAAACCTGCTCGCTGGAAACCTTCGGAACGCTTTGTCAGACGACTCAAATTCGTCTGACAAAGTGGATGCGTTTCACCTTTTCCCAAATCCTGCAGGCGAGTCCGTTTTTGTAAATTTAGAAAAATGGCAAGGCAAATCCGCCACCATTTCGATATTCAACCAATTGGGCATCAAAATTTTGGAGAAAAATTTCGAAAAAATTTCTGCCTCGCCTGAAACCATTGACTTGTCGGAAATCAGCAACGGTCAATATTTTTTGAAAATTGGAACGCCCGGCGAGCGGCCGTTTTGGGGAAAATTGGTGGTGGCTCGAATCTATTGAATCTGCCCCAATCCCGGGTTGTCCCACTCCCCGTTTTAGCCTCAGCAGGTGTTCCGCTCCACTCTTCCAAACCCAAACCCAGCGCCGCAGCAGTGTCTCCGATCTGCTGCCCACGTACAACACGATGATTTGTTCCATCTTACCATCAATCCATATCATACCAGAAATGCCGTAGAAAAGGCCAGCGCCGATCACCAAGCGCATATAAAGATGGTGAAGATTATTAACAAAGATAAGGCTTTTGCGGCCATTTGGTGGACTATAGTGCTGTACGTGGGCAGCAGGTCGCAGACACTGCTGCGGCGCTGATCTTGCGTTTGACAGCAAACACAGTGGAAGACCTGCAGTGGCTGAATATGCGTTTTCTGCGTACTGACGGTAAACCCATTCGTATTTTTTCACAGGGGATGCCTATGCAAAGCGGTGAACAAAACGATTTCACCTACACACTCAATTATGTTCAAAATATTCATCACCTGATAAAAAAAGACTACCCATATTACTGGATACGGCTGTCTTATGGTTCTGAAAAACAATTTGTACAAACCTTCCATTCTAGAACAAAAGAAAATGTAAAGAACGACTTATTATCCTCCCGGGAGAAAGAAGTATTGAAATTAATTGCTGAGGACTGGGATACTAAAGAAATTGCAAAAAGTTTGTTTATTAGTACCAATACAGTGGGAAATCACCGTAGCAACATGATAGAACGATTAGGTGTAAGGGATAGTACCGCATTAGTGCAGTTAGCAAAGATGTGTGGAATGATATAAATTGTCCCACTCCCCGTTCACCAGTACCAAAAATAAGTAGAAACGCTGGTTAATGCTTTCAAGGACTTGATTATCAATACATTTGGGTGCATACCGTAGTGTTATCAGACCAATAGTGTGGTATTCCCCACAGCAAACGCATCAAAATAGCCTGAAGACAGTGCACTTGTAAGGCATAACTGCTAAATCTATGTTGACGCCCCTACCCTATGCTTAACCTCCTGTTGGCCATCACCACCGGAAGTGCGTTATTCCTGGCCTTTCTAGTCTGTACCCTGCGCGGTAACACCAACGTCATCGCCAACCGCTGGCTGGCAGCCTTTGTGCTCATGCTCGGCTGTTTATTGCTCGACAGCTGCCTGGCATCCTTTGGCATTTACCAGCAGATACCCTCTCTTAGCGGAATCTTTGATGTCGTACTCTTTGCCCTTGCCCCCACCTTGTACCTGGGGGTGGCGCATTTTGTTTCCGTGGATAAGCAGCTCAAAAAGCAGGAGTTCTGGCACTTTTTACCGTTTTTGATATTTTTCCTTTTAAACGTACCTTTTTTGCTGGCCAGCGATGCGGTCAAGACCAACATACTGGAATCGCAAAATCAGGCTTTCGACTCGATCAGTATGACTATCATGGGGCTGGCCTTGCTCCAGATTTTGGTGTACTGGGGGCTTTCGATGCGGAAACTACTGAAACACCGCCGCAATATCGAACAGGTAACCGCCGCTACGGGCGAATTCAGCCTCAATTGGTTGCGCTGGTTACTGTATAGTATCGTGGCACTGGCCCTGTTTTGGATGCTGGATTTAGGGCTGTTTGGCTTGACTTCACAGGCGACGCTGGCAACCCCGGGCTATTTAATCCTCATTTGGTGGCTGGGGTATTTTGCGCTGCAACAAAAAGAGGTGTACCCTTTTTCTGAGCAGGAGGCCTTGGAAATCGGTGCCGTAATGGCAGAGAACGAGCACCCATTGAATTCCCGAAAACTGCTCTTGGCTGTTGAAACGATAGAACCGTTAAAAAATCGCCTGCTGGAAAAAATGGACGCAGAAAAACCGTACCTCGATTCCGACCTCAACCTGTCGGGTCTGTCCAAACAAATGGGCCTCAGCGTCCATGAAATGTCCGAATTGGTGAACGAGGGCTTTGGCGAAAATTTTGCCCGGTTCGTCAACCGCTACCGGGTGGAGGAAAGCAAACGCCTGCTGCTTTCTACAAAACACGGACACCTCAATATGGTCGGTATCGCGTTCGAAGCGGGCTTCAACTCCAAGACCGCTTTCAATACCACCTTTAAAAAAATAACGGGCGTATCGCCCAGCGAATTTCGCAGTCAGGTAGACATAAGCAATTCCAATTAAAGAAATTTGACCTGCCTAAAAAAAGGTGTCTCAAAAGGGATGATTTCGATATTCGCTTAATGCACCTGTATTCTACTCCCAGTTCACCGCTGTTGCGAGACAACTCCTGACTGATCGCGCAGGGCAAAATCCCAGTGTACGCTGAAATCTCCGTCACACTATGTTTAGGCTTTTTTAACGGCTCGATTGTGTACCTTTGATCCGGGGATAGTTGTGGCATATTTTGATGTTTTGCAACCCAAAAGTAGTCCAGTTATTCCTCTTTTTTTGCCCTTTTTTCGCTTCTATGAAACCTAAATTCTGTTGCATTTGAAACTTGAATCTGCCTAATGTGTATCAAATTGCCAGAGTAATTTGCAGATTATAGATATGTTGAGCCGCTGCCACGGCTTCAGCGTGCGCGGACAAAATGATTATCTTTGTACCTGCGATCCATCAATTTGCAGGAATCATGATTACGGCACCGGCTCAACTTGACTCCAACGGCTCTTCACCTATGCCGATTATCTACTTTGGCAGTTTCAAGAATGGCGCGGTCGCATTCGTGCAATGGTTGCGTCTTCGCACAAACATCAGCGTATGGCCGGCAATCTATACCGCAATGTGGCAAATGCCCTGTGGAAAAGCCCTGGCAAATGATTTGACGCAGCTATTTCTCAACTGACATGCACACTAACTACACCGCCCTAAAAACCTTTATTTCGTTTTTTGTCACCCCTACCGAGCCTGAGTGGGACGACTTTTTGAGCCGGGTGCAAACAAAACGATTTGAAAAGGGCGAAAACTTAGTTTCGCGCGGCAAGACCTGTGACTATTTATATTTCATCCTCGACGGATTCGCGCGGCATTGCATGCTGGATGAAGACGGCGTCGAAATAACGACCTGGTTCAATACGCCCGGCAGCTTGGCTACCGATTATGCCGGATTCACCATCGGCGACCCACAACCATTTGAAATACAAGCACTTACGCCGGTAACGGCCATGTGTATTTCAAATCACGACCTGCAAATTTTATACGATAAAAGTAAAACCTGGGAACGTATGGGACGACTAATCAATCAGTTTTACCTCATCCAACTCATTAAACGCAACAACGGGATGTTGAATAAATCTGCCCGCGAACGATTCGAAGAGTTTTCATCCACCAACCAGGAATTGTTCCGCTTTGCGCCCTTAAAATATATCGCTTCTTACCTTAACATAACCATAGAAACCTTGAGCCGCCTGCGCGCGAATACCTATTGACCCAAGAATTTGATATTTATCAAATGGCTGTAGCAGGCGGGCATCTACTTTTGCCCATCTAATGTGCAAAACCGATGAAAAATAACCTTGCCGGTCTTTTGGCCGCTTTTACTGCCCTGGTGGTTACTTTATATGGCTGTCTGCCGGCCTCGTCCCCTTATCCCAACCTTCCGCCAGATGACGTGGTCGTACAAGGGCAAGTACTGTCCGATAGCCTGGCATCTTATATTTATAAATGGACGCAGGGACAGGTTTCCGCTGATATCCCCGACAATCTGATCCCGGATGGGATCTACGATTGCAAAAATTTCTACCTGAAAAATCCTGTTGCGGTCACCGCTGCAGAAACGTGGGCAGTGCGCTACGCCAAGCCGATCAACAAAGATTCCTTGTACGCCGGCATTCCCGATCCTAAGATTACGTACCTGTTGCTCGGTACCGCGTTAGCGCCTTTTGGCAGCAAACTGGTGATTGAAGGCGAATTTCCGCATTGCCGTTTTTTCTCGATCCAGGTGACGCCACCGCTGAACGGCAAGGAATATTATGCGCAACGGCAATTCGGCACGGCGGAGGTTGCCATCGTGGATGCTGATATCGAACCGCAACCGGGCAGTGTGAACCCATTCCGGGTAGGTGCCAACCGCAATGCGACCAACCGGCAGTACAAAATGACCTTCGACCTGACTACCGGTGATCCGACTACCTTAAACGGCACAGCCCACATCTATCCGTACCGCTCCAACAGCAATGTCCGCAAAGCTGGGCTGCTGGTGTACCAGGGGCCACTGGGTTTCAAAACGATCGTCGGCACGGCGCTCCCCGTCGAACAGCAGGGTGCATGGGATCTCGGTAATGTCTGGATTAGGATATATGAACCCGACGCCAATGTCAACGCGCTGGGTGGCGTGCCGATGCCAAAGGTGTACTTCGAATTGCCCGGCGGACAAAAATATTTTATCGGTTCCGATTTCTCCACGTTGAAGACCCGCGCCGATGCGACAATTGCCAATCGCCTAGTGACGACCCAACCAAACCCGAATATCGGCCCCAGTGTCGGCTGGTTCAAATCCTGGGGCATCACCCGCAGCATTTTAAACGGCGTTTGTATTACCAATAACTGGAAAGACAGTGTAGCGCGGGTGCGGGCGATCGACCTGGGCTGGACCGGCAGGGGCGAATTCCAACCGGCCCCAGGCAATATCGAACCCCATGCGACCACCAATAATTATATCAGTTATGTCGGCAGGTCAATCACGGTGCCACCCGGTATGGTGGCAGTACTCACAGGCAAGTTGCCGGTCTTCCCGTCTACCCGCAACGGCGAAGCCATGATGGGCGGCGGCGATATAAGATACTGGAGCGTGTGCGGGATCGACCAGGACCCTTTTTCGCCTTTGCCCGCCACCACGGTGCACGCTATTTCGGACGACGACCTGACCTTGGATGGGCATAGAAATTACGTGATCGCCTACTCGCGTCCGGCGGACCGGCCCGTCAATGCGACTGCCGCCAATGGCGTGTCCTGGGTAGATTGGGGTACCCAAAGCGAATTAGGTGTGCTGATGCGCTGGTTGTGCGTGGCCCCGGATTGGCGGTTTAGCCTGGCCCCCCATGAGCATAACCTGGATTTCGCCCATTCCGATTATTCCAGCACCCTTTATGACAATACCCTGTTGGGCATCAACTGGCGCAACGGGTTTATGCAATGTTTTCTCCCTAAAATCCACTTCCTGCGCAAGGCGGAATTCGAGTCCATCGGTGCCAGTGTGACGGCAGAGAATGTGCCGGTCTGGGTGGACAGCAGTTATACCAAAGCAGGGGCGGCGCAATCGCAGTTGGGAACGGTCAGCACGTCTAATGTAGTAGATGCCGCTGCGGTGAATGCTGCTGCCAATTTAATCGACGGCGACATGACTTCCGCGTGGTCGAGTGCATTCGGTCAACCGCTCGCTTCGGCCACGATCGATTTGGGCAGCACGCGCCAGATATCGGCCATTAAGTTGAGTTGGGACTGGATTTTCTTTGCGCGGGACTATACCCTACAGGTTTCTGACGATAATGTAAATTTTACCACGATCGCCACGGTGGTGAACGAAAACGGCGTCATTGATCTCTATAAAAATTTGCAACAAACAAGCGGCCGGTATGTAAAACTCGCCTTGAGCAATTTCAATGCCGGTTACTATCGGCTGCTGGAATTCGAAGTGTATACGAATGATTGTAATTGTACGGCACCGGCGACGAGTACGGCTGAAAGTCCGGAACGCCCGGCATGGCAGCTGTACCCCAACCCGGCAGTCGACGTGCTGCATATTAAAACAGCGCTGGTGGGGATGTACTCCATCCAGGTGTATAATATGCAAGGTACCTCGGTGCTGGAAAGCACGGCGGCCTCGGAGCCTGTCGCATTGAATATTGCTGGACTGCCCAAGGGCGTTTATGTGGTGGTGATTGCGCAACGAAATAAAAGGACGGCGAAAAAATTTATTAAAATGTAAAAAACCTCCCGGGACTTGGAAGCCGACAATCCATTTTACATACCTTCCAACAGTATCGTTGATCGCATAGTGCCGCTAAAAACAACCGGACACCCCAAGCCATCCAGCCCAAGGTGTCCGATTACATATTAATCATCCTAACTAGGTGAATGTTATTGATTGTCACACCCATACAATCTGTTGGAAATTAATTCGCGCCGACTATAACTTTTGGGCGAACAGATCAATTCTGGTTTTAATCTGCTCAAACATATTGCGACGGTGCATATCTCCCGTGCGACTTATTAAAATAGCCGATTGTTCGATTTGCTCCATCCAGTATTTCATACTTTGGCATACGCTCTGGTTAGTGGTACGCATGAAATTAGGGTTATCGAGCGTAGTATAAAGTGCGGTCGGTTGCCCATTTGATACGATAAGGATTAGGTTGTTAGTAAAAGCAATTTCGTTAAAAAACAATTCAAAAAGAACAGGTTCCTGCTTTTTTATGGCCTCGGTTGTTATTGTTTTAACGCCCATTTCCGCCATTTTAAGCCTTTGATCTAACAAAAGTGAAAGTTCCTGATAAAGTACTTCTGCTGTATCAGCGTGCTTAAAAAGGCCCGATGAAGTGCAGTACCGAATTTGGTTGAGCGTATGATCTAAAATATGTAAAGGCCAATATTCTTTAGTCGGAATCACAGCGTAAAAGCCATATAAATCTTGGCCATATTGGGCTGTTTGAGGATATTTCTTGTAAAATAGTTCTGGCTCGAAAGTTGTATTTACTAATTCTGGCAAACGCCAACTCATCCGCGACCACATATAGAGTTTGAAGGCCAATAGATTGCGATATGGCATATAATGGAAAACGGGAATCTCATTCGTAGCATACCAGATAGTGGGCTTTGGCAAAGCCGTAATGCCAACTAATTCATTACAAAGGTTCTTTAAAAAGTCCACTGGTGAATGAATATGATGCAGCAACGGATAATAATCAAACGTGGCGCGCCCAGGCTTATCCTGGTACACATATTGGTCGATCGAAATCTCAAAATGCCGGGCAATCAGCGCCGCTTCCTCCATCTTTAAAATAACCTCTCCCCGCATTTTCTTATAAATGCTGCCTTGGGAAACCGTCAGTATGTCGGCGAGTACACGCACAAGGGATTTTTCGTCTGAATTTTTTTTTACAATTTGGGCAAAAAACCATATTTGAAATTGTCGTGGCATGATAAAAAGGACAGCTTTTAAAAGTAAGATTATCGTGGTGTGATTAGTACGATTGATTTTGGATAGATATAGTCACTGCATTACGATCGTGCAAATATGGCTGTAATACGGTGATAATCTCTAATTTGCGGATGACTTCTTTTGTGTGAACCTTTGTAGCGAGTAGTTTGAAGGTTCTGGCCAGTACTTCCAAAAATTTAATTTACACAACTTTCCAGGGGCAAGCAGTGCAAATCGACTGGATTTTGCCAATCATGTACATCATGCGTATCTATTACTTCCTAATCTTATCCTTGCTGGGTTGCCACAAAGAACCTTTACCGCCTATTCCACCGCCGCCGCCCGCCATACCCACTTTAAATATTTTGTGGCGGGTTCCAGTATTGCCTGACACGAGCGAACATAGCACGCTTACGCACGCTTTGGTAAATGGGGACGTGGTATTTGGCACTAACTTTACCATTCCTTCGGCTTTTATCCAACTCAGAGATGGCAAAACAGGCGCATTTAAATGGAAATTTGATGCGTTTGTCTATCCCGAAGATGGCTTTCTATATAATCAAATTTTTGCCATTCGCGATAGAGTTATCCTGAATAACTGGCACCGGACGTATAGCATCAATGCTTCATCCGGGCAGAAAGAATGGCTCAATGATATTTCGGCGGTGGGCAATGGTGATCTTCAAGCAACAA
>JBBRDQ010000164.1:0-12081 GCA_038203695.1 Chitinophagales bacterium
CGTGAATTTTGCCAACAAAACCCGCTCGGAAAAACTGGAACCCTGACGGCTCAAGCCCATGGCTATGACCTCGCCATTGCTGAATTTCTGGGCGTCGTACCAGTCGTCCTGATCATCGGGTGTTCCCCAGATAGTCTCGCTGAGAAAACTGCCGTCGGCCCCGATATGCAGCAGGGAGGCATCAAAATAACTTTGAAAACCACCGTTGTTGTTGAAAAAAAATACGCTGCCGTCATTCAGCGTAACCAATGCGCGCGGGTCGCGTGTTTCGGCTGGTTTTTTCGACCAAAGCAGATTACCGTCCGTATCAAATTTTGTCAGAAAGGCGCTGAAATTCGTATCATTTTGCGCAAAACCTGCCGCATACCAGCCAGCGTCTACGGTCGGTGCGAGGTTGTTGAATTGGAGCAGGTTATTGTCGGCGGAATAGACCTTGGTGAAATGCTGCCCGCTGCAATTAAAAGCCAGTAAAAGCGCCCCAAGCAGAAAAAAACGTTGCATTTGTGTGTATTTATGCGTTAAAAACTCCTTTTTAGTCCGATACCCAGCGTGTATAACCGTGTTTGTAGCAAACGATCGGCTTGTTCGATGGGCTGAAATTGATATTTAAAAACCGGGGTGAGTTGGAATTTTCTGTTGCTCAACGGGATATCGAACCCTGCCTGGCCCCAAATTTCAGGTTTGCCTGTGGCGACTGACCATAATCCTTCGGCACCGGCAAATGCCCGGATTTTTTGGTGCAACAGCGTACAGGTGTAACCATATTGCAATTGCCCGCCCCACCAGTTCAGGCGTTTCACGTCTGAAACGGTGCTTTTTAAAGTCGGTGAAATCCGGTATTGGGTGGCCGATTGGATTTCAACCTGTACCTGATGCGTATTTTTCACCGCATATTCGGCCCGAAAAGGCAGGTTCATCCAGGTAAGCGCAACACCCAGATCGCCGCGGCGGTGGAGCGGCAGCCGATAACCCGCCGCTCCCGACAGGCCCAGGCGGTGTTTATCCAGGGCCGGGAGCAGCCGAATGTTCGTGGCGCCGCTGCCTTCGAGCGCTTGGGATTGCATATTTTGGTACGTCGACAAGAGGGCTAGGCCGGCTGAAAACACGCCTTTCCGTTTGGGTGGAGGTGACGATGCGATCGCTGCTTGCGCCGAAATGGGGGGCAGCAGCGGTTCGGCAGCGATCAATAACCGGGTAGGGCCCAAGGGCAAAAGCGCTGGACCGTTTATTGGCACAGCATTCCGGACAGTGTCCAGCGCGACAACCTGCGCGCTATCAAAAGATGGGTTTGCTGGTGGTGGGGCCGCAATTTCTGTTTCTGTGGAGGACGTCGGCAAACCGAACGCAGCAGACAACCGCGTTGGGGTTTTAAGTCCAGATTCCAGAAGTGGACTGCTTGAAATCGGTATTTTATCCGGATTAGCAAGGTGCCGGGACGATTTGCGGGGTTTTGTAGTTGCGAAAAACCGGGGTGCGGATACCTGGGATGCCATCGTGTCAGCACCCGTCGGCACCGAAACCGCTGTCGGCTGACTAGGAGATTGGGCGGCTTCCTGCTCGGTTAGTGCTGCATGGTCAGACCAGTCTGCCGGTTTGCTGGTGCTGGTCTCCGTGGCAGACACGGGGGTAATGCCCCGCGCGATAGCACCTGGTCGCATCCGCACGGAAAATATCCCGGCACCCACCAACAGACACGCCCAGCCCAGCCAGAAAAACAGCCAAAGCGGTCGCCGCTTACGCTTGGGTCGAATGGCCTCGCGGATATTTTCCCAGGTTTGCGGCTGCGGTTCGGCGGCAAAATCTTCAAATGTCTCCGCTAGTTTGCGGCGCAATTCGTCATCCTTTTTCATAAGCAGTCACGCCTTTTTCTTGTAAAATTTTGCGCAGGTGCGCCTTGGCCCGGCTCAGTTGCGATTTGGAAGTGCCGGTGGAAATACCGAGCATGTCCGCGATTTCGTGGTGTTCGTAGCCGTCGATCAGGTAGAGATTGACAATCATCCGGTAGCCATCGGGCAGGGCAGTAATGGCGGCGAAGATTTCTTCCCGTTCCAGCAAGCCCAGCACATCGAAGGGGTCGGCTTCATGGGGCAAAACGCCCGGCTTGTCGGCATCTTCGATGAGCCAGAACGGGCTGTTTTTCCGAAAATGATCAATGGCCGTATGCGTCACGATTGATTTTATCCAGAAATGAATGGCTTCGGGTTGTTTTACATCGCCCATTTTTTGGAAAACCTTGATAAATGCCTCTTGAAAAATATCTTCTGCCTCGAAAGTGGTACGGGCGTAGCGGCGACAAATACCCAGCATGCGCTTTTTATAGTGGTCATAAAAAGCGGACTGGGCTTGTTCGTCGCCCTGTTGACACGCCCGAATAAGGTGCGCGGGGACATTTTTGGGTATCATTTATCCTTTTGTCGCGCCGATGAAGTTGCCAGAAATGTCAAAACGCGTGTAATAAATGGTGGTATTGACCTTTATTATGACCGAAAAACCGGCTGGCGAGTTGTCATGTAAGAAGAGGAGCCCACGCTGGTATTGCCAACCTGCAAACCGGACCTGCAAAAAATCACTAATGACGGTCGGTACGGCTGCGACATCGTTCAGATCGAGATAGGTGGTGCCCGGGCCGTCGGTAGCAAGCAGATCTTCGGTGCTGGTTTTTAATACATTGGCCGCAGCATCAAATTGATACGCAAACAGGAAATCACTGTGCCGAATGGCCACTTGCCAGGTAGTTTTCTGATTGTCATCCAGAAACATGGCCGCATCCTGCAACTCCCACATTGGGTGCTCGGCGTCGAGCAACGCCCGGATAGCCGCGGGTACTTCGTTGATGTTTGGTACGGCAGAACGCCACCACGCTCCGGGCGGCGCTTCCATCGTCGAAATGCGGGCACCCAATGGATCAAACGTCAGCAGGTATGCCTGACCGGCGGCCGTGGTTTTTACCAGATAACCCTGCAAATCTTCGGTGAGCGGATGGAGACGCCGGTAGACATAATCGGTACTAGGATCCACAAATTGGCTATCGATATACTGCCGGCCAGTTTCGGGTAAATCAGTTGACGGCCGCTCCAGATCCAAGGAGCGGATGGTGCCATCCTCCGCAATAATTGCTTGATAATGTTTCATTTGTGAACTGAAATCAGCGGCGTACAATTCGCCGGTGCGCAGGGTGGTCAGGGTAAAATCAGTCACCCCGGCAAACCTTGCGGCAATGGATTCTACAACGGCAACCGGCGGCTGTTGTTCATTCGGCACTTCAATGGCTTTGTCGCAACCGGCGCAGATCCAGGCGAACAGCAGCAGTAACCCTGTTTTTTTCATCCCTCTTTTATATTATTTGAAAGTTGCGCCAGCAGCGATGCGTGCTGCTTTCAAAAAGGGAGACGAAGGGCTGGAAAAATTGGTTGCATGGGGGGAGTCAAGATGAAATTACAGCAGTTTGACCGCGCTGTTTTCCGCATCTTCCGCCAAAGCCAAGGAGTTGACAGCGTTGTCCTGGTTTATTTTGCGCACGTGTGTACGGTCTTTTACCCAAGCAATTTGATCTTTAAACATGGCTGTAACCAACTCCTGGTAGAGCGTTTGTTTTTGCACGGCATCGCCGGTGTCGAGCCGAATTTTATACTGATAGGTTATTTCCTTGAAGTTGCCACGCGAAATGCTGGGTGTTTGAAAGTGTTCGAGGATGTGAATGGTAGCGCCCGGGAAAAGAGATGTAAGGGTTTGTAATTCGACTTCGGAACAGATGGCGGTCATGTTCAGGCGGGTAGGCACCCATTCGTATAAGGTGATCTCGCCGCGTTCGAACAGCAGCCGCATTTCCTGGCGGTCCATTATTTTGGGCTGGTCGAAGCCGTGGTAAAAATTAACCAATCCGTTGGTATACAGCACGATGGCCTGCACTTTGTCCCAGACATTCTGGTGGCCGGGGCGCTGTAATTTTTGCGCGGCCACGATGGTACCTTCGCCAAGCCAGCCCGAAAACATATCGAAAAAGTGTACGCCGTGTTCGATAAAAATACCGCCGCTTTTCTGCTCGTCCCAAAACCAGTGTTGTTCCGTCAGCATTTCATCGGACGCATAATTTTCAAAGAATCCATGCAAGAAATTGCCCAGCACATTTTGATGGACCAATGCGGCAACGGTCTGATAAAGCGGATTATACCGCTGCATCAGATTGACTACAAAGAGTAATTGCCGCTCGGCAGCGAGGGTTCTTAGTTCGAGTGCATGGGCTAATTTTAAAGCGGCCGGTTTTTCACAGATCACATGTTTGCCTGCTAACAGAGCCGCTTTTGACTGTTCGTAGTGTAAATAAGGCGGGGTCGCGATGTAGACCAGGTCGATGGATGGCGTTGCATAGAGTTCCTCGAAGGAATTATAAACCGTAATGGACGCATCTATTTGCTTTAGCCGGGTGGCATTGCCGGTATTTTCATCATATACGCCCACGACTTTAACGAGGGGTATTTTTACCAGTTCGGCGACGGCAAACTGCGCGAATCCGCCGGCGCCGATCACAGCAATGCGGATTGTAGGGGCGTTATCGGGTGTTGTGTTTTGCATCCGCAAAGTTCAATTTTTTTAGACGTTATATTTGACACACTTTTTAAATAGTCGCACAAAAAATTCTTTTACAAATCCTTTACATCGTTTTACACCCGAAAAGCGGCCTGGCTTTGACCTGCCCCTACCTTTGTCGTATATTATTTCACCAACCAACACAACATCATGCGTATCCAGATGCTTGCTTTTTTGCTCTTTCTTCAAGCCTTCGCCGCCTGCCAGCAGGATCAGGAAAAGGTACTGCCGGTCGAAGCCAACATTCGTTTTTCAACCGAAGCCGACGGACCAGACAAAACGCCGCCCATAACAGCCAACATTATTTTCAAATCCACCGACAGCGGACAGAACTGGCAGGACATCAGCGCAGGGCTACCCGCAGACGCAGGGATCGGATGTGTCTATGTCGATGGCGACGAAGTGTTTTTAGGTGCCGATAACGGACTTTACCACAGCGACGCATCCGCCGCAGCCCTGGTTTGGGAAAAAGAACTGTGGATGAATAAAAGTATCAGCAATGTTTTGCCGGGCCGGTCGGGACCCTATCTCAGTAGTTATGGATCGGGTATTTTTCAGGGAATACCGGGAACCGGCATTTGGTTACCCGTATACACTACGTTGAAGGAGCATACGAATTCAGTACGCACCCTTTTGGAAACTTCCGACGGCACGATTCTGGTCGGCTGCGACAGCGGCATTTTCAGATCTACCGACAGCGGACAAACCTGGAAAAAGGTTTTTGAGGACGATATGATCCTGGACATCGTCGCGTCGAATGGCGTTCTGATGGCTGGCGGTTACAAAGGCGTACAGCGCTCGACCGACGGCGGCGAGCACTGGGAAAATGTGCTAAACGAAAATATACTGATTAAGAAAACGGGCGTACTCAATGGCCGGTTCGTGGCGGTCTTCGGCTGTAAAGACCCACGCATCCCTACTCCCGGCGGCATTACCAGCCGGCTGCGGGTTTCCCCCGACGGCGGTAAGACCTGGAAACGTCTGGAAAAGGCACTTTTGCCGCTGCAGGATGTATACGACATGGACGAAAGCCTGTCGAAAGTGCTGGATATTTACGAGGTCGTACAGACGGGAGATACCCTGTTTTGTAGCTTCAATACCGGTATTTACCGCTCCGCCGACCAGGGTAACACCTGGAAACTCGTACTGCCCACCACCGACGGCAAGCGGTTCAAACTGACTGTTTCGGGCCAGACGGTTTATGCGTTGGCGATCATGGAAGGGTGTTAAAAAACGCCCCAAAATGCCAAAGTACCCCGGACGGATCGTGCAGAAAACACTCCTGGCCCCAGTCATATTGACGGATAGGCACTAACTTTACACCTTTATACTTAGAGGGTAAGTCAAGCGCTACCAGTTCGTTCCAGTAACGGCTCACGTCATCGACTTCCATAAATACCATCGTATTATCGATCCAGTCGCGCACGTACGCATCCTGTAAATAGAATCCAAAGTCCCCGGTTTTGAAGTAGGACATATCGTGCGACAGCACCCGTTCTTCAAAACCCAGATCGCGGTAAAAACTGCGGGATATTTCAAAGTTTTCGGCCCCGATGAAGGGGCGGATTGATTTGACTTTATGTTCCATGGATGTTGATTTAATGATCTTATGGTAGCGGCGAAATGCAAGAGATTTGTAAACCCAATGTGCAGATATACGATTCCCTAGGGTGAAATGGCATCTTGAAAACCCATCAATCCCGATTGTCCAACTTCTGCAAATCCGTTTTTGGTTTGTCATCCAGCGCATTGATCCAGGCCGCGATTTTTAGCACATCTTCCTTGGGTACGTGCGACATGGGGGCCATTTCGGTGGCATATTCGGGCCAGTTGGCCGGCTGGGGATGATAGATCAGGTCCAGAATCTTGGCGTTCGGGTAGTTGCGTTTGGCAATCTCGAGGTAGGGTGGACCGACCACCCGCTTCGCTTCGGCATGGCAACCTACACAGGCGTATTTTTTTAGTAAGGCGGCCACCTGAACCGGATTGACGGCGGTGTTTGCCGCAGTGTCCGTTTTGCTTTTAGCCTTTTTGTTGGCTTTCGGCGTTTTTGCCGGGGCCGGTTTAATGACCGGTGATGGTACATTGACCAGCGCGCCGACCGGGATATCATTGAGGGTATAGTAACTCATATCGTGCAGCAGCGGCTGGCCAGCATCGTTGGTCACGCCGTTGGCTTGGACCTGGTGGATGTAACCCTTGCGCAGATTACCCACTACCAGCCGCACTTTCATGCGGTCTTCCGAGACGATGACGGCGCGCAACGGGGTGTCTTCCATATTGATAATCGGGCTGCCGTACTGGTGATGGTATTCGTAGGTAAAACTTTGCAGGGCGTAACTGGCAAAATCCTCGGCGCTTTTACGGGAAACAGGCTCGGTGAATTCGATCTCGAACCCGTCGGGCATAGCGCGGACGTTTTTCATTTCAAACGGCATTTGTCCGTTCCAGACCAGGCGTTGCAAACCGTATGAATCGGCGCCGGTCGAACCCCAGCCCCGGGAGGTCATGCCGATGAACAGGGAGCCGTCCAGCCCCCAGCGCCCGCGCAGCGTACCTGACTGAAAGCCCTCGCGGAACGGGTAACACGCCCCTTGGTATTTGCCGTTGATCTTTTCCAGGGTCATGCGCATGACGCGCGACTGGCCCTGATCCAGTACAAAATACTGCCCCTGGAACGGGCCGAATTTACCGTCCGTATCGTCTTCCACCATATCGGCGGTTGAAATGCCCATCAATGCGTGGGGAAACCATACGGCCGGCAATTTGAGTGCAGGCACTTTCCTGGCGGCCTCGTACATCGGTTCGCCGTCGTCGGGCAGCTCAGCTTTGGTCATGGCCCGCAGGGGTGATTCGGGTTCTTTGGTCCAGTACAAACTGCCGGCATGTCCGGCAAAATCCCCTTTTTCGAGGTGCGTAACGCGCCCCGAACCGACCCAGTCGCCCTGGTTCTCGCCGTACAGGATATCGCCGTTGGCATTGATGTTGAATCCGGCCGGCGAGCGCAAACCCGCCGCAATGGGCTCCAAACCGCCGTCTTTGGTGACTTTGACCAGCCAGCCGCGCCATTTCGCCAGTTTGCCCTCGCCGTAACCGACCCACGCCACGTTGAAAGTGAGGTAAATGTCGCCGTTTTTGTCAAAAACCGGTCCGTAGGAATACTCGTGGTAATTGCCGGACAGATCCCAGGATGCCACCGATTCGTACAGGTCGGCTTGTCCGTCAGCGTCCGTATCGGTCAGTTTGGTCAGTTCGCCGCGCTGGCAGCAATAGAACGAACCGTCGCGGTAAGCCAGGCCGAGCGCCTCGTGTAGGCCACTGGCAAAAAGCGAGAAATGCGCCTGCGTGCCGTCCGTCTGATTCGGATTTTCAATGATCCAGACCTCCCCCCGGCGCGTGCATACGCCTATACGCCCGTCGGGCATGGGCGCTAGGCCGCCTACTTCCAGTCGCACGTCGGTCGGAATCGCGATGGTCTTGATTTCGTAATAATCTTCTTCCAGTTGCGGTTTTACAGGTGCCTGGGCGTGGGCGTTGGCACCGAGTAGGGCGATGAACAAGCAAAGTATGTATGGCCGGTATGACATGGCTATTTTTTATGTTATTGGTGGATAAAGCGAGGATGCAAAACAATCCTACCCTCATGATGAAAATACCCGGTAGTAAATCCTCAAAAAATCAATTGATACGACACTTCCTGGCCCGTTACGGCCATTACGAGTTGCTGTACCCCTTTGCTTTCGCGGATAAAGGGTTTATTGCCGGCCGTGGGAAAGGTGAGCACGTAATATTGGCCATCGACCAGAAAGCGGTTGGCACCGATGTCCTGAATAGTGGCACCTTCCGCCAGCAGTGCATACACTTGTTTGCCCGCTTGCAGGTCGCCCTGCCAACTGAGTTGGCGCAGGATGCCTTCCGACTGATTGGCGGGCGTCGAGATATCACGGATGCGCAGACCCTGGTATTCGTACATGAAATCGGGATACTGCTGGGTTTCGCCGCCAATAGCGCGTTTTTCCAATTGGTACCCTTTGTATTTCAGTTCCTGGGGTGACAGCGAATCCGGGAATGCGCCATTTTTATCGGCGAGCAGTGCCAGCGGGAATTTGTTGTTCATCGGCACCGATACGCCCAGTGCTTCGGCGGTTTGCGGTTCGCCGCGCTCGTGCCACATCTGGGTGGCGCTAAGGAATTGCCCCCGCCAGATTTTCACCAGGCTGCCTTGTTTCAGGTTGTAGGCAAAATTCAGTCCGCTGGTCATGCCGACGCTGGCGACGTGGGTGAGTTTTTTGGTCCCCAGCAGCATAAATGAGCGCTGGACTACGGTTTTATTCGTCGGTTCCACTTCGACCAGCGGGATGGGCGGCGGATCGGGCAGGGAGCTGCGTTCAGTGATGTTTTGTTTGAGTCCGCCGGGCTGCTGGATAAAAATACCCAGCGATTTATAACCCCAGGGAAAATCCTTGCCATAATGAATGGTGTACTGGTGTTTGCCGGCAGTGAGTTTTTTCAGCCGGACTTGTGGATTATCGACCCAGTACCAGCCTTTTACCAGCGTATCGCCATCGACCATCAGCAAAGAAGTGCCGCCGAAATAAGCCTGGAAAGTGTATGTATCGGTTTGCGGCACCTCCATTTCACCATTGAACAGCAGGAAAATATTGTTTTTCGCATCGGCGGCTTTCATGGTGGCGCGCGGCAGGGTACCGCTGCGGACAAACTTGGAGGCGGTATCTTTCGTCGCGTATCCCTTGCCCTCGTAATACTGGTAGGTCACCGGACTGAAGGTGATCAAAGGGCGTTCACCGGTTTCGATCTGGAGATTTTTGAAGGCGATTTCACCGTGATCGCCCTGAATGCGCAACGGGCCTTTGGCCACTTCGACCATGGAAACAGCGCCACGGGTTACGCCCAGCAATTCTACATTTTCGTGCAGGGTAATACCGTTCAGGGTCACTTTATTGAAACGCGCATTGGCAGTTTTTTTGCCGACGGCATCAAACGCGGGCGCGCGAAAATCGATCTCCAGGTGGTTCCACAATCCCGGTGCACGGCAGGCATTCTGCAACGGTGGATGGCCTTCGTAGCCTTCTTTTCCAGCGCCGCGAGTCTCATCCCAGCGGTAGTAAATGGCCCCACAATCACCGTCGGTCGGGTTTTTTACCCGCCACGAATCGGCGATCTGCACCTCGTAGCGGCCTTGCAGGTAAATGCCCGAGTTAGCGCCCTGCGGGATTAGGAAGTCGACGGACAGTTTCAGGTTGCCGTGTTCGAGGTTGAAATACAAGTCGTCGGTGGGTTGGTATTTGGGCCCTTTTAATTGACACAGCAAGATGCCTTTGCCGGGCGTCGGGGTCAGATTGGTGGCAGTGACATTGCCGAGCACGGCCGACTGAATGCTCCAGTTGGGCCCCGGATTTTTGAATGCGTTGAGATCCTCCAGTGGAAATTTATTTTGGGCGAATACGGCCACAGGGAGGAAGAGCAGGAAAAGAAATTTGTACATAATTGAGCCTGGTTGTGTGCTTGCTGCTGGCGCTTGAATCCATCTTCCCAGCTTTATGGGCCGGGCCGTGAATTCGCGTGCAAGATGACTCGTTTTTGCGGAAAGTTGGATGGGGTGGGGGATTTTATGGGTCGGACGGCCGCCAGGTCACCTGATCCTGTTAAAAAATAAATAATCATAATTCATCTGTCCGGTACTAACCGTTTGTAAAGTAAGCACCTGTATCATGAAAGGTCAGATAATTGGTAAATCGCATTGCCGGGCTCGCTTTATCTAAATTGTTTGGGTTTCAGTTTTTGATCGGCAAGTTCGGCTATTTCATGGATTCGGTTTTGCCGGTTTTCTTTTTATAGTAAATAAGCCAGACCGCCTGCTTGGAAAGGTGATTTTCGTGCAACCATGCCCTCCACGCTTGTCGGCTGTCGGGGCAAAAAGTTTCTACTTCTTCTGGTTTCATTACGGATGTTGATTATTTGCCAGCGCTGTATGCGTTTGCTGGTTGCATACTATGTCGGCTTGGCTCTCAGCAAAAATACATCCCTTCCGGCAAATCGGCTGCATCCCAAGCCGACTGGGTAAAAAATGCATGGCTGAATTGCTCCGCCATGCAACGCACGTTACCCCCACTTCTGCCGAACGGTCGACTGTACTTACCGAATTATCTATTTCTCCCTCCACTTGCCGAAAGATATTGTGTCCTTGGGCTGCATTCCCATTTTTTTGCAGGTTTCTTAAACGTTTATAAGCGGGAAACGTTGAGCATGAGCGGATACATAAACAAGGTTTTTATCGCCTGGAGTAATCGTTTCCTGCTTTGGTTTGCCGGCGCATCATCTTTGCAATTAACAAACAAAACCAGTTTTTATGTCTCGTCTTTCCAATCAATTAGGGGCCCTGCTGGTCCTGACTTCCTTTTTCGCCTGCCAGCAACCCGCGCCGGATGTTCCGCTCGACGCTTTAGTCCAGGCCAAGTCATCCGTACTTAAAAAAGAAGGTCCGCTTTCGTACCGCGATCTGAATAAAAACGGCAAACTTGACGTCTACGAAGACCGTCGCCAACCAGTTGAAGCGCGGGTCACGGACTTGCTCGGCCAGATGAATATCGAAGAAAAAGCCGGGATGATGTTCATCAATGGCGCGCCGGTCAACGACGACGGCAGCCTGGATAAAAAAGAAGGAGCGGCTGGTTTTGCCGCGATGTTGCCCGCTGCAACCGACAATATCGCCAATCGAAAAATGAATCATTTCAACCTGTGGCAGATACCCAAGGAGCCGAAAGTACTGGCAGTCTGGTATACGAATCTGCAACAGTTTGCCGAGACCAGCCGCCTGGGTATCCCGGTCACCATCGCCAGCGACCCGCGCAATCACTTCAGCAACAACATTTTCTCGATGGCGGCGACCGGTTTTTCGCAATGGTGCGAAACGCCGGGTTTTGCCGCTATCGGCGACGCAAAACTAATGCAGCGCGCCGGCGATATCATTCGGCAGGAATATATGGCCGTAGGGATTCGCGAATCGCTGCATCCGCAGATCGACCTCGCTACGGAGCCGCGCTGGCCGCGCATCAGCGGCACCTTCGGCGAAGATGCCCAACTCACCGCCAAAATGGTGACCGCTTATCTTAAAGGTATGCAGACCGATAACCTGGCCAATGGTGTGGCCTGCATGACCAAACACTTTCCCGGTGGCGGCCCGCAAAAAGAAGGGCTCGATCCGCACTTTCCATTTCAGCAAGGGCAAATCTATCCGGGCAATAATTTCGACTACCACCTAATCCCGTTTGAAGCCGCTTTTGCGGCGAACACCGCCGCGATTATGCCTTATTACGGCGTACCAACCGGACAAACCAGCGAAGACGTAGCAATGTCCTACAACAAAGACATCATTACCAAACTGCTGCGCGAAAAATATAAATACGACGGCGTGGTCTGCACAGACTGGGGCCTGGTTACCGACATCAAAACGCCGGGATGGACTTGGCCAGC
>JBBRDQ010000165.1:0-11959 GCA_038203695.1 Chitinophagales bacterium
AGATGTCGCACGAATGCAAAAACGGCTGCCATCAATACGATCATCGCTAAACACCCGAACGGCAAACAAACCATTCAGTAAATGCCCGGCACACGCCAAAACATCAACAATCAACATTCCCCAATCGGAAATCAAAAATCATCTTTAAAGCCCTTCCTCCCGTCCAATATACCCCCCTTTCATCTGCCAGATCGGGTCGTTATTCCCCAGCCGCAAGCGTATGATCGCATTGTAGTCCGTAAGTTTTTCGTACGATTCTGCCCGGGCGCTGGTGGGACCATTAAAGTTGTAATTTTTCAGGACCGGGAAACGGTTGCCCAGATCGGCCGGTACGTCCGGCAGGCGATAACTCACCAGACCGTTGGAGTTGGGGACAGCCGGACGGGTGTACACTTCCCAGGTAATATTCGGCGTGCCGCTGCGACTGCGGGAAAAAGCCAGCACATCGAAGGAGCCCACACACTGGACGGCCATAAAACGACCGTTTGGCGCAACCGTCGGCTGCAGGTCAAAATCAGGTAGCGGCAAGGCGACGGGCAGGGTGGCAAAGAGTTTATCCAGCACATAAGTATAACCGGTGGGCGAACCGTCGAATCCGCGTATGTTCATGCGATACGCCGTGTAGGGTAGGCCGGCCGGATTGAATTCTTCATTGTCAACCGGTTGAAAAACATCAAGTTGGGCAAAAACCGGGACTGCGCCGCCGGGCGCGCGCTGCAAATCGCCGAGTGGCAGGAACTGGTTTTTGGTACTGTCCACCAGTCCTTCTACTTTATACTGCCAGGGCGCCGAAAACGGGAAGGCGATGTTGGTCGGCTTCGCCAGGATAACCGGTAAAAGCGCGACATCAACGGTGGTTTCCAGCGTCGGGCCGCTCACGTTATCGAAATACAGGAAGCGCCAGTGATCTTCGCCGTTCACCAAGACGCGCAGCCAGAGTTTGCCGGTGTGCTGTACGCGGTAAAAACCGTTGAAGGAATTGCCGGGTTGCGGCCGCGTAAAGGTCAGTCCGTCGGCCACGATAATCGAATCGACCGAAGTAACCCCGGTGAATTGAATTTTCAGGTCGATATTCTGGCGGTACGTCAGGTCACGCAAATTGATTTGTTCGCCGCTGCCGAGATTGGTATAGGTCGAAAGAGTGATGGTCGTGTCGCGCAATCCGTTGGTTTGCAACGTGGTAATTTTTACCACAGTACAGTCGAAACGATCGGTCACTTTGGCGTCGGACACGACCACTTTAGCGGTGTCGTTGCCGACTAAATCGCGATAAACCCGTATTTTTCCGTCGCTATCGGACAAATACACCGCATAGTGCGCCTGCAATTCATTGTATTCATTGGCGACGTAGAGTTCATAGTGTTGGGTGGGCGGAACGGGCAGGGGCAGATCTTTTTCGCAGGAAGCGAGGGCCAGCAACGCGATGCCGCACAAACAGGATAAAAATAAACGCATAGTAAATCGGCTTAGGACTCGTGAAAGAATGGGAACGTATAAAGACGCGGATTATCGCCTTTACCCACCCAAGAATGTCTGTTTTATTGATTTTTTAATACCTGTCCGCTGAGAAAACCGGCGCACAAAGATACAAAACGACTCCAAATTTGGGGCCAGTCAACCGGAAGTGACAAATTTTTGCGATATTTTTTAAAATACCTTTGGCGGAACAGGCAGATCGTTATACCTTTGCCCCCGCAAAAAAATGGCGCGATAGCTCAGCTGGTTAGAGCGTGCGATTCATAATCGCAAGGTCGGGAGTTCAAGTCTCCCCCGCGCTACAAGTTTTTTTCATAACCGTCTATCGTTCAACACGTTAGGCGGTTTTTGTTTTTGCGCTCAAACCTCCACCACCCCCAAATGCATCGCCCGGTAAGTCGCCACCAACTCCCGCGCCACTTCCAGATTGTCGTAATGCGCCGTGCAAAAAGCCCGGGCCTGCCGGCCGAGTTGGGCCAGGTCGGTTCCCTGCGCATAACACCAGGCAACCGCCTCGCGCCATTGTTCGGGTGTGTTGGCCAGCAAACATTCCTCGCGATTGCGGGCAGAAATGCCTTCCATTCCGACGGTCGTGGACAGTACCACTTTGCCCACCGCCATGCCTTCCAGAATTTTAGCGCGCATGCCGCCACCCGACAACAAGGGTACCACCATGACCGAATGTTGGTTCAGAAAATCGGCGGCATGCGGCACTTCGCCGTAAAAATGCACACGTTCTACCTGCAAATTTTGCAACCAGCGCGGTGCCGTCCGTCCGGCGATGTGAAAGGTAAGTTCCGGAAATGCCGGCGCGAGCACAGGTGTCCAGACTTCATCCAGAAACCAGCGCAGCCCTTCTTGGTTGGGCATCCAGTCCAGCGAACCAATAAACGACAGACTCAGCGGCCGTTGAAAACTACCTGGATCGGGCTGGTAATCGCGGCTGTCGAGGCCGATAGGCGTGACAGTGGTGGGCTTTTGCAGACCCAGCGCGCTGAATTGCGCCACATCGCGCTCCGAAATCCCGACCACGAGGTCGTATTGGTTCAGATTTTCAATTTCATATTGTTTTAGGCGCGGCGTGATCGTCTGTAAATACCATTTTTTCAGGGCGTTTCCGTTGTCGGCTACCCGTTCCCAGATTTCATGTTCGACGTTGTGGGCGCGCAGGGCGATGAGCGCTGTAGAATGCCGGCGGATGACTGGAATATACGGCGCGAGGTAAACCGACTCCAGTTGCACCACATCGAAATGCTCGTTTTGCAGCATTTGCGTCAGTTTCTGCGCGAAAGCCGCGTCGTCGAAGCGCTCGATATGGTAAGATCTGGCGGTAAAAAGATTGCGCAGGGCAGGTATCGGACGAATCCGGTTGTCTACGTACACCGTTTCAATATCGGCGTAATGATCAAAATCGTGGGGCAGGTCGGCGATGTCGAACCAGTGTTTGCTGGTATTCATCGATAGTAAAGTCACTTCGTTGCCCAGTTCGGCCAGCGCTTTGGCCAGATACGTGACTGCGATGGCTTCTCCGTCCTTCAGGGGAAAGGGGAATTTTTTACAGAGTTGTAAAATTTTCATACTCAGTGGGTTAAAGATTCTTGTGTCTCGCTGCAACATTTTCAACAACATTCCAGAATTTTCAACATTTTTTCGACCTTTGTCAAATGATTTTGCGCGCAAACAACATTGAAAAGTCGTTCGGCAACCTGGCCATCCTTCGCGGGGTCACTTTGGCCGTCGAAAAAGGAGAAATTGTCAGCATCGTCGGCCGGTCCGGCTCCGGCAAAAGTACCCTGCTGCATATACTGGGTACGCTCGACCAGGCGAATGCCGGTGCTTTAATGATTAAAGAAACGCCGATCCACACGCTGCGCCCGGCTCAACTAGCCGCTTTTCGCAACCACCACATCGGTTTTGTTTTTCAGTTCCACCATTTGTTGCCTGAGTTTACAGCGCTGGAAAATGTGTGTATGCCTGGTTTCATTCAAAAAAAGGATGCCAATGCGGTGCGTAAACGCGCGACGGAATTGTTGGAGTATCTCGGTCTGGCCGATCGCCTCGAACATAAACCTGGTCAGTTGTCGGGCGGCGAACAGCAGCGGGTCGCCGTAGCCCGCGCGCTTATCAACAGTCCGGAAATCATTTTTGCCGACGAGCCAACCGGTAATTTGGACAGCGTTGCGGCCCAGGATATGCACCGTTTGATCCGTCAACTACGCGATGATTACGGACAAGCCTTCGTCATCGTCACCCACAATAAAGAACTTGCCGAACTTTCCGACCGTTGCTTAGAAATGCGCGATGGGTTATTAGTCTAAGAAATGATGAGATTACTGAACTGCAACCCGCATTTTTTTCCTTTTTCCGCCTGCCGCGCCGGTTTTTCCCAACGTGCAACGTTGAGAACGCTCCAACTGCTGCTGCTGCTGCCAGTGCTGCTCACTTTTGATGCCTGTTCGGGTACTAAAAAGTCCCAAACAATTGATTTACAAACGGTTAAACTAGCCGAGCGACCTAAAAATATTATTCTGCTCATTGGCGACGGCATGGCTTTGGCGCAGGTATCGGCGGGGATTTACTGGAGAGGCGTGGGTAAATCGGCTTTCGAACGGTTTCCCTACGTCGGTTTTCACAAGAGTTTTTCCTGCAATGATCTGGTCACCGACTCCGCTGCGGGCGCGACGGCATTTTCCTGCGGACAAAAGACCTATAATGGTGCGGTGGGCGTCGTGCCACCCGACAACCGTCCTTGCACCACGATCCTGGAAGACCTGGACGCGCGCGGTTGGGCGACCGGGATGGTGGTCACCTGCTCGGCACCGCACGCTACGCCGGCCTCTTTTATCGCACACCGCGAATTGCGGGCTTTCAGTGAGGAAATCGCCCTCGATTACCTAAAAACACCGCTGGATTGTTTTGTCGGCGGCGGTGAAGACTACTTTATCGCCCGGGAAAGACCGGATCACAAAAACCTGGAAGATTCTTTGAAAAAGCGCAATTATGTCGTGAAACGCGGAACGTCGTTCCGGGGTATACCGCTCGATGGATCGCGGCCTTTTATGCTGTTCACCGCCAACCGGGAACCAGCCACGGCTTCGGCCAACCGGCAGTATGAACCGCGGGTAACCGCTACCGTGTGCCAATATCTGCAAAAACGCAGCGAAAAAGGTTTTTTTCTGATGGTCGAAGGCAGCCAGATCGACTGGGCCTGTCACGCTAACGACCGGAACTGGCTGCGGGCAGAAATGCTCGATTTTGATAAAACCGTCGCTGCCGCCCTGGAATTTGCTGCTACCAATGGCGAAACACTGGTCATTGTCACGGGAGACCACGAATGTGGCGGACTGGCGCTGGTGGCCGGTGAGAAAAAAAGCGATTTTCGGGCAAAATTTTCTACCCGCCTGCATACCGCCGCCCTGGTTCCCGTGTTCGCTTTTGGCCCGCAGGCCGAATTATTTACAGGAATCTACGATAATACCCTTATTTATAACAAAATGCGCGCTGCACTAGCCCTGACCGATTCGCTACAATGAGCACCGTATATTTTCTTACTGACCCGAAATCATGTGGGTTATCTGAAAACCTTGTTACCTTTGCACTCCTCCCAACACACGTTAACCCACATAAAAAACAATCCTATTGCCACTCATTAAATCTATTTCTGGTTTTCGCGGCACCATCGGAGGCCGCGCCGGCAACAACCTAACTCCTCAGGACATCGTCGAATGCACCGCGGCTTATGGTCAATGGATCATCCAGACTACCGGGATTAGCAAGGTTATCGTTGGCCGTGACGGCCGTATTTCTGGTGAAATTGTTAGCAACCTGGTGGTCAGCACCTTGCGCAGCCTGGGTATCGCAGTGGTCGACCTGGGGTTGAGTACTACGCCTACGGTGGAAATCGCCGTTCCACTGGAACAGGCCGGCGGCGGTATCGTACTCACGGCCAGCCACAATCCGCGGGACTGGAACGCTTTGAAATTGCTCAATCATAAAGGTGAATTCATCAGTGCCGCTGACGGCGCTGCGGTGCTGGCCTTGGTCGCTAAGGGAGAAATCAACTACGCGCCGGTAGAAAGTTTGGGCAGTTATCGCGTGGATAATTCCTACATCGGCAAACATATCGCTCAAATCATGGCGTTGTCGCTGGTAAACGCCGATGCGATCCGCGCCAAAAAATTCAAGGTAGTTGTCGATGCCATCAACTCGACCGGCGCATTGTCGGTACCGTTGTTACTGGAACAATTGGGCTGCGAGGTACTCCTGCTGAACGGCGAGATAAATGGTCAGTTTGCCCACAATCCAGAGCCGCTGAAAGAACATCTGGGTGAATTATCCACCGAAGTACGCCGGCAAAAAGCCCAGTTGGGCATTGCGGTCGATCCGGATGTGGATCGGCTGGTATTTATGTGCGAAGACGGGGAATTGTTCGGTGAAGAATATACGCTGGTAGCCGTAGCCGATTATGTGTTGTCCAGACGTCCGGGTAATACCGTTTCCAATTTGTCGAGCACGCGTGCATTGCGCGATGTGACGGTCAAATATGGCGGTCAATATTATGCTGCTGCCGTGGGCGAAGTGAATGTAGTGGAAAAAATGAAGGCAGTCGACGCGGTCATCGGCGGCGAAGGGAATGGCGGAGTGATTCTGCCGGAACTGCATTACGGCCGTGACGCGCTGGTGGGGATTGCCCTGTTTCTCAGCCATTTGGCCAATTGCGGCAAGCAAATTTCCACCCTGCGCAAGACGTATCCGGATTACCAGATGGCCAAAACCAAACTGGACCGCAATGCCGGGATCGATTTCCAGAAAATCTTCGTTGCCCTCTGTGAAAAGTACCGCAACGAGCAAATAAACACCGAAGATGGCCTGAAAATCGACTTTGAAAGCGGGTGGGTCCACCTGCGCCCATCGAACACCGAACCCATTATCCGCGTTTACTCGGAAAGCAACTCGATCGTAGTTGCCGAAAACCTGGCCAAAAAGATCATTCAGGATATCCAATCCTTGCGATAATACCAGTCTTTCATCAAGAATTATAGCCATGATGCAGCGAGTCTATTTCGATAATGCCGCTACCACCCCCATTTCCGAAGCAGTTATCGACGCCATGATACCGGTATTGCGCAGCCAATACGGCAACCCTTCCAGCATTCACGCTGAAGGACGCAGTGTGCGCGCATTGCTCGAAAGTGCCCGTAAAATAGTCGCCCAATGTATCGGTGCCAGTACCTCGGAGATATTTTTCACCTCGGGCGGCACCGAAAGCAACAACATGGCCATTAAATGCGCCGTCCGCGACCTGGGCGTACAACGGATCATCAGTAGTCCGCTGGAACACCATTGCGGATTGCACGCCATTGAAACCGTGCAGCGTAATGATGGGGTAGAAGTGGTCCTGTTACCAGTCGACGAACGCGGCCATATTGATTTAGTAGCCCTGGCGCAGGCATTGGCCGATGGGAACGGTAAAAAAACGCTGGTGTCGCTGATGCACGCCAATAACGAGATCGGCACCTTGCTCGACTTGGATGCCGTGTCGGGTCTCTGCCGCGAATACGGTGCATTATTACACAGTGATACCGTGCAGACAGTCGGTCACTTTCCCATGAATGTACAACAAACGCCGGTCAGTTTTCTTTCCGGTGCAGCCCACAAATTCCACGGCCCCAAAGGCGTGGGATTTATCTATATCAATTCCGAAGCGCCGATCAAACCGTTTATCGACGGCGGCTCGCAGGAGCGCAACATGCGCGGCGGTACCGAAAATGTCTATGGCATTGTTGGACTGGCCAAAGCCCTGGAACTGGCCACCAGTGAAATGGAAACCCGCAGTGCACACATCCTGGAAGTACGCAATTACATGAAAATGAGGCTGTTAGAAGCATTCGACGATGTCTATTTCAATGGCGACCATACCAGCGATTTCCTGTATACCGTATTGAGCGTGTCATTTCCGCAGTCGCCTAAAAATGAACTCCTGCTGCTCAGTCTCGATATTGCCGGCATCAGTGCATCGGGTGGCAGCGCCTGTTCGAGCGGCACCGAAAAGGGCAGTCATGTGCTCGAAGCCGTACACGCCGACCCCAATCGCAAGAGCGTTCGATTCTCTTTCTCGCACTACAATACCCACGACGAAGTGGATTTTGTGGTGGAAAAACTGCAATCTATTTTGCCTGCAAAGCAGACAAAAGAGGTTATGAGTCTTTAAAAAGCCTGCTCCAAATAACCCGTAACTTATAACTCAGCACTAAAAAATGCGTTCATACTTCACTTTACTTGTGTTTTCCCTGGTCACCTTTGCTTGTCAGCAGGACAAACCGGCAGCGCCGATAGCCATGCCGGTGACGGTTTCATTTCAGGAATATAAATTTGAAAAATGCGTGAAAGATTCGGTGTGCGCCCGCGTAAATGCTTCGTGGCCGGTCCTGACCGGCGGTGCCAATGCGGCGGCCATTAAAGCGATCAATGACTCCCTGCAATTGTACGCCGGAGCCGGTATGATGAGCGATCACCACATGCCACTGGAAAAGGCACTGGACTCTACGAGCCTGGAACTATACGCGATGTTGGAGACTGATCTCAAAGAGCGTCCGGACTGGGCCTCTTCTTACGAGCAGGAATTGACCAGTCAGAAAGTGCTGCAAAATTCAAAAATCGTCTCGTTCAACATCAATGCCAGCGGTTTCACCGGCGGTGCGCACGGTTATTATGCCTCGGCGCTCTCTACGTTCGAACTGGCCACGGGTAAGGAATTGATGTTGACCGATATCATTTCGGATACCGTCGCACTGCGCCCGATGTTGGAAAAAGCCTTTGTGGAGGAGAAAAAAGCCGATATGCCGACCGCTACACTAAAGGACCTTCTGCTCAATCCCGATGCACCGCTGGCCCTGCCGGTAAACGTTTGCATCTTGCAGGAAGGCGTTTCGTTTTTCTACAACCCGTACGAAGTGGCCGCCTGGGCTGTAGGGGCCACGGCGATTACGCTGACCTGGGATCAATTGGGGGCGCTCGCAGACCGCAAAAAATGGATCGAGTAAAAAAGGGGGAAGCGTGAAAAGTGAAGTGTTAAATATTTGATTATCAATAAATTAAAAGGTATGTTAATCAGGGTATCGGCGCTTTTACTTTTAATGCTTTTCATACAGACTGCCAGGGCGCAAGCGGGCGGAAATGAGTGCAGCGGGGCCTTTGTAATTAGTCCGGTAGAGAACTATTGCTCGTTGATTGGCGCAGGCGACAATCTGAGCGCTACGCCCGGCAATGTCGCAACACCAGCTTGTTGGCCGGCTGCGGCGCACGATGTCTGGTTTTCCTTTACGGCGGCTGCCGATAAAATGGTGGTTGTGATAGCGGGTAATACGCTGTTTGCGCCATCCGGAACATTGCAGAATCCGGCAGTTGCCTTGTATGGCGGCGATTGTACGGCATTGACCGAACTCGGTTGTGCCGCCAGTACCAACGGCATGCACATCATTGAATTGCGGGTGGATAATCTGACCCCGGGCAATACGTATTACTTTCGGGTAGATGGCTCCAATCAGGGTACGTTTCAGTATTGCCTGCGCAACTATTTCTTCGACGGTACTATTTCCGGCGATTGCCCCACGGGTGTGGTTTTATGCGACAAATCGCCTTTCAATGTGGGCGATGTGGTCGGGCCAGGCGTTGATAATACAGAATTAAACGACGCGGATTGTTTTCAATCGATCAATGGTGAAATCAATTCCACCTGGTTTGTCTGGACGGCTGCCAATGACGGCACGCTTGATTTTACGCTCACCCCCAACAGTGCAAATGACGATCTGGATTTTGTGCTGTACCGCTTGCCCAACGGCCCGGGCAACTGTACCGGTAAAACCATCGAGCGCTGTATGGCCGCCGGAGCAAACGACCCTGCCAGTCCATGCATGGGCCCGACAGGTCTCAATAGTACGGCTACCGATGTTTCGCAGGTCCCCGGATGTACGCCCGGTGCCGATAATTTTTTGCGCACCCTGGATATGACCGCCGGTACGACGTATGCGCTGGCGATCAACAATTTTACCACTAGCGGCAATGGTTTTCAGGTAGAGTGGGGCGGTACGGGGCAGTTTGTCGGCCCAATTGGCGGTTTTAAAACCGACGAGCCCGATGCAAAAATCTGTTTGGGTGAAACGATTGTATTTACCGACACCTCCAAATTTGCCGGTAGCATCCTTACGGAATGGCACTGGAATTTTGGTGCCAATGCTACGCCGGCTACTGCGATCACGCAGGGGCCGCACACCGTGCAATACACCGTGCCAGGCGATAAAATCATCACATTGTCGGTCAAATCTGCGGCCGGTTGCAGCGTCACCGGGACTAAAAAAATTACCGTCGAGCCTTGCTGCGCCTTACAAACGAACGTGAAAACGTCACCCGCCTGCCCGGATGTGGCCAGCGCTGCTGCACAATTACAAAACAGTGTGCAACCCGTGCTGTACCTGTGGAGCAATGGTCAAACCGATTCAATCACCACGAATCTCACCCCGGGCAATTATACCCTGACCGTACAGGATGCCACTGGCTGCCGCGACAGTGTATCGTTTGTAATCCAGCCTATATCGGTGACCTTACAGATCTCCGATGATACCTTACTTGTCAAAGGGCAGGGAACGGCTGTATTGGTTGCAACCGGCAGTGTGCCGACCGGTACATTCAACTGGTCGGATGGTGTGCAATCAGTCGGCAGCAGCAAAAAAATTACTGTAATGCCCACGGAAACAACCACTTATACGGTTACCTATACCGTTGATGATTGTATTTTAATCGACACCGTCCGGGTACAGGTCGCCACTACCGATTTCGACATGCCCAATGTCTTTACCCCGAATGGCGATCAGGTCAACGATGTATTCGGTGCTTTTCTGCCCGGCGGAACAGTGCTTGAACTCAGTATCTGGGAGCGCTGGGGCGAGCCCGTCTTTCTCGACATTGCCACTACCTGGGACGGGCTGATCAATGGTTTGCCGGCACCTTCGGATGTATATGTGTACCGCATCCGCGTGCGCAAAGCCAACGGAGAAGAAGTAGTGCGCAACGGGGATGTAACGCTGTTGCGGTAGAACAATTCGACCCAATACGCGTTTTGAGGGATTGAATGAAGTGTGGCAAAATACGGAACCATGCTTCTCTATACCTGACACATTATGGCCAAGCAACAATCGCCCGTTTCGGACGGCGCTTTCGTAAATCCCATCGATAAAGACAAAGTAACGGATACCCCCGGTCTACTGCCCTATGCCCATACGGCCGGTGGCGCGGTGATACGCCCGGAAGATAAAGGCCGCATCCGTGGCAACGCCATGACGGCCATGTACGACCAGACGGATCGCCAACTGGAGCAATTGCGCCGGCAGATGGAAACCCTGATGCAGCAGGCCAAATCGCTGGGCGACCGCGTAAGTATTTCAGAAGTTATTTACCAGGCGGATATTCCTTTTCAGCCGGTGATTCACCATGTCTATCATTTGTACCAGCGCAAAGCCGATGGCAAACACGTGGTTTCGATGGTTTCACCCGCCGAATGGGGCCGCAAAGCGCCGTATGAACACCTGGCAACGGTGCGCTTGCTGGGCGATCATACCTGGGAGGTGACCGAAGGCTCGGTGTAGCGATGCGGATGAGTATATCTTGAAAAGATTGTCGAAATAAAGAAGTGCTGCTACGAATCGCTCGCAGCAGCACCTCCATGAATCTTAAAGGATAGTACTAGTTAATGTCGCCCAATAATATCTCATATTTGGACTTTTCTACCGCCCACTTACTTTTCCATATACTGTTATTTGCATAGTAATATTGCGTATTTTCATAACGCTGTTTGGCCATTTCATTTATTTTAGCATCGGTCCAATACCCTTTTAAGGCTTTTAAACAGGTAACAAATTCATTAGAATAGGGTGTGTATGGCATAGCAGATTGCTCTTCCACATAGTAGGCAATTACGTTGTCTGGAGCTTGTTCTGCAATTTTAAAAATATTGACGAGATGGCCAAACGTACTATTTTTCAAATTTTTGAAATAGCCTTGATCCTTTTCTTTTTGCATGTCGGTACGGTAATATTGATCCAAATCTTTCCACGTATATTTCTCATTTTCTATAGCCATCATTGTTGCAGGATTATCAGATGGAATCTGTCCTTTGTTTGAATCCGGTTGATTTGCTTTATTTATTGGGATTTCTGCTTGAATTTTTGTGTCCTGCATGTTTTCACACGCACCAAGCATAATGACTGATACGAAAAATAATAGTACTTTTTTCATGGGTGTTAATATTGATGTTTTGTGAATTTTTTGTGTAACAACTACGCTTCTAACTAAATTGATTAACCATTCGGGCAGCAACTACGCTGAGCAGCATCGCCAGTCATTGACGTAGTACTTGTAACGGTGTAGGTATTGCTTTCATCTGGCGTGTAAGTGTATCTAAACGCATTTGCAGTTGCCACGCCAAGCC
>JBBRDQ010000166.1:0-11860 GCA_038203695.1 Chitinophagales bacterium
GTAATCAAGCATTTATCTTAACCTAATATTCGCAGTGTGTGTAAAAAAGATACACTGCCCTTTAGAACCGCCGTTTCAGCAAATACCGCCGCGCATTCTCCGTGCCGACACCGAAGACCTGCGCTACCTCCCAGCCGTTGATATAAAAAATATTGAGACCGTCGACCAGGCTGCGGAAGTCGTAGTGCTCGCCTTTTTCATCGGTGACGAAGTCTTCCCTGCGGTTGTTGGCCTGCCCATAATCCACAATAAAATTGCATCGGCCGGTGGTTTTGAATTCCGGGTCCAGTTCGATGTACTGGCCTGTGTTATCCGGGCCGATTTGTACGCCTTCCACGTAGATTTGGGCGGAGAGCAGGCAGGTTTGCGCCAGGAGTGCACAGAGTAATAATGTCTTTTTCATCGTTCAGAATTTTTATTTTCCAACAAAGAAAAAGGTAAAAAGCAGGGTAATTGCAAGTGAAACGGGCTTTAACGCAGGTTTAACCGGATTAACAGTTTTTAAGGAAAAGGAGAAACTGAATAAAAAGTGTGAAGCGCGCCTTGCTGCCTTTACACTTGCACGGATTCCTTGAACATGCGCAGCGCGTTGGCAGTGGTCGTGCGGGCAATCTCGGCTGGCGGCAATACCTTTACTTCCGACAGCATTTCAGCGACGAGGCTGACGTGGGCGCTTTCGTTGCGTTTGCCGCGGTGTGGTACGGGCGGCAAATACGGCGCATCGGTCTCCAGGACCAGGTGTTCCAATGGGATCTGGCGCAGTACCGCCAGCAGTTCCGATTTCGGATAGGTAATCGTGCCACCTATCCCGAGCATAAAGCCCAGGTCGACCATCTCGCGGGCTTCTTCGAGCGTACCGGAAAAACAGTGAAAAATACCGCGCAGGCGGCCGTCTTGTCCGGCACGGACGCAGTCGATCGCTTCGCGGTTGGCGACCCGGCTGTGGATGATGATGGGAATTTGCAGGTCTTTGGCCCATTCGATTTGCCGGGCGAAAGCGATTTGCTGGATACCGAGCGTGGTTTTGTCCCAGTGCAGGTCGATGCCGGTCTCGCCGATGCCCACCCAGGAACGCTGTGCGAGCCATTTTTCTACCAGCGCCAGTTCTTCCAGATACGTATCGGGCTGCACGGAGCACGGGTGTAATCCCATCATAGCGAAGCAGTTATCCGGAAATTCGGCTTCCAGCGCCAGCATACCGTCGATAGACTCGGCGTCGATATTGGGCAGGTACATTCTATAGACGCCGGCCGCCAGGGCACGCTGCACCATCTCGGTACGGTCCGTATCGAATTTGTGCGAATAAAGGTGCGCGTGGGTATCGATTAACTTGAGCATGCAGGATTTTGTGTTTGTACAAGACTAAAAACATAGAATGATTAGGATTTCCATTCTAATTTCTCTCCTCTCCAGTTTGGTTGGTCAGGATAAGGATCGTGATAATACTGAGCAATTTTAGTAAGTGCTTCAGCATATTTCCTAATTGGTGTATTAGGTTGCCCTTCCATCACAATAAAATCATAAACTAAATCTGCGTGGAAAGGTTTGCCCTCTTCATTAGCGGTAGCAATGCGGTCTTTAATATGTTGATTATTTTTATCAAGCGGAGTAGAAATCATCTGTGCCTTCATCTCTAATTCCGTCGCTTCATTTAAATGAGAAATATGTTCGGCTAGAAATATCGCTAATCCACAATATTTATTAGTGCCAAGTTGTAAGGTTGTAGCAGAGTTTTTGCAAATATGATCGTTAGCATAACGATTACGGTAAGTAGAAACTTCGTTCTTTCCCTTGGGTGGAAGAAATGCCTGTTTATCTAGACGTTTTTTACTATTACTGTAAAAGAAAGGATAAACAATGCCTCTAACAATTATTTCGTGAGGAGCAATTGCCAAATCAATTGATTCCGGCATCGTTACTTTACGCTTGGAAAAATTTAATAAACGCCTGAGTAAGGTCGCGAGGAATTTTAATGCCATTGAAAAGGAAACCGTTTGAATGGGGATTGTTTTGATCGGGGAATTGAGAAAAAAAGCCGATTTTATTAATTCCGATCTCTATCGAAAGTAGTTTATCGTTTGTACGCCATTCTAGTTCTATAGTACCATAGGGCGTTGGCATAATATTTTCTGAATCAAGCGACATTGTAATATTCTCTCCCACTATTGAGAGAAATTTAAGTGAATTTTGCAGTGTTTGTCTATTTATAATAGATGCGCCTTGACCGTTCCAATTCTCTGGAAGGTTTGCGATTGCGTTCATTCTTTCAAATATTTGGTCAATATGATTTAAAATTCTGACACTATTAACAAATGCGGGTTTAACTTCAAAGCGAAGAGATATTGTATTTTTAGAATAACTCACTGGTTGTTCATATAAACCCTGATTAGATTTATATGGATCAATATAAGGCAGTGGTGGTAAACTGATCATTGGAGTTGGTTTGGTGATTGCGTTAAACTAATTTGATTTCTTATTTCATCTGTAAGTAGATCATTTAATACATCTTTGTTGTGATAGTGTGCTTGAAAGATTTTTTCTTGAAAAATATCTTGGCTAAGAAGGTGATTGATGTCAATAGGTTGACTAAATTGATATGTACTATTGTGGCTAATTTGGATTGTTGGTTGCATTGTAGGGATTACACTAATGTTCAGTTGATCAGTATAAACAGTATCATTTTGTTCAGAAGGATTGGTAGTAAAACTAAGAATTATTTTAGGAAAACTTTTTTCGAAGAAAGAAATTGGTAAATAGTTATTGTTTTTTTTAAATATTCTCTCCAGATCAGGATTGTCATCAAATATCCAAGTAAATTCATCAATATAATGCAAACTAAAAGCCTCAATCTGGAATTCTGCATGTTTTTGGGCTATCGGCTTAATACAACTTAAGTATAAATCAAAAAATAATTGCCATCTCGAGTAATCTAACGTATGAAAAGATAAAAATGTTCTATCTTCTTCATTAACACCTTGCAGAACTTGTCGAATCCCACTTTCATCTTCTTGAATAAAAGTAAAGCCCCTGTTTTCTTTTCTTGAGAAATCAGAGACTGATTCTACGTTATCGGGTTTGATATGTACTTTAACTTCATTACGAATATTAAAGGTATTAAAAATACCTTTAAATTCGGCTTCTTGTAGCCCTTTGAATGATTGTGGATCTTCAATCGGATTTGATAAAAATACAGTTATTACTGCTTCTTTTATCGAGTGCTGATTATTTGATGGCTTAATGTAATCACTTAGGTTCATTTTTACTTTTCAAATATTTTAGCAAAGGTATTTTAAACATCCTTAATCAACGCTTAAATTCGAAATAAAATTTCGTTAAGTTATTTTAAAACAATAATTGACTATTTTAAAACATATTTGCAATAAAAGAAAGGATTGGTCATAAACTGTGAGTGGTTGAATCCCGCATTGCTCTCCACACCAAAATCGACAGGAACACGACAAATAAGATGCCACCCATTAAAACCAGTAGTGCGCCCATTGGCGAGCCATTACAGGCGATTCTACAGGCTAGGACAGTGGTTAGGCATCCTATTAATACTACGAGGGTTACATATGCCAGGATTAGCAAGCCGATTTCCCAGTCTGCCGATCTAGTTTCCCTGGCTTGGCGAACCGTCTCGACATACTGCTTTACGGCATGTTTCAAGGTTTTCCACATCCATAATTTTTTGAAGAAAGACACTTTCTTTTGGGTTGGTTCAGCAGCCATAGCGGCTTCGCTGCGTGGCAAGGTGCTGGTAGCAAAAATTGGTGCCGTTGGTAGGTTTTTCCCAAGTGTAGTAAGCGGCAGATTCGACCAATCATCTTCCCAGTGATCTTCCGGCGTTTTAAGACCTACCCAAAAGTAGAGTATAAAAGAAGCGAGCAGCAACGCCGCGTCGCAACTTTTCCGCCGGATAAAACTACGGTTTTTAAACTTCCGCCGATGGGCTCCGGGATACATCAGTACGGCTCCAAAAAACAGACTCATCGCCAGAAAGAAAATAGGTTGGCTGCTTGCAAAGCCGGAAAGGGCTGCAAAAATTCCGAGTGTAAAGGCCATAAAGGTTAATACAATATGCGCAACCACAATAAAGAAGCGGGCATTCCAAGGGTGCGTTTTGGCCCAGATGGCTAATTGTTTCATAACTGTTCATTAGTTTTGCGAATGTTAGTTTTAAATTCGCTGTTAGAGGATGTAAGCATGCCGCAACAAGTCTACTAATTCAAACTCACTATTTGCATTTCCCTATAATATCCCTTTATCTTGCCTTTTACGGCTTCCCAGGTCTTCAACAGTTGCTTGTGTGAAAGATCAACGGTCATGCACGCCTCGCACAGCGGGATGGTATTGGTAATAAAAATGGGGATCGCGCCATCATTTTCCAGTACGGCAGAAAGTAGTGAAACCGGCGGATCGGTCGCAATTTCCTCCCCATAACCTTCCGGTGCTGATATACCGGCCCAGGCGCAAAAGGCGAAGGACGAAATCACCAGCATTGCCTTGCCGTTTTTGCGCCGGGCCAGACGGCGGCGTTTGCAGCCAGATTCCGGATAGGCCAGCCAGGTAGCGATAAAGAGCATGCCCGACATAATACAAATGATCTGACGGTACCCGAATCCCCATTGGGCCAGCAAAATACCGGCCGCAAAAGCAGTGGTGCCCAAGATTAAGTAGGTACAAAGTAGCAGTATACGGGTTTTCCAAGGATGGGTCTTGGCCCAAAGCGCTCGTTTTTGCATGGTTTTGGCGATTATAAAGGGCGCTTGCTTAGAAGTTCAGACCGATGGCAATATTGGTATACACCGACACAGGTTTCATACCGAAGGTCGGTTCGATGTCTTTAGAGTTGCCGTTGAAGCTAAGGCCGGTGGAAAACTCGAAGGAAAAACAATCGATCGTTTTGTGCACGCCACCACCCAGGCGCAAGCCCTGTTCCGATACTTTGACCGTTTTCGTATCCGAAGTATTGTGAAAAAAGATCAGTAAACTGCCTGAAGTAGTCTCGGTAACCTGTTGTTTGCCCATGTAAGCGCCCACTTCGCCAAAAAGCCCGTGCATGGCGGTGTGGGCATATTTGCGGACCGAGAAATTGACCCGGCCTCCGGTCACCCTAGTGCGGCTTTCGGAAGACGCCAGGAAAATTGGGAAAATCAGGGCGGTACCGCTGGAGCGCGATTCAAACCATCTTTGGTAACCGAATACAAGAGTTGTCTTTGGCGCGACAACTCGTTCGTAATGGACGGTGAATTTGCCAATTACAGGTTGCAATGGCGTTATTTTGATCGCGTTTTGCTGGGCAAACAGCGTGTTGCAGGCGATGGTAATAAACAAGGCAGCGATGCTGTGGATCGAGAACTGACGTTGATTTTTCATATTATGTGTGTTTTATTGCTGCAAAGGTGGGGGTGTCGACAGCTGCCAGGGTCTTGACTTTTACTTGCAATACATTTTTTTAAATTATATATAAGGACTTGTTGTTTCCAACACACGTTTCTCCTTATTTTAAAAAACAAAATCATCTAAGGTCAAGCGTTTTGAAAACAGGATATTATCTTTACATTTGCCCAACCTGGGGTAAATAACCTCTTTTTTGTAATTAACATTTCGAACAAATTATATGGCTGCTGTTGCGTTTACTCCCGATACCCCCATCCTTGATAACAAACCGACACTTACGTTCTGGCAGATTTGGAACATGAGTTTCGGGTTTTTAGGCATTCAATACTGTTTTGGATTGCAGCAGTTCATCATGAGCCCGGTATTCCGGTACCTCGGTGCCGATGAAAATAAAATCCCGATCCTGTGGCTGGCCGGTCCGGTGACCGGTTTGCTGATCCAGCCTTTAATCGGTGCCATCAGCGACGGTACCTGGTCGCCGCGCTGGGGTCGCCGCAAACCGTTCTTCCTGTTGGGCGCTTTGTTGACGAGTATAGCCCTGATTTTTATGCCCAACTCCAAAAGCCTGTGGATGGCAGCCGGTCTGATGTGGGTGATGGATGCGGGCTTGAATGTGACGATGGAGCCGTTTCGCGCGTTTATTGGCGATAAATTGAATACAGCACAGCGCACCCTGGGATTTTCTATCCAGAGTTTTTTCGTGGGTTTCGGCCAGATTCTAGCCAGCCTGATGCCGCGTTTTGTGTTGCCAATGCTGGGCGTTGCGGTCATCGCGACTTCAGCGGATACTGCCAGCCACTCGATCCCGCAGTACGTGCACTACCTGTTCTACTTTGGCGCGGCTGCGGTCATTGCCACCGTATTATGGACCGTATTTACTACGCAGGAATACCCGCCGGCAGATATGGAAGAATTCCAGCGCACCAAAAAGCAAAAAAGCGGTCTGAGACACATGTTTGCTGAAGTAGTGGTAGCGCTGCGCGAAATGCCGCCGACCATGCGCCAGCTCTGGTGGGTGAAATTTTTTACCTGGTACGGTCTGCCGCTGATGTGGCAATATCTTTCACTGGCTACTGCCCGGCACGCTTTTAATGCGCCGGAGCCCGGCATGCCTGGTTTTGAAGAAGGAACCGGCTGGGGCGCGTTCTGTTTTGCGTTCTTTAATTTAGGCTGTATTGCCGTATCCCTGCTCATTCCGTATCTGGCCAAAAAAATCGACCGCCGGGTCATCCATGCGATTTTCCTGACGATCGGTGGATTTGGGTTCATGTCGCTGTTGTTATCGGAGGACAAAAACATTTATGCCTTTGGCATGACGCTGGTGGGTTTTGCCTGGGGCTCCATTATGTCGATGCCGTATCTGATGCTGGCCAATTCGGTGCCGAAAGAGCGCATGGGGGTTTACATGGGTATTTTCAACGGATTTATCGTGGTACCCCAGATCATCAACATGATCACGATCCCGTTCTTGTACAAAAGTCTGCTGGGCAACGATCCGCTGAATGCGTTGGTCCTGGCCGGCGTATGTTTGTTCCTGGCGGCCGGTGCCTGTTTTATGGTGAAGGCAGACAATCCTGCTGCCGCTACGACCGGTGGGTAGATAATAGGTTTTGGCATGCCCGGAAGGTGTAGATAACGATGATTATGAGGATGGATCAGGCAAAAATCAAGATTTTGCCTGATCCACCCCCATATTCTACACCCGTGCCAACTGCGCCTGCATCCTGCGCACGCGGTCTTCCAGTTTTTCAGACGATAAACTTTCGCGCATACCATCCACTTTGATGGGAAATGACAGTGGGGTCAAACGGGTACAATTCCGGAAAATGATGCTGCCGCGCAAAATGCGCTGCATGGCGTGACGCAGCCTTACTTCTTCCATTTGCTGGTCAAAAACTTCCCGATAGGCCTGCTGCAAAAGCAGGTTATCGGGCTCATATTCGCTAAATACGCCAAAGAATAATTGTGAGGAGGCCTGTAAATGGCTGTTACTCTTATAATTACCCGGAAAGCCCTGGAAGACCAACCCACCGATACTGGCGATATTGCGAAAAGTGCGTTTGGCCATTTCCGCAGCATTAATCGCCTGCTGCAAATCGGGCAGCAGGTTGTCCAGACTGAATAATTGTTGCCAATCGAGGGTGTTTTCCGGCAGTTTCAGCGGTTTTTCCACGCTGAGCAACTCAAAACCGTAATCATTCATGGCAATGGAAAATGTAATCGGCTCCAGTCGACTCAACCGGAAAGCCAGTAACGACGCCAGCACTTCATGGACAAAACGACCTTCGAACGGATATACAAACAAATGATATCCATCACGGGTCGTGATCGCTTCGATCAGCAAATCATGTTCGCCGGGAACAGCCGATAATGTACGCTGCAACGCAAAAATGGGTTGAATGGCCTTGATCTCCGGGGAATAGTCGGGCGTATTGGCCGCCACCTGGTACAGGTGCCGGAGCAATCCCGCCAGACTACCGGACATCGGCAGTCGCCCACCCGACCAGGAAGGAACCCGCGCATCTTTTGCTTTGGAGCGGCGCACATACACTTCCATATTTTTAAGTTGCACGAATTCCAGCACGCGACCGGATAAACTAAACGTATCGCCCGGTTGGAGTCGGGCAATGAACGTCTCTTCTACGGTTCCGATGAATCCACCTTTGAGAAAGCGTACCCGCAACGTACTCGCCGAAACGATGGTGCCGATATGCAGGCGATGGCGCAGGGCCGTGCGTTTGTCTTTGACCTTCCACCGCCCATCTTCTTCGTCCACCACCACTTTTTGAAATTCAGCATACGCGCCCAGCGATGCGCCGCCGTGGGTGATAAATTGCAGGCACCATTCCCAGTCTTTTTGCGCCAGCCACTGATACGCGTAGGTCTTTTTTATTTCCGCAAAAACCTGATCGGGTAAAAATCCTTCGCCCACGGCCAGCGTGACCAGGTATTGCAGCAGCACATCGTAACAATTATATAAAGGCGTGCGCGCTTCGATGGTTTGGGTGCGGATTCCTTCCTGCAAAGCCGCCGATTCCAGCAATTCCAGCGAATGGGTTGGTAAAAAATAAATACGACTCACGGCACCAGGCGAATGTCCGCTGCGCCCGGCCCGTTGCAAAAAGCGGGCAACCCCTTTTGGACTTCCCACCTGGATAACCGTCTCCACCGGCCGGAAATCGATGCCCAAATCCAGGCTGCTGGTACAAATAACGGCTTTTAATGTACCGGAATGCAGCGCCTCTTCCACCCATTGGCGCGTTTCCACATCGATCGAACTATGATGCAAAGCCACCAATCCGGCGTATTCCGGATAGGCATCGATCAGCGCATGGTACCACAATTCGGATTGCCGGCGCGTATTGGTAAAGATCAGCGTCGTCTGACTGGCCTCCAGGATCGGAATTATCTTCGGCAATAATTTTACACCCAACTGGCCCGCCCAGGGATAGCGCTCGACCGTATCGGGCAAAATAGACACTACCTCGATGCGTTTTTCCAGGTTGGAAGCGCGAATCAGCCTGATTTCCGGTTGTAAGGGCAGCAAGACCGCAGCGGCTTCTTCCAGATTGCCAATGGTTGCGGAAATGCCCCATACCCGCAATGCCGGCACATAACCGCGCAATCGATTAAGCGCTAGTTCCACCTGCACGCCGCGTTTGGAGCCGAGTAGTTCGTGCCATTCATCCACCACTACTGCCTGTAAATTTTTTACCACGGCGGAGTGGCCTTTTTGCGCCAGCAACAGGTGTAAACTTTCCGGCGTAATGAGTACTACTTCCGGCATCTGGCGTTTTTGACGGGCTTTTTCTTTAGCGGAAACATCGCCGGTGCGCAGTGCCACTTCCCAAGGCAGTGAAATTTCATCACAGACTTCCTGCATGGCGCGTTGCAGGTCTTTGGCGAGGGCGCGCAGGGGCGTTACCCAGAAAAGTTGCAGGCCGTTTTTAGTGCTGGTTTGCCAATCGGCGGGATGCCGGTCGATCCAGTCTATGACCACAGCCAGAAAAAGCGAGAACGTCTTACCGTAGCCCGTCGGCGCATTGACCAGGCCAGACTGCCCCGATCGATAGGCTTGCCAGGCTTGCTCCTGAAAGGCAAACGGGCTGCGTCCGAACGCGGTCATCCAGTCGTGAATGACCTGCCGGCCTGGCGAATGGTTATATGTTCCCGGTTTTACCACTGTATTGGAATTTGCCCTATAACCAAAATTGGAGGGATAAGGTTATTGCCGGACATTTTTCGGGCGACAAAACCAAATGAAATGTGCGGGAGAAATGCTGAATTGCTACTTTTGCGGTTCGTTGCGCGAAACAAAGCATCAGACAAGGCGTTTTAGGGCGGTAGTTTTCAACATCATCTGCATCACCATCAATTAATCAATATCTCATAGAATGGCAAATTTTAAATCGGACGTAGAGGCCGTGGACGCGTTGGCACAGACTTATAAAGATCTTTCAGCAGAAATCGGGAAAGTGATCGTCGGTCAGGATGATGTGGTGCGCGCCGTTATTATTTCTCTTTTTTCCAATGGCCACGCGCTCTTAGTAGGCGTTCCAGGATTGGCTAAAACCTTGTTAGTCAGTACAATAGCCGAAGTGCTGGACCTGGATTTCAAGCGCATCCAATTTACGCCCGACTTGATGCCTTCCGACATCACCGGTTCGGAAATTCTGGCGGAAGACCGCAATTTCCGTTTTACCCGCGGACCTATTTTTGCCAATATTGTACTGGCGGATGAGATCAACCGGACACCGCCCAAAACGCAGGCTGCCTTGCTGGAAGCCATGCAGGAACGCTCGGTTACGGTCAGTGGGCAGCGCCATTTATTGCCATCGCCATTTTTCGTACTAGCTACGCAAAACCCGATCGAACAGGAGGGAACCTACCCGCTTCCGGAAGCACAACTGGACCGTTTTATGTTCAACATTCCACTGACGTATCCTTCCTACGAGCAGGAAGTAGAAGTAGTGAAAAATACCACGTCGGGCCGTACTGTCACGTTGAAGCACGTGCTGGATTCGGAGCAAATTCTTGCGTATCAACAACTTATCCGTAAGATACCGGTTGCTGACAACCTGCTGGAATACGCGGTGGGCCTGGTTTCCAAAACGCGCCCGGGGACTGCCCGTGCCGCGAAAGAAGCCACGAATTACCTCAGTTGGGGTGCCGGCCCGCGGGCCAGTCAATACCTGGTGCTGGGTGCAAAATGTTATGCGGCTATGCGCGGGAAATACTCACCCGACATTGAAGACGTGAAGGCGATCGCCAGTCTCGTGCTGCGGCACCGGATTGTGCGCAACTATAAGGCCGAAGCCGAAGGAATTACCGAAGAGAATATCATCGAGGCAATTTTGTAGGGAACGGGCACGTGTAAAAAGTGAATTTTCTGCCGTTGTTGGGTGTATCCCGGCAACGGCAGCATTTTTTATGGAAAGAAACGGTCGATTTATTTTCGGTGTAATACACGCCTAAATCACCCATTACTCTTTCCCTTTCCTGCCTGCCGCAGCAAATGTTTGTCGCGCACAATATCCTGAATGGGCCGTTGCTCCAGTTTTGTCTCCAGCCAGGAAATAATATCGAGGTACATAAAAGGCCGCCGCTCGAACGGTGCCTGAGACAATTGCACCAGTTTACTGTGCAGTCGCCGGAATTCATCCAGCAATACCGCCTGGCGCATACCCGGCGTACGGCGCAGGAAGCGAAATATTTCCTGCTGGACTTCGTGCAGATCTTCCATTTGTAAGAGAAACCGGTACACGCTCTTAATCTGGTACTCCAGCAGTTGCAAATTGCCGAGTTCGAAGTGTGCGATCAGCGACAGAATCCGCGCAAAACATTGAATATCCTCGCGATAGTCGGGGTTTTTCTGCTGGATGATCCGGTTCAGGTACAGGATGGTGTTATCGTAGTCTTCGTTGGCAAAATACAGGCAGGCAATGCGGTAGTAGAAGACCATCACCCGGTGATTGTCCCAGTTAAAGTTTTCACTTTCAATACATTGTACCAGTTCCGGAATGATGGTCAGCGATTGCTGGAATGAGCCCTCGAGGTAATGCAGATTAATCTGATGGATAAATCTATACAAATAAAACAGGCTCTCTATATTTTTATCCTGCCCGATATCAAATGTTTCCCGGAAATCATCCAGCAATTTCAGAATATCCGTAAACCGCTCGTAATCCATGCTATTGGACAATGTGTTGAGCAAATTGTGCAATCCTTTCAAATACAAAGGCGGATGCAAGGCGATCATTGCCGGTTGCGCCTGAAATAAATCCACCCATCTCTGGGAATACCGGTAACAGGGCGCGAACTCCTGGCAAATGTGGTGTTTCCACAAATGTGCCTGGCAGTAATAGACTTTGCCCCAGAAATCCAGTTCGGAAAATTCGGTTTTGGGCAGCCGGAGATGGAAGAATTCACGGACAAAATAGTACTCCTTCTGATTGCGTAC
>JBBRDQ010000167.1:0-11753 GCA_038203695.1 Chitinophagales bacterium
CGCAAGCCGTGCCGCAGCGTCGGATCGGTCGTATCGATCCAGTGTTCCTGGCCCGATTCGCCGTCGCGCACACGCAGTAAACCGACGTCGGGCAACTCCCGTTCCCGAATATCCCAGCAGTGAATGCCAATACAATCGTGCCGACCGGCCAATACGCGTAAATTGGCATCGTAGTTGTCTGCCCAAAAATCCGACAATACAAAGCAGACACTGCGTTTTTTCAGCACATTATGGATAAACTGCATCGCGCCATTCAGATCAGTCGTGCGTTCGCGCGGCTGTACATTCAGCAATTCCCGGATAATACGCAATCCATGCTGGCGGCCTTTTTTCGGCGGAATAAACAATTCCGGGCGATCTGAAAACAACAGCAAACCGACTTTATCATTGTTGGAAATGGCGGAGAAAGCCAGTACCGCACAGATCTCTGTCCAGATTTCCTGTTTAGTAACGCCGGTAGTACCAAAAAACGCCGAGCCGCTTACATCTACCAGCAGCATCACTGTTTGCTCCCGTTCTTCTTCAAAAATTTTAATGTGCGGATCGCCCGTGCGGGCCGTCACATTCCAGTCGATCGTGCGCACGTCGTCGCCAAACTGGTACTGCCGCACTTCACTGAACGACATGCCGCGCCCTTTAAACGCGCTGTGATAACCACCCGTGAACAGGTGGCGACTCAGTCGACGTATTTTGATTTCGACCTTGCGTACCTTTTTGAGCAGTTCGGCAGTATCCATGCGGCTAAGGTAAGGTGGATTTAGAAGTTATAAGCTGCTTGGGAATATTTCATTGCCCGGTTACGGCATGTATTGAAGTAGTTTGTAACTAGTACGACCTGCTTATCTTTGCCCACCCGAATTAAAATTATCGCAAAGGAGCCGCAACTGTGACGCGCCCATAAACTGAACCTAAACAATTCCAAATCAATAATTTATGCAACAACTCATCGAGTGCGTTCCCAATTTTTCGGAAGGACGCGACCAGGCAGTTATCAAACAAATTACCGATGCGATTGAAGGTGTAGCAGGTGTGACCCTGTTGGATACCGATCCGGGTATGGCGACCAATCGCACGGTAGTGACCTTTGTCGGCGCACCGGAACAGGTAATCGAAGCCGCATTTCGTGCCATTCAAAAGGCTTGTGAAGTGATCGATATGCGCCGGCATACTGGCGAACATCCGCGCATGGGTGCAACTGATGTCTGTCCGCTGGTGCCGATTGCACATATTTCGATGGAAGAAACGGCGATGTGGGCACAGCGCCTGGGCGAACGGGTCGGCCGCGAACTGGATCTGCCGATCTACTTGTATGAAGCTGCCGCCAGTCGCCCGGAACGCAAAAATCTGGCCGTGATCCGTGCCGGCGAGTATGAAGGATTACCGGAAAAACTGGCCAATCCGGACTGGAAGCCAGATTTCGGTCCAGCCCGATTTAATGCTAAAAGTGGCGCCACAGTCATTGGCGCCCGCGATTTTTTGATCGCCTATAATGTGAATCTGAATACGACCTCGGTGCGTCGGGCCAATTCAGTTGCTTTCGATATCCGGGAAAAAGGTCGTGTGCTAACCGATGAAAACACCGGCAAACCACTGAAAGATGCTGCTGGCGAACCCCTGCGCCAACCGGGCTTACTGGCTGGCGTAAAAGCCATTGGCTGGTTTATTGAGGAATATGGCATTGCACAGATTTCCATGAATATCACCGATACCCGCGCTACAACTTTACACCAGGCATTTGAAGCGTGTTGCAAAAGTGCCGATCAGCGTGGTATGCGCGTCACCGGGTCGGAACTGGTCGGTCTGGTGCCATTGAATGTTTTGCTCGAAGCGGGCAAATATTTTTTGCGCAAACAACAGCGGAGTGTGGGCGTCAGCGAGGCAGAATTGATAAAAATTGCGGTAAAGTCGATGGGACTGGATGAATTGGCACCGTTTGATCCGCAGCGCAAAATCATTGAGTACAATTTATCGGCCAGCAACGGCACCGCGCCTAAAAAACTGATTCAAAAAGACCTGCTTGAATTTGCCGACGAGACGGCCAGCGAAAGCCCTGCGCCGGGTGGCGGTTCGATCAGTGCGTACGTCGGTGCACTGGGTGTTTCTTTGGCAACGATGGTAGCCAATCTCAGCAGCCACAAGCGTGGCTGGGATGCCCGTTGGGAAGAATTTTCAGCCGCTGCCGAACGGGGACAGCAACTCAAAGCGGTATTGTTGCGCGCCGTAGATGAAGATACGGATGCCTTTAATGCGATTATGGCGGCATTCGGCTTGCCTAATACGACGCCAGATGAAAAGGTCGCCCGAAAAGCCGCAGTACAAGCAGCCACCCGATTGGCCATTGAAGTGCCGTTTCACGTAATGAAAACTGCGCTTGCTGCTTTGGATGTGATCCGGGAAATGGCTGAAAACGGCAACCCTAATTCCGTAACGGACGCCGGCGTGGGTGCCCTGTGTGCACGGGCGGCGGTACGGGGAGCCTTTTTAAATGTAAAAATCAATGTCGCCGGACTGGATGATAAAAAATATGCCGCGCAGGTATTGACTGAAGGAACGCAAATGATAGCAGCAGCAGATGCTGCCGAACAAGCCATTCTGATTATTGTAGAAGCGAAACTTTGATAAGAATGGTATTTTTCTTAAAAATTTAGAATGATTCACAATAAAGGTATTGCAAATTCGAAAACGAAGTTTACATTTGTGCCGAAAACCACATGAAAGCGTATAGCCTTCCCGTCCGAACCATACGGGGAGGCTTCTTTTTTTCCCTGCGTATGGATCATACCACATTTCTGCCCTACTTTTGGCGCACTAAATGTCTTCTTCCTGAATGTCCGACTTAGCAAAATTTATTGAACATACCGCGTTGCGCGCTGATACAACCCTGGCGGATGTACGCCGGATGTGTGAAGAAGCCCAGAAATTTGATTTTGCCGGTATATGTATCCCGCCGCTTTTTGTACGCGATGCCCGACGTATGCTGGGCGAAGACAGTCGCATTCGTATTGTGACTGTTGTGGGTTTCCCAATGGGTTACAGCGCGATTGCCGCCAAAAGCGAAGAAATAAAGCGCGCCGTAGATGATAGCGTGGATGAAATAGACGCGGTGATCAACATTGCTGCCGTTAAAAGTGAAAACTGGAACCACGTCGATCGCGATATCGACAGTATTGTACGCGCTGCGCGCCTGCGCGGCAAAACGCTCAAACTCATTCTTGAGTGTGGACTTCTCTCGCCTGCAGAAATTAGAAAAGTTTGTGAGATTGCCGATCAGTCGCAAGTCATGTGGCTTAAAACAGGCACTGGCTTTCAGGGCCACGATGCAACGCCGGAGATGGTGCGTACTTTACGGGCCATCGCTTCCCCAACTGTAAAAATAAAAGCGGCCGGTGGCATTCGGACTGCTCAGCAAGCCGAAGCACTGCTGGCTGCCGGAGCGGATCGTTTGGGCACCTCCGCATCGATTGCTGTTATCGGTAAATTAACGACCGGCAAATAAAATACAGCCGTTTATCGCCGCTTCGGATTGGACAAGATAAAAGAAACGGTCGTACCCACAAAGTAATACCAGTCGCCGCTATCGGGGTTTGCATTAGTACTGATCCCATCTAGTTTATCGGAGAAAACGGGCCGGAAACTTCCCTCCAGACCAATTACCAGGCGATCAAAAATATCTGCACGCAATCCTACACCCATTGGCACCAGAAGAAATTTTTCGCGCCGGTTCACATTGAACTCACTGGGGTCAGTAACGTAATCATCCAGCTTGTCGGGCGCTGTGTAATATTCTGCCTCTGCATTGGCAAAAGTGACGCCCATGCCGGCAAAAATGTAAGGCGTAATAAAGAATTGATGTATACCTGTGCGTGAAAAACGGTTTTGACCGAGGATATTCCATTCACCTACTGCGCCTAATTCGACAAGAGAGGTCGAAAAACGAAATCCACGTTGGCGCAATATCTTGTCTTTAGCATTCGCATCGTCCCCTGAAATAGCGCCCGTATAAATATGTGCTTTAGTCGAAAACCAGGGATTGACATGATACCGTAAATATGCACCGTAACCCAGCTTGGTTTCAGAAAGTTCAATGGACGATTCCGCTACATCGCCGGAATAATTCGTCAAACCAAACATAAATCCTGCTTCAAGATAAGAAGTGCGTTGGCCAATAGCCATATTCACCGCTGCACACAATACAATAACAGTCAATAATTTTTTCATATTGTAATCAATTTTCAAGACTCGGTTGACAAAAGATAGCCCTTCCTTTCCAGTTTTAGAAAAGAAGGGCAAAATTATCTCAATCGAACGGCTATTTCGGTGATTTGTTGCATTAAATTCTTCGTGAATATGCTGCCACGACGCCGGGATTTTATTTTTGCTCCGCCTTTGGCATAACCTTTTACCTTTGTCCAGTCTAAAGAGCAACATACATCTACGGCGAATACAGATAGCTAATTTTGCTGGATCGCCAATTACTACACACGAAGACACTATCGCAATTATGTCACTCGATCAACAATACGAACAAGACGACCGTCGGAAAGGACAGCGTGGGGAAATGAGTTTTTTTGACCATATTTCAGAACTTCGGAGTCATATTCTAAAGTCAGCAGTGGCCATTTTGACGATTGCGGTCGTCTGTTTTGTAAACAAGGATTTTGTATTTGATAACATTATTTTTGGTCCGCGCGACCCAAATTTTGCCACATTCCGAGGCTTGTGCAATCTTTCCCACCTGGTTGGTCTGGGCGAAAATATGTGTTTTACGCCGCCTAAATTTGATCTGACTACCCGCGAATTTGGCGAAGTGCTGATGCAGAATATGTACGTTTCATTCTGGCTGGGCGTCATTGGAGCTTTCCCTTATATTTTCTGGCAATTCTGGCAATTTATCAGCCCGGGACTGCACGAAAACGAACGCAGGGCCGTACGCGGCGTCGTTTTTATCTGTTCCCTTTTATTTATGTTGGGTGTTGTGTTCGGTTATTATATAATTGCGCCGTTCTCAATCAGTTTTCTGGCGGGTTACACCTTGAATGGTGTAATCGTGTCGCCTACCCTGGATTCTTACGTGACTTACATGACAATGTTTACGCTGCCAATGGGGTTGGTCTTTGAAACCCCCATCGTAGCGTATTTCCTGGCGCGCATCGGTTTAGTCGGCACCAGTTTTATGCGAAAATTTCGCCGGCATGCCATTGTTATTATTTTGATTATTGCTGCCATTATTACACCGCCGGATGTGGTTTCGCAAACGTTGGTAGCCATTCCGCTGTATATGCTGTACGAGGTGAGCATTCTGGTGGTAGCCAATGAACAACGCAAGCGCAATAAAGCGGCTAAAGGCAGTTTGAGTGACGTGGTGACCAGGGATTAGGGTCGATTGGTTTACTGATGATCGGCCAAACGGTCAAACAGGATACTTTTTTTTGCAAACGTAGAACCGCCGGCTAACTAAATAGTGTACGAAAACATTGACGTATAATGATTAACGGTTAATGTCCCCATAGAGCGGGCGCATTAACCGTTAATCATTAAAAAAACTATCCGTCGGCGAGCAGTACTTGAGGGGCATGATTCTCGGTATCAACTTTATTGATAATCCGTTCTATTTTGCCGGCTTCGTCGATCACGAAAGTGGTGCGGTGAATGCCGTCGTAGGCGCGACCCATAAACTTTTTAGGCCCCCACACACCGTACGCTTCGGCCACTGCATGGCTTTCATCGGCCAGCAGGCTAAACGGAAGACTATATTTTTCCTGAAATTTAACGTGTTTTTTGACCGAGTCGGGACTTACGCCCAGCACATCGTATCCTTTCGCCAGAAATTGCGGATAACCGTCGCGTAAACTACAGGATTCGGCAGTACAGCCCGGGGTGTCGTCTTTTGGATAAAAATACAAAACCAGTTTTTTGCCTTTGTAATTGGCCAAACTGGTCGACTCGCCTTTTTCATTGGGGGCGGAAAAGTCAGGGGCTGCATCGCCTTCTTTGAGATGAAACATAGTATTTACAATTTCAGGTGAATGTTGCATGCGCCAACCACGGGAGCGCATTCTTCGAGGTAGAAACCGCAGGAAGACGCGGATTGTTTTGATAAAAAAATGAAAATCAGCAATTGTTTAGCATGCCCGCCTTTGAAAATGCCTCAAACAATATCAAAGGCGGGTAATTAAGCAGAATTATTGTATAACATTGCTACCTTTGCCTGATTGCAGACGAATTGTTTGCTGCGACCCAAACTGAATAATCCAAACTGAACGATATTTGAGGAAATGAAGGTTTCGCTAAACTGGCTTCGAGATTATCTCGAGATACATAAAACACCCCCCGAAATTGCCGATATACTGACATCATTGGGACTTGAAGTGGAAGGATGGGAAGCGGTAAAGCCATCGGCGGTAGATTTAGACAAAGTTGTTACCGCACTTGTCACCGCTTGTGATCGGATACCCGATACGGATCACCTTTCAGCCACACTGGTAGATGTTGGCGACGGTATTGCCCGCTCCATCGTCTGTGGCGCGCCCAATGTTGCCGTGGGGCAAAAAGTCTTCGTGGCGTTGCCCGGAGCGCAAGTTTTCAGTAAAGACGGTTCGTTGTTTACCATTGCTGAGCGCAAAGTGCGCGGCGTGGCTTCACAAGGCATGATCTGCGCACAGGATGAACTGGGCGTTGGGCACGACCACAGCGGCATTATGGTGCTGGCCGACGATACTGCATTAGGCATTACAGCCGCTATCTGGTTTAAACAGGAAGCCGATACAATTTTTGAAATCGGGCTTACGCCTAATCGCGCCGATGCAACCAGCCATTTGGGTGTTGCCAAAGACATACTGGCCTGGTTGCGCGTGCATGAAACGCCGAACGCACAGTTGCATAACATTGACCTTGAGGGTATTGAAAGCATCCCGCAAGGGGTGGCTTCGCTGCCGGTGACCGTTGAAAATACCGAGGCTTGTCCGCGTTATGCCGGTCTCACTATTTCCGGCATTACAGTCGGCGAAAGTCCCGAGTGGCTCAAAAATCGTTTGTTGGCGGTAGGGCAGCGCCCGATCAATAATGTGGTCGACGTCACCAACTATGTCCGCATCGAATTAGGTCAGCCATTACATGCGTTCGATCTGACCGCTATTCAAGGCGGCGGCATCATCGTAAAAAATCTTCCGGAAGGGACTATTTTTAAAACCCTGGACGGCGTGGAACGCAAACTCTACGCCGAAGACCTGATGATCTGCGATGCAGCCAATCATCCGCTGTGTTTGGCGGGTGTGTTTGGCGGTGCAGACAGTGGCGTGAAGGACAGCACGACAGCAATTTTTCTGGAAAGTGCCGTGTTTCATCCACGGGCGATCCGTCGCTCGATGATCCGGCACAACCTGCGCACCGACGCAGCCTGGGTCTTTGAAAAAGGCGTGGATGCACACCAAACGGTGCTGGCGCTTCAGCGCGCAGCCGTATTGATCGCGCGTTTGACCGGTGGCAAAATTTCCAGCGAGGTAGTCGATATACATGCTGCTTTACCAGTTGCCGCACGGGTTCCCGTATTTTACCAGCGCATCAACGCGCTGATCGGCGAGACCTTGTCTATTGAAAAAATCCATCACATTCTCGATGCCCTTGCTATTGGTCGCGAAGATGAAACCGCGGCCGGTTTTACGGCTATTATTACGACGAACAAACCCGATGTCACCCGCGAAGCGGATGTCGTAGAAGAAATTTTGCGCGTGTATGGATTGGACAATGTGCCGATCCCCACACAAATACGCAGCAGTATGGAGGTGACCCAACGCCCGCATCCTGATAGTGTGCGCAATATGGCAGCCGATTTTCTGGCTGCGAATGGTTTTAACGAAGCGATGTCGCTTTCGCTGGCCAACTCAGCCTACCATCTCGGCGAAACTGCCTTGCTGCCGATCCCGCAGGAGAACCTGGTTTTTATCCACAATACCGCCAACCAGGGGCTCGACTGCCTGCGCGCTTCGCTGTTGTTCAGTGGCCTGGAGGCAGTCGTGCGCAACCAGAACCGGCAAAATCCGGATTTGCGGTTGTTTGAGTTTGGTAAAACCTATGCGCGATTCGCAAAGCAAGATCAATCTCCTGGATTTGTGGAAACCCTGCGTCTCAGCATGTTGATGACCGGCACCTACGCAGGTGAAACGTGGCAACCGGTGAACAAGCGCAGTGTTGATTTTTATACCTTGAAAAGTTATGTACAAAACCTGCTGACCCGACTGGGCGTCAGCGGTTTTCAGGAGACGGCCCTTGCCGATGCGCCATTCCAGTCCGCCCTGCGTTTTCACCGCGGGCCCCAGGAACTGGTGACGTTTGGAGCCGTACAACCGGCCATTCTGAAAAAGATGGATATTAAAAACCCTGTTTTTTTCGCTGATTTTAATTTTGAACTGGTTTTTAAAGCCGCTACGGCCCATAAAATCCAATTCGCAGAGCTCAACCGTTTTCCTACGGTGCGCCGCGACCTTGCGCTGGTAATCAACCAGGCGGTCACTTTTGGTGAAATTCGCCAACTGGCCACGAAAACCGTGAAGAAAATGCTGAAAGACGTCAATCTGTTCGACGTATTTGAAGACGAAAGCAAACTCGGCGCAGGTAAAAAATCCTATGCCGTAAGTTTTACCTTCGAAGACTCCGAAAAGACTTTACAGGACAAAGAAATCGATGCCGCCATGCAACAGTTGCAACAGGCATTTGAAACCAAACTAAACGCACTCATTCGAAAGTAACAGTTAATGGTTAATCATTAATCATTAACCATTAACCATTAACCATTAACCATTAACCATTAATTATCAATCTTAATTCTAAAAAAATGGATATCATAAGTATAATAATAGGTCTGGTGATCGGAGGGGTTGTTGCCTACTTTATCGCCAGCCAGACGCTTAAAAAAGGCAATCAGCAGTCCATCGAAGAAAGCAACCGCAAAGCGGACCTCGCTATTCAGGAAGCCCGCCTCAATGCCAAACGCCTGACCGACGAGGCCAATGTGGAAATTGAGAAAGCCAAGATAAAGGCCCGGGAGATCGCTTCGAAAGCCGAATCGGAAAACGAGCGTATTAAACAACAGAAAATCCAGGAAGCTAAAGACCGGTATGCCCAGATGCGCAGCCAGTTTGAGACCGAAAAAGTGCAGCATCAGTTGCAATTGAAGGAAATGGAGGTGGATATCATCTCCAAGCAAAAGGACCTCAAAATAGATGAAGATGCCCTGCAAAAGCGCATCACCGAGTTGGACGGCCGACGCAATGACCTCGACAATCGCGACCTGGAAATCGAAACGCTGCGCGAAAATCTCGATAAGCAACTTAAAATTGTCCAGAAAAAGCGCGAAGAACTGGATGCTGCGAATGAAGAACGCATTAAGATGCTCGAAAAAATCGCGCAATTGAGCCAGCAGGACGCCAAGGATCAACTCCTGGAAGCCGTGCGCGCCAAGAGCGAAAGCGAAGCAATGTCGATCGTCAAAGAAGCCATCGCTCATGCAAAGATCACCGCCAACAAGGAAGCCAAACGCATTGTTATTCAAACCATTCAGCGGACGGCTGCCGAGTTTACCATTGAGAATACCGTTTCAGTATTCAACCTGGAAAGTGATGAAATGAAAGGCCAGATCATTGGCCGCGAAGGGCGGAATATCCGCGCACTCGAAGCGGCCACCGGCGTGGAAGTGATCGTCGACGATACGCCGGAAGCAATCGTTATCTCTTCGTTCGACCCGATTCGCCGCGAAGTGGCGCGGTTGTCGCTCCAGCGTCTGGTGGCAGACGGACGCATACACCCCGCCCGGATCGAAGAGGTCGTAGCTAAAGTGCGCAAACAACTCGAAGAACAAATCATCGAAATTGGTGAACGCACGGTCATCGAACAGAATATTCACGGGCTCAATCCCGCACTGGTGCGCATGGTTGGACGGATGCGTTTTCGTTCGTCGTATGGTCAGAATTTGCTGAAACACTCGATGGAGACGGCCGAACTGTGCTCGATCATGGCCGCCGAACTGGGTCTGAACCCGAAACAGATCAAAATGGCCAAACGCGCCGGTCTGTTGCACGATATCGGTAAAGTAGCGGAGGAAGAAACAGAACTGTCGCACGCCCTGGTCGGCATGAAAATGTGCGAACAATATGGCGAGCATCCGGTTATTATCAATGCAGTGGGCGCTCACCACGACGAGATCGAAATGAATAATATCATCTCGCCGATCATTCAGGCTTGTGATGCCATCTCCGGCGCTCGTCCCGGTGCTCGTCGGGAGATTCTGGAAAACTATCTCAAGCGCATAACCGAACTGGAAGATATTGCCATGAGCCATGAAGGCGTGTCCAAAGCCTTTGCCATGCAGGCGGGTCGTGAACTGCGCGTGATTGTCGAAGCCGATAAGGTGACCGACCAATACGCCGACGATTTGTCGTTTATGATTTCGCAGAAAATTCAGGACGAAATGCAATACCCCGGGCAGATCAAGGTCACGGTAATCCGTGAAAAACGCGCCGTCGCCTACGCCCGATAGACAATTACCCGGCTGAACCGGCGTTTGATAATTTTTATATCGCCTGCCAATTGGCCTTTTAAATGATTACACATGAATAATCTTGATATTCAATATAATACCGAACGGGAAATTATTCGTTTTCCCGAATATGGCCGCTCCATCCAGGAGATGCTGGAGCATGCCGTCACCATCGAAGACCGTTACAAACGGCAGAAAACCGTAGAATCGATCATCGCACTGATGCAATTGCTCAATCCATTGGGCAATCGTAACTTGGATGATTACCGCGATAAATTGTGGAGCCACGCTTTTGCGATCGCCCGCTATAAATTGGATGTGACTCTTCCTCCAGGCATTACCATCCGGCATGAAGACGATCGCCCGGCCGCCATTGCCGTAGAATACCCGGCGACAGCCACCCGCTTCCGCCACTATGGGAATGGTATTCAAGCGCTGATTCAAAAGGCAATTGCGATGCCCGAAGGCCAGAAAAAAGAAGGTTTTGTAGAAGTAATTGCTTCCTATATGAAACTGGCCTACAAAACCTGGAATAAGGAGCACTACGTGAGCGATGACATCGTAAAAGAAGATTTGGAAATTCTGTCCGATGGTAAACTGGCCTTACACGAAGGCCATGATTCGCTGGATAAACTGGCAGCCGGGGCTGGCCGTCATGACAAAGAACGGCCCCGTCAAAACAACCAGCGGAATCAAAAGCGGCAAGGCCAAGGCCAAAGCGGAAACAATCGTAAGCAGCGCAGCAATAATTACGGCAGCAACTCCGGCAATGTGGGTGGTAATTTTAAAAAGCGTAAAAAATAGTGGCTGATTAATAAGAATCCTGCACGTCCCGAGTTTCTCCCAGTGGAGGAACTCGGGATTTTTTAACCCCTTTTTGTGAGCGTGTTCAAAAAATTGTGGCAACCCTGAATTTGCTCATGGAGGATCAACTATTTATCATAGGTGTGCCACACTTAACTGTATTCAGGTTGCATTTTCCAACGCTTATGGCTCCACAGCCAACTTTCAGGCTGCGCCCGGATGTCTGCTTCCAGCATAGTGGCAAAAGCGCGGGTGATATCGGTGGGCTCTGCTAACTCCGGTTGCAGCCACACATCGCGGTATTCCACTTCATAAAAACCACGCCGTAACCGACGAACATGAAAGTGCAGTGTAGGGTAACCGAATTTGCGGGCCAATACATCCGCCCCGGGCAGCGAGGCCGTGGGGCGACCCAGGA
>JBBRDQ010000168.1:0-11525 GCA_038203695.1 Chitinophagales bacterium
CGAGCCGCGCAGCATAAGCGTGTGTCCGGCCATCTGGCTCCATTCACCGCGCAGCCAGGTTTTTTCGTAAATTTTCAGATAGTTGTGCCCGAAAAACAAGGTGCTCTGCAAATTTGTCAGGAGCGCGATCGGATTGCGGCCGTTGAATTGCTCCGGCATGATACCGCCGCTCACCTCGGCCATGGCGTAATGTATGCTCTCCAGGCGTCGCTGGAGTTTTAGGCTGCCGCGCAGTTTATTTTCGGAAAAACCGTAATTCAGTGCGCCTTCGCCACGCCAGAAACGGGTGCCGCGCTCGTCGGAGTCGATGCGAAATTTGGGTTGAACATTCAATACCCAGCCCTGCACGGAATTGTACTGTATCCACTGATAGGCGGCCGGGTAGTCAAAACTGCGGTTTTTATAGGAATTATTCCACGAATAGCCCATCAACAGATCCATCGGTTTGAAACGGTTGCCTTTTCGGTCGATGCTGTCGAGGTATTCCTTGGATTTCCAGATCGTTTGCAGGCTGTCTTTTTTCACATAGTCGCGCGCTTCTTCGGTAGTGAGCGGCACCGGGCGCACAGAAGTCCAGTAGGTGGAATCCCGCACGTTGGCTGTTTTTTCAATCTTGAAAGTTTCACGATCGAAAAAATCTGCCTCGAAGTTGGGTTTCAGGTTGTAATTGGTAAAAACACTGTTGAAAAAACCGTCGAAGACGAACCCGAAGACCCGGAACTTAAAACTCGTCACCTGCGTCAGAAGACACCAGGTGTCCGGTTTTTCGACCGGTACAAATTCCTGCTGGATGCGCATGGTATCGAGCACTGGTTGTTTGATGGAAGCGCCGGTCAGGAACAAATCGGCGCCGGCCAGGTTCCACCATTCGTCCACCACGTATAGGAAACCACTAAAGGTCGGATCGGCCGGTCGCTTGGGGATGACTTCGATTTTGCAGATATCGTAGCCGTTTTGATCTTCATAGCGACCCCGAAACTTGAAATCATAATAGTTGAACGCATTGTCGGCCAACGGCGATAATACTTCGCGATCAATCTCCAGATGCTCATTGTAGAGGTTGAAATCGGTCAAGGTGGCGCGGTTGAGGCTGAATCCACTTTCCGAACCGCTGACTTTGCTGGAAATCATCACTTCTTTTTTGCGCTCCGGCTGGCTTTGTGCATAAATTTTCGAAACGGATTCGGATAGATAAATCACACCGGCGCGATTGGTATCCAGGATGCCGCCCATATTGCCCACATCCTGTCCGAATATCTTTTTCGGCGCATCTTTCAGTTTGTAAAACCCTTTCACATAGGCGTCGCAGGAGTACGCATCTACCTTTTTTTTGTAGTAGGTGCGTTTGGCAATTACTTCGCGCATCATGCGCACCGCCGGATCGGAAGAAGTAATAACGACTTCGTTGAACTGCAAGTCGGAGGGCTCCATACGCACATTCATCCGCGGCGTTTTGGCACCCACCACGACGGTTTCCGTTTTTTGCTGATAGCCAATGTACTGAAAGACAACCTCGTAGGTGCCGGGCTTGACCGTCAGGCGAAACTCTCCCTCCGCGTTGGAAACAGTACCGTTGGTAGTGCCGCGGATATAAACCGAGGCGAAAGGCAGGGGCTCATCGTTTTCATCGTGCACGATGCCCACGATCTGAGCGGTAAGCAGGCAGGGCAGGAAGAAAAAAAGTAGAAGTAGTTGTTTCATAACAGGTCAGTTGCGAATAGTGAATCCGATTTTTGCGTCAAAATTGATTTTATTTGCGCAATTAATTAATGTTTCGGGGTTTGTCTTAACCTGACTTTAACCGGAGCGGAAGGTGCTTGTAAAATAAACCGGGGTAAAAAATATTGTGTAATTTGCTGATTGTCAATACTAATACGTTTATCCAGCACCTTACTAAATCTTGCCGTGCGTATGAATTTTGAGGAACGATTTTATCATAATATTAAGATAAGCGGTTTACTAAAACCGGGCCACCGGATACTGCTCGCCGTAAGCGGCGGACTGGATTCTGTGGTGTTAAGCCGCCTGTTACACCCCACTGGCATGCTTGCTGCCCTTTGCCATTGCAATTTCCAACTGCGCGGTGCCGAATCGGAGGGTGATGCGCAATTTGTACGCACCTTGGCAGTTGAACTTGATGTTCCCATTTTTGTAACACAATTTGCGACCCGGGAATTGGCTGCTGAAAAGGGTGTTTCCATTCAAATGGCCGCCCGCGACTTGCGCTACGCCTGGTTTGCGGAATTATGCCGCGAGCAGAATTTTGATTGCGTCGCTACCGCCCATCATCTCAATGATGCCGTTGAGACGACCCTGTTGAATCTAACCCGTGGCACCGGCATTGCCGGTCTGACCGGTATTGCGACACTGGTGGCGCGCAATGAAGCAGGTGGGGCAGACGATGCCCCCGATAAACCGGTCGATTGCGTCGTAGTTCGGCCGCTTTTATGGGCCACCCGCGCGGAAATACAGCACTATGCGCAGGAGAATGGCATTGCCTGGCGCGAAGACAGCAGCAATCATTCCGATGATTATGCGCGCAACTTTATCCGCCACCAGATTGTACCGCGTCTGGAAGAATTGAATCCAAACTTCCTGCACACGACCGAACGCACGATGCAGCGCATGCACGACCTGTCGGCTAATTATGCTTTTATGGCTCGGCAGATGTTTGGCGACGGCGACGAAAATACAACGAGCGAATACGCCATTCAGAAATCAATACTCGCGCAATTTCCGGCTCCTGCCCAGGTCCTGCTGGAATTGCTGAGACCATACGATTTTGACCCGGAGCAATCGCGGCAAATGGCCGAAAATCTGGAGCATACCGGCCTCGAACTGGTCAGTAAAACCGGCTGGCGTCTGTTGAATGATCGGCTGGTTTTACAATTAATCCATCCGGCGCATGGAACTGCTCTGGTACAAATTACCATCGATTCAACCGATTTGATGGTCAAACTGCCGGATGGCGACCGCTTGTTCATGGTACCTTCCGAACGACCGGATATTTTCCCTGATGGTCGCAATAGTATTGTACTTGACCCGGAAAAACTCCAGTTTCCCTTACATTTGCGCCCCTGGCAATCCGGCGACGCGTTTCAGCCCTTTGGTATGCACGGACACAGCCAGAAATTGCAGGATTATTTCACCAATGAAAAAGTATCCCGGTTGGAGAAAGAAAAAACCTGGGTACTGGTCAACGGCGATGCAACGATTATCTGGGTCGTCGGCTTTCGCCTCGATGAGCGTTTTAAAATTGTTCCGGACACGCGCAAGTTCCTGAAAATAAACAAAGTAAGTCTGTAAGGAACGGCGTTCCGCTGTGTTATTATGAAACCATCTCTTTATTTCCCGGTGCGTTTGCTGGCATTTTGGTTGTTGTTTTTTGGCATCTTCCGGCTGTGGTTCATCGCTTGGTTTCACGATGAATGGTCGCCACAAACGCCCCTATCGGTCTGGAAGGCCTTCTGGTATGCACTGCCGCTGGATTTGAGCATGGCGAGTTATTTATTGCTGATCCCCGTATTATTGTGGTTTATCGGGGTAGCCATCGGGCAAATTGCCTGGCGGTATTTTAGCCTGGTCATTGCCGGCTTCAATATCTTGTTGATCAGCGCCTTTATCCTGATCTTCGGCGCTAACATTTTCCTGTACGAAGAGTGGCATACGCCGCTGAACAACCGGGCGATGGAGTATTTCAAAACCCCGGCTGCGCTGCTCGATTCTATGTCGGTGACATTTATTATCTTGTCTATCGGGCTGACCCTTATTTTCGGCTGGGCTTGGTGGCGGGTGTATCGCCGGATGACTGGCGCACAGCTGTATCCGGCTGCTCCAGTTCGCTGGAGTTTGGCACTGCTGCCGTTATTTATTGGACTGTTGCTACTCGGTGCACGCGGCGGCACCGGCGTTATGGCTATCAATGAAAGCGCGGTGTATTATTCGCCACATCTGTTTGATAATCATGCTGCCACGAATACGGGCTGGCAGTTGATCCATAGCCTGATCGAAACGCGTTCGACCGAGAACCATTTCCAATTTATGGATCGGGGTACTGCAGAAGCCACCGTATCGAAACTTTTTCAGCAAATGCCAAGCGATGATTCCCAACTTAATCTGCTGGATCGCCCGGATACCACCACCCGGTTGAACGTCGTCTTTATCGGTATGGAAAGTATGACTGCGCAGGTAGTCGAAGAATTGGGCGGCGAAAAAGGCTTGTGTCCCAATCTCAGCCGGCTCATCCGCGCGGGTATTTTATTCGAACATTGTTACGGCAGCGGCTATCGCACCGATCAGGGTTTGGTGTCTATTCTGGGCGGTTATCCGGCGCAGCCCGACCAGTCGATCGTATTATTAAGTGACAAAGCCAATAAACTCTCTTCCGTGCCCAAGGTATTGCAGCGCGACGGGTACGCCACGGCGTTTTTCTACGGCGGCGAACTGACGTTTGCCAATATCGGTATGTGGATGCGCAACCAGCGTTTTGAGAAAATATTTGCGGAAAGCGATTTTACCAGCGCCGAACACACCCAGCGATGGGGGGTGGACGATCATATCTTGTTGCAACGTATGGCCCTGGAAATCAGTAAGTTACCCCAGCCCTTTTTTGCGATGGGTATGACATTGAGCCTGCATCCGCCCTTTGATGTGCCGTATGAAAGCAAATGGAAAACCGGCAACAGCGATCCGGAACTGTTTCGCCACAGCACAGCCTTTGCCGATTATGCGCTTGGCGAATTTTTCAAAACCGCCGAGCAACAGCCCTGGTACGCCAACACTGTTTTTGTGCTGGTGGCCGACCACGGGGCTTCCAATCCGGATCAGGTGCGCATGGACGATCCGCGTTCCCGGCATATTCCGCTGATTATTTTTGGCGCGCCACTCCAGCAATCCTCGCATGGGTTGCGGATACCAATTTATTGCAATCATCATGATATCCCCGCTATCGTACTGCGTTTGCTGGGGAAACAATACGTGCAAAAGGAATTCCCCTGGAGCCGCAATGTATGGGAGAATTCAGTCTCCGTATCCCCCAATAACGGGTTTGCCTATTACACCAACGAGAACGGGATCGGCTGGACCAACCAGCAAGGCACCGGGTTCTATCATTTTCAGGATAAATCGTGGCAGTTCTTCAACGGCGCGCTTGATACGATCGCCCAAACCCAGGCCAAAGCCTACTTGCAGGTTTTGTACGATGATTTTTTATCGAAATAGTCCGGAGGAAAATTCTTTTTCTACTTTTGTGCCGGCGCAAAAATCACGCGCCCAAAAGGATTGATTTCAAAATTTGAAGGCACGAATGCCCCAGGTTCAAACAAAACGATTCTAAACCATTATTCGAAATATGAAACGAGAAATTCACAACTGGTTTAGCCCCCGGCTGAACAAAAACATGGAAGTGGCTGTATACGGGCATTTTGGGTTCAGCCTTTTAATGTTGCCGACTGCGGCGGCGGACTATCTGGAGTACGAGCGGTTTCAACTCATTGATGCCCTGCGTCCGGCGATTGAAGCCGGTAAAATCAAGGTTTTTTCGATCAATAGTATCAACTCGGAAGCGTGGCTTAACAACCGTATGCATCCGCGCCACAAAGCGATTCGCCACCAGCAATTCAACGCATACGTTGAAAATGAAGTGGTGCCGTTCATTCACACGCACACCAGTGATCAAACGCCGATCATTACGACCGGTGCTTCCCTGGGAGCCTTGCACGCGGCCAATATGTTCTTCCGTCGTCCCGATCTGTTCGCGGGTACGATTGCTATGTCCGGCGTGTACGACCTGACCGCCTACACCAAAGGGTATTACGACGAAGACGTTTATTTCAACTCGCCGTGTCACTATATTCCGAATCTGAGCGACGATCACATTTTATCGCGGCTGCGCAACAGCAAGCACATCCATATTTTGAGCGGCTCCGGCGATTACGAAGATCCGGAGGCGTCGCGCAATTTGTCCGGCCTGCTCGCCGGTAAAGGCATTCCGCACGAACTCGATGTATGGGGTCCTGATATGCGCCACGACTGGCCGACCTGGCGGGCGATGTTGCCGTATTACATCGAGTCGCGGTTTTAACCAGGTTTATGGGTCATTCTGAGCGGTCAGCGAAGGATGACCCATAACCTGGGATGGTAAAATACCCCCATACCGGCTTGCCAAAAATCTAAGGTGTCTTTAGGCTATCGTAACTTCGCAACTGCTATCAGTAAACCGAATCTCTAATGCCACTTCGCCGATTCATCTCCTTGTTAATCAGCACGTTGTTGTTTAGTTCCTGCGCCAATGCCAGTCAGGTGGATACGCTGGACATTCCTAGTCTGTCCATGCACAAGACGAGTCGCTGCATCGTGGTCACGCCCTCCGATTATACGGTCCAGGGCAAACCGTATCCCGTTTTGTATCTGTTGCACGGCTGGAGTGGTAATTACACCGGTTGGCTGGTCGAGGCACCGCAACTGCGCCAACACGCCGATACCTATCAGATGATCATCGTCTGTCCGGATGGTGGTTACGACAGTTGGTACCTGGACAGCCCGGTGGATTCGACTGTACGGTACGATACGCATATTGCCAAAGAAGTCGTGTCTTTCATTGATTACTACTACCATACGTTGAAAAACCCAGCCGGTCGGGCGATCACCGGATTGAGCATGGGCGGTCACGGCGCCCTGTCGCTGGCGATTCGCCATCCCGACGTTTTTGGCGCAGCGGGTAGTATGGCCGGCGGATTGGACCTGCGTTCGTTTAAAATGAATGGCTGGAACTTGAAAGGCCGTCTGGGCAACCCGACGACCAACTGGCAAAACTGGGAGGCTTATTCGGTCGTCAACCTAGTGCCAATGCTGAAAGAACACCCGATCCCTTTGATCATCGATTGCGGTGCCAATGATTTTTTCCTGGAAACCAATCGCACCATGCACCAGCGCTTGATGGACGCTAAAATCCCTCATGAATACACCGAACGTCCGGGCGAACACAACAGCACATACTGGGGCAGGGCCGTTGACTTTCAGATCGTATTTTTTGCCCGCTTTTTCGCCGGTTCGTGAAACAAGATATCCAGTCCCTCGCCGCGATCAGCCGCAAAAAAACACGTCTGATCATCGGCCTGATGTCCGGCACTTCGCTCGATGGACTGGATGTGGCACTGTGTGCCTTTTCGGGAGCGGGCCGTAAGACGCAGGTAACCGTGCGGGAGTTCATCACCGTTCCGTACGATGTGGCCTTCAAGCAGCATATCCGGCAGGTTTTCGCGCAAAAAACCATTGATTTTCAGCAACTTGTCTTGCTAAACGTCATCGTCGCCGAGCGCCATGCCGCTATAGTAAACCAATGCCTGCGACAATGGAAGGTACCGGCGTCCGATATTGATTTACTCGCCAGTCACGGCCAGACCGTCTACCATGCGCCGCGCATCTTTCACGGACTGCTGGACGCCCCGAATGCCACGCTGCAAATCGGCGACGGTGATCATCTGGCGCGGCGAACCAAGATTATCACCCTTAGTGATTTTCGGCAAAAACACCTGGCGGCCGGCGGCGAAGGCGCGCCACTGGCGTTGTATGGCGACTACTTTTTGTTTTCAAAACCCGGCGAAGACCGCTTCTTGCTGAATATTGGCGGTATTGCCAATTTTACCTTTCTGCCTGGGAATGGCGATGCCGCCCAGGCATTCGCCACCGATACGGGTCCGGGCAATACCTTGCTGGATGTTTTTACGCAGCATTATTTCAACCGGCCTTATGATGAAAACGGACAACTGGCTGCGGCCGGCACGGTCGATGTAGATTTATTGAACCAGTTAAAATCTGACCCTTATTTTGCCCGACCCTTTCCTAAAACTGCCGGACCGGAATCTTTCAGCCGCGCTTGGGTGCAACAAGCCATGCCCGTGCCGGTAGATCCCCACGATCTACTGGCCACCCTCACGCGCCTGACCGCCGATACCATTGTGGAAGCCGTGCAAAAAGTCGCGGGTACGGTGCGGAAAAAAGCATTGTACATCAGTGGCGGCGGAGCGCACAATCCACTTATTGTCAAATATTTACAACAAAATCTGCCCGAATTTTCGACTTGCCCGATGGATATATTAGGCGTGCATGGAGATGCGAAGGAAGCCGTTTTGTTTGCCGTACTGGCGAATGAAACGGTAGCCGGAACAATGCAGGGTCCAACCGAATTAGGAGGCATTCCTTTGGTATCTATGGGTAAAATTTCCTTGCCGAATTAGCATTGTTGCGAAAAACTTACGCTGGTTATTACTGTTACAAGTGTTATATTACACCCTGAAATTCCTTGACAACTAGAACCCAGTATTATGCAATTCAACATTCCGGATACCAATCAAAAACGCGTCGTGATCGTTGGCGGCGGCTTCGGCGGACTTACCCTTGCCCGCAAACTGGCGAAATCCGACTTTCAGGTCGTGCTGGTCGACAAAAATAACTACCACCAGTTTCAGCCGCTTTTTTACCAGGTCGCCATGGCCGGACTGGAGCCTTCCAGCATCACTTTTCCGTTCCGGAAAGTTTTTCAAAACAGTAAAAATGTAAATGTCCGGGTGACCAAAATACAGTCCGTCGATCCGGTCAAACAGGAAATCGTGTCGGAAGAGATCGGTGCGTTGCATTATGACTACCTGATCCTGGCCATGGGGGCCGACACCAATTTTTTTGGCAATGAACGCGTCCGCGCCAACGCTATTCCGATGAAGTCGGTATCTGAAGCGCTTTTCCTGCGCAACAATATTTTTGAAGACTACGAACGGGCTGTTTCAGCCGCCGGGTACGATAACCGGCAGCCTTATCTGGATATTGTTATTGTCGGCGGCGGCGCGACTGGCGTGGAAGTGGCCGGGGCACTGGCTGAAATGAAAAAACACATTATCGCCAAGGATTACAGCGATCTGGATCGCAATGAAATTGATATTCACCTGATCCACGGCGATCCACGTCTGTTGAATGCTATGTCGCCCCAAGCCTCGGCGAAAGCGGAGACCTATTTGCGGGAATTGGGCGTCCAGTTGTGGATGGACAAAGTGGTTACCGATTATGATGGTGAAACGGTGACGGTTGATGATGGCTCGACCATCCGCACCGACAAAGTTATCTGGGCGGCCGGCATTACCGGCAATCGTATCGAAGGCCTACCTGCGGAAGCCTATACGCGTGGCAACCGCTTGCTGGTCGATGAGATCAACCAGTTACAAAGTGCGCCCAATATATTTGCCATTGGCGACATTGCTTTTTTGACCGAAGAGAAATTTCCGAAGGGGCACCCTCAGGTAGCGCAGGTGGCGATCCAGCAAGGCAATCTGCTGGCTAAAAACCTGCGTCGCCTGTCCGATAGCAAACCGACTACGGCTTTTCATTACAAAGACTTGGGGTCGATGGCCACAATCGGTCGCAATCGCGCGGTGGTCGATTTGCCGTTCTGGCGTTTTCAAGGCGCTTTCGCGTGGATGGTATGGCTGTTTGTGCACTTGTTTGCCATCCTGGGCGCGAAAAACAAGTTTTTTGTCTTTGTCAACTGGTTGTGGAATTACCTCAGTTATGACCAGAGTCTACGATTGGTGATCAAGCCGTGGAAGAAGCCGGTAGCGAAGCCGGAGGCGGTATAGCCCTCTTACAACATCCCCACCAGCGCTGTCCACCCGGTCTGATGGCTGGCCCCTAAACCCCGGCCCGAATCCGCGTGGAAGTATTCGTAAAACAGGATATTGTCATGAAAATCAGGCGGATGTGTAGCGGTATCCGGCTCGCCATGCAGAATTCGATAGCCGTTTTCATCGGGCAGAAACAGCGACAGCAAGCGATGACACAATTCATCTGCCGCTGCCCCCAAGGTAATGCGTCGGCCCGATCCGGCCGGCACTTCGATCGTAACGGTATCGCCAAAAAAAACATGGTAACGGCGTAGCGTATCCACCAACAGAAAATTGACCGGTATCCAGACGGGGCCGCGCCAGTTGGAATTGCCGCCAAACATACCGCTGTCCGACTCGCCTGGCACATAGTGCATTTCGAAAAACGTACCGTTTACTTCGATGCCGATACCCGCTTCATGCCGTTTGGATACTGAACGAATGCCGTAATCAGCCAGCATTTCCACACTGTCAAAAACGGCGGAAAGTAATTTTTCCAATCGCTCCGGTGGAATAAACGAAAGCAGATACCGAGTCGGGTTTTCGTTGTTGTCGGCAAAAATGCAGCCATCGGAAACGTTGTTTTTTTGCAGAAAACCTTTAAAAAAGTCCGCAAAATCCGGCACATTCGCCAGGTCTTCTGCCCCGAGCGAAAGCCCGGCAAATAACGGGATTAATCCGACAAAAGAATGTACCCGCAAGGGAATTCGCTCGCCATCCGGCAAGGTCAGTAGATCGAAATAGAAACCTTGAAAATCATCACCCACGGCGTCTTGTAGGGCATGCAATGCCGCAGAAATTTGTTCGAAACGCTCAAAAAATTGCCGCACGTACACACCGTACTGCGGTTTGTGAAATGCGTCTTTGACAAATGGAGTAACATTCTGGCTATTAAACAGGCGCTCCGTATTGGTTTCATTGTCGGTAAAGAGCAGATGGGTGGGCGTTTTTTCAAAACAAAAAAGGTACTCGCCCAAGTCGACATGTTTTGCCAATACGGCATGGTTCTCAACTGCCGCTATACCCGGCTTGGCTTCTACCCCAAACGACCAGCGATTGCGAAACCAGAGGGTTGGCAGCACCCAGAGTGGTACAGGTTCCGGCCCGCAGTTGCGGATCGTAATCTGGATACACATATCATGGTCAGCGGCTTTGGCGTATTCGACCGCGATATCAAAATAACGGTTTTCTTTAAAAACGCCGGTATCAGCCAATTCATATTCCGGCTCTAGTCGCCCGCGTTGCGCATTTACTTCAACCAGTTCGCGGTATGGAAATTCCGCCTGCGGATACAGGTAACGCATGCGGGCATAATCGTGCGCAGGCGTATTGTCTTCGTAATAATATAACTCTTTGACATCTTCCCCATGGTTGCCTTCACCGTTGGTGAGACCGAACAACCGCTCCTTCAGAATCGGGTCTTTACCATTCCACAAGGCTAGGGCAAAACACAGCCGTTGCTGATCATCGGACCAACCCGCCAATCCATCTTCGCCCCAGCGGTACACCCGCGAACGGGCATGGTCGTGTGGGAAATAATTCCAGGCATCGCCTTCCGCACTATAGTCTTCGCGTACCGTACCCCATTGACGCTCAACGAGATAGGTGCCCCATTTGTAAGTCATAACGGATAATGGTTATCCGTTAATCATTAACCACAAATTTTCTGGCAATCGTCTCGCCTTCCAGTTGAATCTGCAATTGATACACGGCGGTTGGAAGACCCGTAACGTCAAACGGGATTTGTTGCTCCGTTACATGTTTTACCGTCCAGGAATGCAGCGTACGCCCGGCAGCATCAATAATGCTCAGTTGCACATCCTGCATTTTGGGCAGGGCGATGGTCAGCATAGTCTCGTTAACTGCTGGATTTGG